>CANRBK010000020.1 GCA_947628845.1 uncultured Clostridia bacterium | reverse complement strand
TGTATAAATATTGCCACCTATTGTTAAATCTTCCATAGGTGTTGTTTTATCTATATTAGTCATGTGTTTTATCTCCTCTCTCTATTTTTATTGAATTTTTTGTACTTCCTTTAAAGAAAGTTCTAAAGCTTTCATATTTCCTTCAATAACTTCAGGTTTTTTTGCAAATTTATGTTTAAAAGAACCTTTCATATCTTCTAATAATGCTTCATCACTCATAATTCCGCTTACTTTTACTATTGCTGCAAGCATAGGAGTATTTGGGAAATATTTTCCAAGTGCTTTTGTGGATATCTTTCTTGCATCTATTGTGTAAATACTACCACTATAACCTTTCAAAATATTTTTTAAATAATCTGGTGATTTTGTTGTGTTAATAACTATTGCACCTGATTCCTTTAATCCTTCTGTTACTGGAACACATTCTAATAATGTGTCATCAACAACAACTACATAATCTGGTTCATAAATATTGCTATGAACTGTAATTGGGGTATCACTAATTCTGTTATATGCAGTAATTGGAGCTCCCATTCTTTCAGGACCATATTCAGGGAAACCTTGAATATATTTTCCTGTGTTAAATGCTGCATCGGCTAGTAATAATGATGCTGTTTTTGCACCTTGACCGCCTCTGCCATGCCATCTTATTTCAATTAAGTTGCTCATGTAAATGCCTCCTTTTTACATTACATTTTTATGTGTTTAGTATATGCTAAATACATATTCATGTCAAGATTTTTTTTGTACTATTAGGTCGAAAAATGCTTATGAATTTAAATAAAAAAAATATATGAAATATAAAAATAGTAATTTACAAAAAAAAATTTAAATGTTAAAATAGTAATCAGTAAATATGTAATAACTATGTTACATAATATATAAAAATTATATATATAATAAACAAAAGAAAGGTGGAAAACAAATGAAATTAAAGAATAGAGCTGACAAAGGAATAACTTTAGTAGCACTAGTGATAACAATAATAATATTATTAATACTAGCAGGAATAACACTAGTAAGTTTATTAGGAGAAAATGGATTATTAAAAAAAGTAAGTAAAGCAAGCGAAGAAGATAAATATGCAAGAGCTGAAGAAAAAGTAAAATTAGCAGTAATGGCATCATATGATGAAACAGGAAGTTTAAATAAAGAATTATTGAAACAAAATGTAAATCAAATAGAAGGTTTATATGAAAAAGTAGATAAAGTAGAGTTTGATTTAAAAATAGTAGTAGATGGATATAATTTTACAATAAAAGAAACAGGAGAAGTGATACGGAGAGGGAAGAAGTAATAAATTGCCACCAGTAACAGCACAGACAGAAGCAGGCAAAAAAGTAGCATTAAAAGAAGAATGGCTAAAAAAAGGAGTTAGATATATAAATACAGAAAATGGAGAAGAAATAAAAGAAGAAACGGAAGTAGCATCAGTATATGCAGTATCAGATGGACAAGGAAATGCAGTGCCAGTTCCATATGGATTTTGGTATGTAGGAGGAAATTTCAGTAATGGTGTAATCATATCTGATAATGAAGATGATAAATATGATGGAAAAACAGATAAAACAGCATATAGTTATACAACAAATTTAAAGGGAAATCAATTTGTATGGATTCCTTGTACAATAAGTGAATATAAAAAAACAAATTGGAACAAAGAATATGGAGGATGGGATGATACAACTTCAGGAGCAGAATTAGCACAAATTGAAAAATATGGTGGATTTTATGTAGGAAGATATGAAGCAGGACTTGCCATTGATATGAAAGAGGATACCTCAACATATAATGTATATAATACACCACAAAGTAAAGCAAATTTAATACCATGGGACTATATAGATTGGACACATGCAAAAGCAAATGCAGAAAGTATGAAAAATAATGATTATGTAAGTAGTAGGTTAATTACAGGAACACAATGGGATGTAATATTAAATACTATGAAAAATAAAACAGAAATATCTGAAGATGATATAATGGATAGTGGTACTTGGGGAAATCATTGTAATAATATAATAGAATATACAGGTAGAAAAGCAACAGGACATAACAATAATGGTCAAAGTTCGACATTATCTAAATTTGAACCAGTTGATGGTACTTCAACCAAAGGAAGTACCAAAAATAATCCAAATAATGATGGAGAGTTATTAACAACAGGTGCAAGTAGTGTAACAGAAAAATATCATATATTTGATATAGCAGGTAATTTATGGGAATGGACAGAAGAAGATTCACATTATGCAACTAGCGGTCAACGTCGTGTATTTCGAGGAGGATGTTTCTGGAATAACAGTAGAGACTATTGTGTTGCGTATCGTTATGGTGAGAGAGCAGTTAGTGAATCTGATGCTTCAATTGGTTTTCGAGTAGTGCTTTATATTAACTAAAATTGCGAAATATTATCCTTCAGTTTTATTATGTAAAATAGTTATAAATTAAAAATATTATTTGTATTGAATTAATAAATAATATAATAATATAATAACTAAGGAGGAGAAATTAAAGTGGAAAAGAAAAACAAAGGAATAACTTTAGTAACGCTAGTGATAACTATAATAATATTATTAATATTAGCAGGAGGTACAATATCACAATTAAAAGAAAATGGATTATTAGGAAAAGTAAATGAAGCAGTACAAAAACATTAATGTTAATGAATATATAATGGGATAGGAGAAAATTTAATGATAAAAGAGAAAAATAAATTAAAGCAAATTTTCAAAAATAAAAAAATACTAATATTAATACTGATAATAATTCTGTTATGTATTAGTACAATAATGGTTAATGTAGTAATGCCACAAATTACCCAATATATAATTAAACCAGAGCAAGAAGAATTATTAAAATATGAAATAAAAGAATACATGGGAGAAGGAAGATTAAAAATATTAATAAAAATGCAAGATGAAGAAGGGATAGATTATATAAAATATCCAAATGGAGATATATTATATGCAAACGGAAAAAAAATAGTAGGAATAGATTATGAAATAAATGCAAGTGAAGAATATAAATTTAAAATAAAATCAAAAGAAAAAAAACAAGAAGTAGAAGAAAATATATACATAGAATTGAACGAAGAATGGAGAGAAATATTAAGGCTAGCAGGATTAGATGAAACTAAATATGAAAGTTATGAAAAGGCATTAGAAGATAGTGAAGTAACAAAAGCAGTAGGATCTCATGAAGAAGCCCTAGATTGTTTATTAAATTCATCAGATGAAATAATAGAAACAACAATACAAAGTCAAGAAATGTTAAAAGAACTAGCTAAAAATGAATACTCAGCTAAAAAAATAATGATATATAATGATAAATGGTTTGAAAAAATATATATTAGTGAACAAAGTCCAAGTTTTTTCAACAATATAAATATAAGGGCAACAGAAATATTAAATTATGTAGAAGGTGAACATCCATATTATACCTTTGAAGCTAAGGAAAACAAAAGCTACTTTATACAATGCTACGGAGCACAAGGAGGATCTTATTCTACTACACTTCAAGGAGGATATGGAGGATATTCATTTGGGATATATAAACCAACACAAAATAAAACATTGTATATATATTTAGGAGGAGCAGGAAAAGGAAATATTATAGTAGGCAAAGCTGATGGAGGATACAATGGAGGAGGAGCAATTATAGGAACATGGGGTGATGACCATGAAAGGAGAGGAACTGGAGGAGGAGCTACACATATAGCTTTAAGAGAACGGCTTATTAGCAAGTTTAGAAGAATATAAACAAGATATAATAATGGTTGCAGGAGGAGGTCGGAGCATCAACAGCTAATTGGTTTTCTTCAGACTATGGAATAGGAGGATCTGGAGGAGGCCTTACAGGAGGTGATTGTACAACACCAATAAATTCTGGAGGTGCTAAAGATGCTAAAGGTGGAACGCAAACAGAAGGAGGCAGTGGAGCTGGTTCGGCAAGTTTCGGAAAAGGTGGAGAAGGACCTACTGGTATTTTTTCAGGTGGTGGCCGGAGGATTTTATGGAGGTGCTTCTGGATGGAGAGGAGCCGGAGGTGGTTCAGGATATATAGCAGAAAATTACCTAAAAAAATGCAAAACTCTTACATCAACACATACTGGAAACGGAGAATGTAAAATAACGTTATTAGATGAATAAATATAATAAATCAAGCAAGAAAAATTTCTTGCTTTTTGTTGTTTTTTATAGTAAAATGACAAAAGAAAATAGTATGCTTTCAAAGCAAAGCGAAAGGTTGAGATAAATGTATTTAAAAAGATTAGAATTACAAGGATTTAAATCCTTTGCAGATAAAACTATTATAGAGCTAATGCCAGGAATAACAACAGTTATTGGACCAAATGGCTCAGGAAAAAGTAATATATCAGATGCAATAAGATGGGTATTAGGAGAGCAAAGTATGAAATCTTTAAGAGGAGCAAAATCTTTAGATGTCATATTTTCAGGTACTCAAAATAGAAAGTCTTTAGGTTTTGCAGAGGCTTCTTTAGTATTTGATAATACTGATGGAATATTACCAATTGAATATACTGAAGTTATTGTAACAAGAAAAATATACAGAAGTGGAGAAACAGGATATTTTATAAATAAAGTACCATGTAGATTAAAAGATATCTTAGAATTATTTATGGATACAGGAATAGGAAAAGACGGATACTCAATTATAGGACAAGGAAAAATTGATGAAATTTTAAGCAATAAATCTGAAGACAGAAGACATATATTTGAAGAAGCTGCAGGTATTGTAAAATATAGGACAAGAAAAGAAGAATCTGAAAAAAAGTTGGAACATACTAAATTAAATCTTCTTAGAATAAATGATATATTATCAGAGATAGAAGGTAATTTAGAACCATTACAAATGCAAGCAGATAAAGCAAAAAAATATTTGAATTTAAGAGAAGAATTAAAAAATATTGAAATTGGTCTATTTGTATATAATATTGAAAAATATAAAAAAGAGTTAGAAGAATTAGTAAAAACAATAGAAGTAATGCAATCTCAATGTAATACAGAAGAACAGAAATTAGAAGAAATAAAAACTTTAAAAGAGGAATTAAAATCAAGTATAGATAGCATAACTGAAGAAATTGAAAATATGTCAAATATAGGATTTGAAAGTCAAAAACAAATTGAACAATTTAATTCAGATATAAGTGTAGCAAAAACGAGAATTACAAGTAATAATGAAAATAGTGAAAGATATGCTAAAGAAATAGAAGAACAAAATAATAAAATTATTGAATTAAAAGAAGAAATTAATCAAAAAGAAGCTAGAAAAGATAACTTGAAACAGAATAAGGAAAAATTTGAAAAAGAGTTAAGTGAAAAACAAGCAGAACTAGATAAGATAACACAAAAATTATCATCAAAAGAATTAGAAATAGAAGAACATAAAAAAATAGTGGAGAAAAATACAGATAAGAAATACGAATTACAATCAGATATAAATACACAAAATATAAATTACCAAAACTATGAAAAAAGGCAAGTACAAATAAAACAAGAGATACAATCAACAATTTCCGAATTAGATGCAACAAGACTTAATAAAGAGGATATATCAAAACAATTTAACGAAATAGAAAATAAGAAAAACAAAGCACAAAAATCATTAGAAGAAATATCAAATAAAAGAACAGAGGCTAATCAAAAAATAAAGAATTTTGAAGATAGCATAAATAATTTATCTAGTGAAATGAGAATAAAAGAATCAAGATTAAAATTTTTAATAGAAACTGAGAAAGAAAAGGAAGGTTATATTAAAAGTGTTAAATCACTATTACTAGATTGCGAAAACATAAAAGAATTAGGAAAAGGAATGCATGGAGTCTTAGCTAATATTATAGAAGTGCCAGACAATTTAGAAACTGCAATTGAAATGTGTTTAGGAGCAAGCCTTCAAAATATAGTAACAGAGACAGAAGATGATGCTAAAAAATTGGTAGAACATTTAAGAAAAAATAATCTAGGAAGGGCATCATTCTTACCTATATCTTCTGTAAAAGGTAAAAAATTAGATAAAATAAAAGGAAATGAAAAAGGTATAATTGGTATTGCATCAGACTTAGTAAAATACAATAAGAAATATGAACAAATTATTTTAAATTTATTAGGAAGAATAGTTATTGTTGATAATATGGAAACAGCAATAAAAGTTGCAAAGCAAAATAGTTATACATTTAGAATTGTAACAACTGAAGGTGATTTAATTAATCCATCAGGAGCAATAACAGGTGGTTCAGTAGCTAAAAAGACAGTAAACATACTAGGTAGAGGTAAAGAAATAGAAAAGCTTGAAAAAGAAATAAAAAATATAAAAACAAAAATTCAAAAATTAGAGGAAGAAAAGCAAGAGTTTGAAGAATCAATTGAAGGTATCCTAGAGCTTTCTTCAAATTTAGAAAAAGAATTACAAGAAATTGATATTACATATGCTACAGAAAAACAAAAAGTACTTTCAATAAATGAAAATATTGAAAAATTTGAAAAACGCTTAAACAAATTAAAAGAAGAACAAATAAGTCTTGAAAAACAAAAAGAAGAAGCAATGCAAAATAAGGCAAATATTGAAAAAGAAATAGAAGAAATTACTGCTAAAAATGAAGAATTATCTAAAATTATAAATGAATTTGCTGAGCTTAATAAAGATGATCAAAAGTATATAGATGACCTAAATTTTGATATTACTAACTTGAAAATTTCAGTATCATCTTTCGATGAAAGTGAGGCTTCAATACAAGAGATTCAAGAAAGAATTAATCAAGAATTAGAAAATGCAAATCAAAGTGTTAAAAATAAGAAAAATCAAATTGAACAAATAAAATTAGATAACGAAAGTTTAGAAAAATCAATACAAGATATTCTTAATAAAATAGAAGAAGTAAAACAAAATGTTGAAAATAGCAGTTCTAAAGTAGAAGAATTAAAGAAAGAAAGAAGTCAAAAAAATGAAAAACTTTCAAAACAGGAAGATCAATTAACAGATAAATTTAAAATAATAGAAGATTTAAAAGGGCAACTTGTAAAATTAGATGTTAAGAAAACAAAAATAGAAGAAGATGTAAAAGAAATTTACAATAAAATGTGGGAAGAATATGAACTTACTCCTAATAATACATCAGAGTATAAAAAACCTGAAAATGTTCAATTAACACAGAAAAAGGTAAATAGCCTAAGAAATGAAATTAAAGAGCTTGGAAGTGTTAATATAGATTCAATTGAAGAATATAAAACATTGAAAGACAGATATGACTTTATGAGTGAACAAAGACTAGATTTAGAAAATACAATGAGTAAATTAAGGAAAGTTATATCTGATATGACACAAATTATGAAAGAACAATTTAGGGAAAAATTTAAAATAATTAATAAAAACTTTAAAGAGGTATTCACAGAATTATTTGGAGGAGGAAAGGCAGAACTAAAACTAGAAGACGAAGAAAAAATTTTGGAAAGTGGTATAGAAATTACTGTACAACCACCAGGAAAGAAGCTACAAAATATGATGTTACTATCAGGTGGAGAAAAGGCGTTTACTGCTATTGCATTATTGTTTGCAATTTTAAAAATAAATCCAGCACCATTCTGTGTTTTAGATGAAATAGAAGCAGCACTAGATGATGTAAATGTATTTAGATATGCTGAATATTTAAAGAAATTTGCAAAACAAACTCAATTTTTAGTTATTACTCATAGAAAAGGTACGATGGAAGTAGCAGATACAGTTTATGGTGTTACAATGGAAGAAAGTGGTATTTCTAAATTACTATCTATGAAATTAAAAAGTTAAAATATAGATAAAAAAGCTGGAGGTCAATTATTCTCCAGCTTTTTTATTGTGGTGCTAAAATTTAGCAAACTTTAAGATTTAACTTCCTAGCCTTAATCCTGCATGCAGCAAGCCGATTTTCTGTCGAAATAGGATAATAATCTGATTCATCTGAATGGGACTTTGGAAGTGGATTGTAGCTGTCGAGCCATTTTGAGAATAATAAAAAAGAATTCTCGTCAGTTGACTCAACAATGGATGAAGTAACAGGTCCTCTTAAAGTTATTTTTTTTGCCATATTTAACAGCCTCCTATATTTTAATGTATATATATTATAATATATTTGGACAAAAAAATCAACTAATTTTTTTAAAACCATTGTCAAATAAGGAAATATATGTTAAAATAACTATGTTAAGAATGAGAAATAAGTATTATTCTTAATAAATCTCTACTTAACTAAAAAGTTAGGTTGTATAATCCATAGGGAGGTGAAAATAATGAATAAATACGAAAGTGTTATCATTGTTAATCCAAATGTTGATGAAGCTGGTTTAAAAGCTTTAGAACAAAAATTTACAGGATTAATAAATGAAAATGGAAAAGTTGAATCTGTTGAAAACATGGGTAAAAAAAGATTAGCTTATGAAATTAAAAAGTTTAAAGAAGGTACATATATGTTATTTAACTTTGAAGCAAAACCAGATTCAATAGCTGAACTTGAAAGAGTTTATAGAATTACAGATGATATAATTAAATTTATCGTAGTAAAAAAAGAAGTATAAAAAATAAATAGTGGGACCTAAATTAAAGTAAAATAGGAAAGGAAGATATAAATGAACAAAGTAATATTAATGGGAAGACTTACAAGAGATCCAGAAGTAAGATATACACAAACAAACAATACTCTAGTTGCATCATTTAGTTTGGCAGTAAATAGAAGATTTGTAAGACAAGGAGAAGAAAGACAAGCGGATTTTATAAATATTGTTGCATGGAGTAAATTAGGAGAATTTTGTAGTAAATACTTTAAGAAAGGTCAACAAGTAGGTATAATTGGAAGAATTCAAACAAGAACTTGGGATGATGATCAAGGTGTAAAACACTATATAACAGAAGTTGTTGCTGAAGAAGCATATTTTGCAGATAGCAAAAGAGAAGGAGAAGCTACTTCAGGAGATTTTGAAAATACTTTTGGTAATACAATGCCAGGAAGCATGGGCTCAGACTTTGAAACATCATCATCAGATGATTTACCATTTTAAATAAGTTACGAGAGGGGGAAAAAACAAAATGGCAGATAAAAAGCAAAAAAGAAACAATAATAAAAATTATGATGAAGATTATAACCCAAAATTCAGAAAACAAAGAAAAAAGGTTTGCATATTATGCAGTGATAAAAATTTTGAATTAGACTATAAAAATGCTGACCAATTAAAAAAATTTGTGAATGATAAAGGAAAAATATTACCAAGAAGAACAACAGGTTGTTGTGCTAAACATCAAAGAGATATTACTACAGCAGTTAAAAGAGCTAGACATATTGCTGTATTACCATATTCACAACAATAATAAAGAATATTTAAAGACTAGAAATGTTGATAAAATCAATGTTCCTAGTCTTTTATCAATTTATTTTAATGTAACAGATTTCTTCAATTGCAATTTAAATGTAAATATAGTAAAATAGATACATGAAAGGAATAAAGAAAATGTTAGAATGTATAGGAATTAGTGAAGAATTAGAAAAATTATCAAGACAAGTAGAAGAAGAAATAAAAGAGCAATTTATACATATAGAAGAAATAAGTGAAAAAAATAGTCTAAAAGTATTGAATGCATTTCAAAAATGTAATTTACAAGAAATGCATTTAAACTCATCAACAGGATATGGAATTGATGAAGCTGGAAGAAACAAAATTGAAGAAATATATGCAAATATATTTAAAGCAGAGGATGCCTTAGTTCGTGCACAATTTATATCAGGAACACATGCTTTAGCTATAACATTATCAGCGTTATTGAGACCAAACGATACAATGATAAGTATAACAGGGGCACCTTATGATACACTTCAGACTGTGATAGGATGTGTACAAAATCCAAGTAAAAGCTCACTAAAAGCATATGGAATTAAGTATGAACAAATTGAGCTAATAGAAAATGATTTTGATATAAAAAGTATACAAGAAAGATTAAAAAAACAAGATGTTAAGTTAGTAGAGATACAAAGGTCAAGAGGATATTCAACTAGAAAAAGTTTAAGCATAGAAAAAATAGAAAATGCTATAAAAGCTATTAGAGAAGTAAATAAAAATGTTATAATAATGGTAGACAATTGTTATGGAGAGTTTGTGCAAGAAAAAGAACCAATAGAAATAGGAGCAGATATAGCAGTTGGTTCATTAATGAAAAATTTAGGAGCAGGAATAGCAACATCAGGTGCATATATTGTAGGAAAAAAAGATTTAATTGAATTATGTGCAGAAAGATTGACAGCACCAGGAATAGGAAAAGAAATAGGACCATCATTAGGACAAAATACACAATTACTTAAGGGATTATTTTTTGCACCACAAGTTGTAGAGGCAAGTGTAAAAACTGCAATATTTGCAAGTAGGATATTAGAAAAATTAGGATATGATCTAGATCCAAAATATGATGAGATAAGAGCTGATATAGTACAGACAATAAAACTTGGAACAGAAAATAATTTAATAAAATTTTGCCAAGGAATTCAAAAAGGATCACCAATAGATTCAAATGTAATTCCATTTCCAAGTGAAATGGGTGGATATGATGATAAAGTTATAATGGCTGCTGGTACATTTACAGAAGGATCAACTATAGAGTTGAGTTGTGATGGACCTATTAGAGAACCATTTATTGCTTATATGCAAGGTGGGCTTACATATAATTATGGAAAGTTTGGAATATTAAAGGCAATACAAGAAATGAAAGGAAAAATATGAAAGTTATAGTAATTGGTGGAGGTCCTGCCGGAATGATGGCTGCTATAAACTCAGCTGAAAGTGGTAATAAAGTTACTTTATTGGAAAAGATGGAAAGATTAGGAAAGAAATTATTAATAACAGGAAAAGGAAGATGTAATATAACATCTTCTTTACCAATAGAGGATTTTATACAAAATACTCCCGGTAATGGTCAATTTTTATATAGTTGTTTTAAAAATTATACAAATAAAGATATAATAGATTTTTTAAAAGAACAAGGCTTGGAAGTAAAGGAAGAAAGAGGAAACAGAGTTTTTCCAGTAACTGATAAATCTTTAGATGTATTAGAATGTTTTAAAAAGAAATTAAAACAATTAAATGTAGATATAAAATATAATTCTAGAGTCATAGGGATAACTCCTAAAGAAGAATACATACAAGTAAAAACAGAAAATAACACTTTTGAAGCAGAAAAAGTTATTTTAGCCACAGGAGGAAAAAGCTATCCATTAACTGGATCAACTGGTGATGGATATAAAATTGCTAAAGAATTGGGACATACAATTACAACAATAAAGCCTTCATTAGTACCTTTAGAATGCTATGAAACAGATATATGTAAAAACCTACAAGGATTATCATTAAGAAATATAAAAATTGAAATTATAAATTTAGAAAATAATAAAGTTATATATGAAGATTTTGGAGAAATGATTTTTACTCATTTTGGTGTATCTGGTCCAACTATATTAAGTGCTTCTGCTCATTTAGTAAGATACAAAAATATTAAACAATTACTAAAAAATAAAAAAATAGTTTTAAAAATAGATTTGAAACCAGCTCTTACAGAAGATAAGTTAGATGAAAGAGTTTTAAGAGATTTTTCAGAACTAAAAAATAAACAATTTAAAAATAGCTTAGATAAACTTTTACCACAAAAAATAATTCCTATAATAATTAAAAAAACTGAAATTGAACCTGAGAAAAAAGTAAATGAAGTAACAAAACAACAAAGAAAAAATCTTGTAAAAATCTTAAAAAATTTTAATGTGACTATTAGTGACTTTAGACCTATAGAAGAAGCTATAATTACAAGTGGGGGGATAAATATTAAAGAAATAAATCCAAAAACTATGGAATCAAAAATAGTACCAGGCTTGTATTTTGCGGGTGAAATAATTGATGTTGATAGCTATACAGGTGGCTTTAACTTACAAATAGCATATTCTACAGGTTATACAGCAGGAAAATAATGATAATAAAAGGAGTAACATGGAAAATTTTATTACAATAAAAGAAAATATAATAACTGAAATAGTAGTAAAAAAGTCAAAGTTTATATGTAATTTGATTAAAGTAGATAGCCAAGAAGAAGCAGAAAATGTTATAAAAGAAATAAAAAAGAAATATCATGATGCAAGACATAATTGCATTGCATATAGAATTATGGAAGATGAAAAAATAATAGAAAAATCAAGTGATGATGGGGAACCTTCTGGAACTGCTGGAGGACCAATGTTGAACATTTTACAAAAAAATAATTTATGCAATGTAATAGCTATTGTTACAAGATATTTTGGAGGTATATTGCTTGGAACAGGAGGACTTGTTAGAGCATATTCAGATGCTACTATGGATGCAATTAATAAATCAGAAAAAGTTGAAAAATGTATGGGGCAAGAACTGGAAGTAAAAATTGAATATAATAAATTGGAGGCTTTTAAATATTATTGTAAAACAAACAATATATTTATAGAAGATTTAGAATATTCAGATATAATTGCTTGTAAAATTCAGTTGGAATATAATAAATATCAAAGGTTAGTAGAAGATTTTGAAGCAAAAAAAGTTAATTTGATAAATTTAAAGTTTTTATCTAAAAAAATAATAAATAAAAGTATAACAAAATAATACTTTTGTAAAAAAATGGAAATTTTATTTAAATATGTAATATAATCAAGATTGTAAGAAATTTACAATCTTTTAATTTGTTGTTAGGCAAGTAGAACAAAAGATAATCAACATAGGATTAAAAACAAATGAAAAAAATTTATATTAGGGGGAAAAGAAAATGAAAGAAAAAATGACAATTTTGATTGCAGATGATAATCAAGAATTTAGTCAAACTCTTGCTAATTATATACATGAGCAAGAAGATATGGAAGTTATAGGAATTGCAAAGGATGGAGAAGAAGCAATAGATATGTTATCTAATGTGAATCCAGATATTCTTCTATTAGATGTAATAATGCCACATTTAGATGGAATAGGAGTTTTAGAGAAAATTACTATGATAAAAACTAATAAAAGACCAATTTGCATAATGTTATCTGCTGTTGGTCAAGATAAAATTACACAAAAAGCTATAAACTTGGGGGCAGAATATTATGTGGTAAAACCTTTTGATATTGAATTACTAATAAAGAGAATAAGAGAATTAAAAAATTTTCAACCTGGACAAAACCTTAATAATTTCATTGGAAAAGAAATAAAACAACAATATGTAGAAATACCAAATAATGGAGAAAAAAGTGAAGAAAATTTAGAAGCGTTAGTTACTAATATTATCCATGAGGTAGGTGTGCCAGCACATATAAAAGGTTATCAATATTTAAGGGAAGCTATAATTATGGTAGTAAATGATATTGATGTTATAAATCAAATTACAAAAAGTTTGTATCCTAAAATTGCATATAAATTTAGCACTACTCCAAGTAGAGTTGAAAGAGCTATAAGACATGCAATAGAAGTTGCATGGGGTAGAGGAGATCAAAAAACAGTTGAAAATATTTTTGGATATACAATTTCAGCAGCAAAAGGAAAACCTACAAATTCAGAATTTATAGCAATGATAGCTGATAAATTGAGATTAGAATTAAAGAGTGCATAATATAAAGTGCCCTAATATTTATTAGAAATAATAAATATTAGGGGTTTATTTATATATTTATTAGGAAAAAATATAAATGGTGATAATATGAAGATTTCTTTTATAAAGTATGAAAAAGAAGAAGACTATAAGATTCCAAAGCTTCTTGGAATGAATGTTGAGGAAATAAAAGAACCAGAGCAGATTGATAGTAAAATAGAGGAATTAAAAAATAAAAATTACACAACAATAATTATACCAAATGAATTAGCAAGTTTTTCAGAAAATATAATAAATAAATATAAATATGATAATAATTTAAATATCATAATAACTCCTTCAAAAACTTAAATATATAAATTGTCATAAATAACAAAATTGGACATATACATTTATAAAGAAAACTATAAGGAGGTAAAAAATGGTAGAAGCACAAAAAGAGAATTTAAGTATAAATAAATTGATAGCGCAAAGAAAAGAGATTATATTTGCAGAAGGTGATATGATAGTACCAGATTCCAAGCCAGATATTTTGAACACAATTTGTACAAGTGGGGTTGTTTCAATTTATAAAAAAGAAGCACAAGAAGACAAAGTAAGACTTGATGGAGCAATAAATACATATATAATGTATATGCCAGATGGAACAGATGATACAGTAAGAGGACTAAACACTAGTATAGATTTTTCTGAAAATATAAATGTTTCAAATTGCCAGGAAGGTATGAATGTAATATCAGATATAAAAATAAAATCTATAGAAGCAAAAGTAATAAATGGGAGAAAAGTAGGAATTAAAGCAACGTTAGAAGTTAATTTAAAAGTTTATTTAAATGAAGATGTAGAGATAATAAATGAAATTCAAAATGAAAACAATATTCAAATTCTAAAAGAGGAGTTAAAAGTAAATTCTTTGTTAGGTCAAGGAGAAACAAAAATTTATGCAAAAGATAATATAAAAATAGATAGTATGGATAATTTTGCTGAAATTCTAAAAGCACAAGTATGTTTAGTAGACAAAGATATAAAAATTAGCTATAATAAAGTATTAACTAAATCAGAAGCTGAAATCGAAATTTCATATTTAACTGAAGATAATAGAATAAATACTATAAACTATAAAATACCAGTTGTAGGTTTTATAGATATACCAAATGTAACTGAAGAAAATATATGTGATGTCAATTATGAAATAAAAAATATAATTATTAAACCAAATTCGCAAGAAGAACATTCAATTTATGTTGAAATAGAAATACAAGTTACATGCTATGTATATGAAGAAAAACAAATCAATCTAATACAGGATATGTATAGCACTATACAAAATTTAGAATTTGATAAAAAACAAATAGTAACAATGACTAACAAACAAAAGAAAACAGATATAAAGCAAATAAGAGAAAAAATAAATTTAAGTGATATAGAGGGGTTAAACTTAATAAATGTTGAAGTAATTCCTTCAGTTACAAATGAAAGTAAAATAAATTCGAAAATTTTATATGAAGCAGAATTAAATTTAAAATTTATCTTTCAAGATGCAAGATTACAAATTATTGTGAAAGAAGCTAAAATTCCATTTGAATATACAATAGATAATTTGCAAAATGGAGAAAGTTTAAATACAAATATTGACATGGAAATTAAAAATAAAGATTTTATAATTCAAGATGGTGGAGACATCAATTGTAATATAGATATTCAATCAAATACAGATATGTATAGAACGGCAAATATAAATATGATAGATAGCATTCAAGAAAATGGAGAAAGAGAAGAACAGGATTATAGTTTGATAATTTATATAGTAAAAAAAGGAGATACTCTATGGAATATAGCTAAAGAATTTGGAAGTACAATTGATTCAATTGCAAGAGTAAATGGCATTGAGGATAAAGATAAAATATATCCCGGACAAAAATTATATATTCCAAAATTTGAAAAAATTTCGGAAGTAAATTATGAGTAAAATATATTCTAGACCAAGAATAAAAATTCCTAAAATATTTACAGCTAACACTGAAGATAGAAGTTTTAGGAAAAAACAAAAAATTGCAAAAATTTTTATTATAATGGTAATTGCATTTAGTACTATAAAAATTGTATTAGATGCAATTTCACCAATATTTGATACATTATGTAAAGATAAAGCTAAGTCAATAGCAACAATTATTTCCAATGAACAAGCAACTATTGTAATGAAACAACATGTATATGATGAATTATTTACTATAGAAAAAGATAATTCTGGAAATGTTATTATGATAAAATCAAATGTAGGACCTATAAATGAGATTATTTCTGATGTTGCAGTAAAAATACAAAATGAAATTAATAATGAGGGTAGAGAAAACATAGAAATTCCTTTAGGAAGTTTTATAGGATTTAAATTATTATCAGGAAAAGGACCAGGAATACCTATAAAAATATCATCAATTGGCAATGTAGAAACTGATTTGAAAAGTGAATTTACATCACAAGGAATAAACCAAACTATTCATAGAGTATATTTACAAGTAGAATGCGAAGTTAGTATTTTAACACCATATAATAATATAACTGAAAGAATAGCAAATCAAGTATTACTTGCAGAAAATGTGATAGTAGGTCAAATACCAGATACTTATTATAATCTAGAAGGGTTAGATAGTGGAAGTGTTATGGAAGTTATGGAATAAAGCAGACTAGTCAAAATTTTCTATATTATTTTAAAAAAAATTGCAAATTATAATATTATATTATTTGTAATAGGAGGTTTTTTATTATGGAAAATTTTGAAAATGATGATATAGAAAAAAAAGATAGACAATTAGATAATTTAATCAATTTAGTTGAAAATCATACAAGAACAAAAAGACATTTAGAACAATATTCTCATATAGGAAATCCTGAAAATAAAGAAAATGCTAGAAAAATTCAAGAAATTAGAGAAGAACAAATTGATGAATTGAAAGATAAAATTAAAGGTGTGAATGAACAACAAACTAGAGAAGAACAATTAGAAAATGTTATTGAAAAATATATAAATACAGCTGGTTATATAAGAAATAATGAAGATAATATGAGTGAAGAACAATTAAACAATATGGAAAAGAAACAAGATAATAGAGAAATACAAATTGAAAATTTAGAAGAAGAATAAAGATAGAACAATAGTGGGCTGTTTAAATTTAGTTAATTTTCTTATTTTGAATTCAGCCCACGTTAAATTGTTCATCCGCGAAAAATTGCATAGCAATTTTTCTGTGGAATGCTTTCTATTATAGGAAATTCGGAGAACTTTCCTATAATAGAATAAAAGAGATTATTGAATTTAAATTCATAATCTCTTTTGTTGCATATACACAAATTTTATGATATAAAAATATAGGTGATAAAAATGAAATTTGTAGTACAAAGGGTACAAAATGCACAAGTTAATGTTGAAAATAAAGTCGTAGGAAAAATAAATAAAGGTTTTATGGTACTAATAGGAATAACACATACAGATACTAAAGAAATAGCAGATTATTTAATAAAAAAATTGATTAACCTAAGAGTTTTTGAAGATGAAAATCAAAAATTGAATTTATCTATAAAAGATGTACAAGGAGAATTATTGTTAGTATCTCAATTTACTTTATATGCAGATTGTTCTAATGGAAATAGACCATCATTTACAAATGCTGCAAAACCATACTTGGCAAACGAATTATATGAATATATAATTGATGAGTGTAAAAAACAAATTGAAAAAGTAGAAACTGGTATTTTTGGTGCTGATATGAAAGTTAGTCTACTTAATGATGGACCTGTTACTATAATATTAGAAAAATGAAATAAAAATAGGTATGTTATATAAAATACTTTTTTTCAATAATGATACAATAAAAAAACAACCTTAAAAGTATATGAACTTTTGAGGTTGTTTTTTATAAATTCTATCTCTTACTAAATTGTGGAGCCTTTCTAGCTTTTTTAAGACCATATTTCTTTCTTTCTTTCATACGAGGATCTCTTGTTAAGAATCCATTTGCTTTTAAAGTAGGTCTAAATTCACTATTAGCTTCATTTAATGCTCTAGCAATACCATGTCTGATTGCTCCAGCTTGACCTGTAAATCCTCCACCTTGTACTGAACAAATAACATCATATTTATCAGTTGTGTTTGTAACTGAAAGTGGTTGTCTTACTATAACTTTTAAAGTTTCTAATCCAAAAAATTCATTAATATCTTTTCCATTGATTGTTATTTTTCCAGATCCTTCTACTAATCTTACTCTAGCAATTGAAGACTTTCTTCTACCTGTACCATAGTAAACTATTTTTTCTGATTTAGCCATCTTATTTTACCTCCCATACTTCTGGTTTTTGTGCTTGATTTTCATGCTCATTTCCTGAATAAACTCTTAATTTTTTAAGTTGAGATCTTCCTAAAGAATTGTGTGGTAACATTCCTTTAACAGCTAATGTCATAGCTTTTTCTGGATTTTTTTCTAACATTACTCTTGCTGGAGTCTCTTTCATTCCACCAATATATCCAGAGTGATGCCTATACATTTTTTGATCTAATTTATTTCCTGTTAATATTACATCTTTTACATTTAAAATTATAACATGATCACCTGTATCAATATTAGGTGTAAATGTTGGTTTGTGTTTTCCTCTTAATAATTTAGCAGCTTCTGTTGCAACTCTACCTATTGGCTTATTTGCTGCATCAATTATGTACCATTTACTTTCTATTTCAGCCTTTTTTGGGCTATATGTTGTATTATTCATGGTAATAATTACCCTCCTATTTTTAATATTTTTTTATATATGAAATTCAAATAAAAACCACCGGGGAGAAGTTTATATTTAAATTACATTTTAACATATTGCTAAAATATTTTATTACAAAAAAGCTAATTTGTCAATGATTTTTTATAAAATTTATGAAAACTATTGATAAAAAATTAAATAAAAATTATAATGTAAAAGTAAAATATATTAGCATAATAAATGAAAGTTGAAATAGTAATTATAATAGATACATTATATCTAGGAGGAAAAATGATAAATATAAACAAAAAAAAGCTCAGTAAAAATAAAGAACGTAGCCAGCACAAAAAAGAAGGCTTTATGCAAGGTGTAGTAACAATAATGTTTTCACAAATTTTAATAAAAATATTGGGTTTAATATACACATTATATTTGACAAATAGACAAGGATATGGAGATACAGGAAATGGAATATCGGCTGGTGCATATCAAATTTATGCATTATTGCTTACGATATCATCAATAGGACTTCCAAATGCAATTTCAAAGCTAGTATCTGAGAGAACTGCAATAGGAGATCATAAAGGAGCACATAGAATATTTAAAATAGCTTTTGCAACCTTTGCAATAGTAGGCCTAATAGGAAGTTTACTACTATTTTTTGGAGCACATGTAATTGCTAATAAATGGTTGTTAATACCAGAAGCAGAAATGACTTTAGTAGCACTATCACCAGCAATATTTTTTGTTACAATAACATCGGTAATGAGAGGATATTTTAATGGAAGACAAAAAATTAGTATAGGGGCAAAATCTCAAACTTTAGAACAAGTTTTTAAAACTTTACTTACTATTATAATAGTAGAAATTGTTGCAATATTATCAAATGTATCTACAGAGTGGATGGCAGCAGGAGCTAATTTGGCAACAACATTAGCTACATTCTTAGGATTTAGTTACTTATTTTTATATTATAGGACTGAAAGAAAAGAAATAGCTTTAGAGATTAAAAATACTATAAATTATAAATATGAAAGAGTATATGATATAATTAAGAAAATTTTATTTGTTTCAATTCCAATTACACTAACTGCTATAATGTCTTCAATTAACAAGAATGTTGATTCTTTTACAGTAGTAAGAAATTTAAAAAATTTTTTGCCAGAAGAACAAGCAACAGCCTTGTATGGAATATTAGGGGGAAAAGTTGATACTTTAACAACTTTACCATTAGCAATAAATGTAGCCTTTGCAACAGCTTTAGTACCAGCAATATCAGCTGCAAAAGCAAAAAATGATAATAAGACTATAACTGAAAAAACATCTTTTTCTTTATTAGTATCAATGTTAATAGGACTTCCTTGTACAGTAGGACTAGTAATATTTGCACAGCCAATATTAAATTTATTATTTCCTAACGCTAATGATGGTGCATTAATATTGCAAATAACATCTCTAGCAACAATTTTCATAATTTTAGATCAAACGATTAACGGAACATTACAAGGATATGGAAAATTGATGGTACCGACAATATCAATGGGAGTAGGAGTTTTAACTAAGCTGGTTTTGAATATTACATTAATACCAAATCCTAACATAGGAATATATGGTGCATGTATAGGTTCTGTTGCTTGCCATGTAGTAGCATTTTCAATAGCATTTACTTTACTAAGGAAAAATATAAAGTTAAATTTATCAGTTTCTAAATTTGTTATAAAACCTATTTTAGCTACTACAATTATGGGAATATGCTCATATTTTATATATTTAACATTAAAAGGAATAATAATTGAAAGATTGGCTACAATAATAGCGATAATTATTGCAGTTATTATATATATAATATCAGTAATTGCTTTAAAAATATTTACTAAAGAAGAAATAAAAATGATGCCAGCAGGCGATAAAATTGTTAGAATACTAGAAAAAATAAAAATTTATTAGAAAAAAAGAAGGATTTTAGCGAAAGTTGGCGAATAGTCATATTAGAAAGTACAGTTATTGCTTAGTTCAGGCGATAAAAGTACATAAATTTTAAATCTTATAGGAGGTAATTTAAATGAACAAAGCTGAATTAATCGCAGCAATAGCTGCAAAAACAGGAGACACAAAAAAAGCAGCTGAAGCATCAGTAAACGCTTTTGTTGATGTTGTAACAAAATCTTTAGTAAAAGGTGAAAAAGTTCAATTAGTTGGATTTGGATCTTTCGAAGTAAGAAAAAGAGCAGCTAGAAAAGGAAGAAACCCACAAACTAAAGAAGAAATCAAAATACCTGCATCAAAAGCTCCAGTATTCAAAGCTGGAAAAGCATTAAAAGATTTAGTAAATAAAAAATAGATTATTAATTATAAATATATGAATCAATAAAAGAGGCTATATTATAAGTTATTTTTCTAAGAAAGTAATTTATAATATAGCCTCTTTTTTATATTATAGGAAATTTATCCGAAATTTACTATAATATAAAATAATTTTGCGTGATGAAAAAAAATAAAAATGATATGTCTAAAAAAGTCGAAAAATCTTTACAGAAAATACCAAAAATGGTATAATTTGGAAAGAAAGAAGGAAAAAGTACATGCCAAAGAAATATTTACAAAAAAATGTATTAGAGGCTACTTTAGAAAGATTAGAAATAATTTTTTTAAATTTTGATAATATTTATTTTAGTGTTAGTGGTGGAAAAGATAGTTCAGTAATGGTACAACTTGCAAATATAGTAGCAAAAAAACTAAATAAAAAATTTGATGTGTTATTTATAGATCTAGAGGCACAATATAAACATACAATGGAGCATATAGAAGAATTAAAACAATTATCTCAAGTAAGAGATTTTTATCATATAGCACTACCTATGGCACTTAGAAATGCAGTATCAGTATTACAGCCCAAATGGATATGTTGGGAAGAAGAAAGTAAAAATTTATGGGTAAGAGATATGCCAGAGGATGCCATAAATATAGATAATTGTCCTTTTAAATGGTTTGTAAAAGGGGAAGAATTTGAAGATTTTATTTTACAATTTGCAAATTGGTATCAAAATAAATATAAAGGGAATGTAGCATGTGGAATTGGTATAAGAACAGATGAAAGTTTAAATAGATTTAGAACAATTGCCTTTCAAGAAAAGAAAATTAGATTTAAAAATTATAATTGGACAACCAAATTGAAATATAACGAAAAACATATAAATGTATATAACTTTTATCCTATATATGACTGGAAGACTGAAGATATATGGGGTGCAGTATCAAAATTGGATTTAAAGTTTAATTACATTTATGAATTAATGTATAAAAATGGTCTTAGTATTTATGAACAAAGGCTTTGTCAACCTTATGGTGATGATCAAAGAAAAGGATTAAATCAATTTAAGGCTTTGGAGTATGATACGTGGAGTAAAATTTTAAATAGAGTGAATGGAGTTAATTTTGGTAACATTTATTGTAAAACAACAGCATTAGGAAATATAAAATCATGTAAACCTGAATTTATGTCATGGCAACAATATGCAATTTTTTTGCTAGAAAGTATAGGAATTTATAATAGAGATTTAATGATGCATTATTACCGAAAAATAAAAAAATTTATGATATGGTACAATAAAAAATACAATGTATCATTAAAAGATATTCCAGATACTGCAGATTGTAAGTTAGAAAATCAAAAAAAGGTAATTTCTTGGAGAAGAATTGCTAGAGCTATTGAAAAGAATGACTTTTATTTAAAGAGATTATCATTTGCACAAACGAAAACAGATGATGAAGAATTAAAAAGATTGATACATACATGGGATAATTTGTTAAATAAAAATACAATAACAGATGATAAAACTTTACAAAAAGTGATAGGTACAATGTAGTTAGAAGAAAGGAAAATTAGTATGATAGTAAAAATTAATAATAAAGATTGCAAATTTTATCAATATATGGGGAAATTTTTTGGTTCAAGATTAGTAGAAAAACAAGTAAATGATAGAATTTATGATGATGATAAAAAACAATGGTATTTATATATGGAAGATGATAATGTTCTTGCTTTTGTTTCAATTCAAAATAAAGTAATAAAAAATGTATATTGTTATAAGGAAGAATATTTAGAGGAGCTACTAATATATATAAAAAAAGAAGAAAAAATAAAAAAGAGCATATTAACAAATAAATATGTAGATGTATATAAAAAATGTGGCTTTCAAATAATTGATAGTGAAACATATAAAAATTTTACTACTATATGTGAAAATGAGAAGGTGAGTTAAAAGTGAAAGAAATAGAGTTTCCAGTTTTAAATGTAAAAATGGTAGATATTGATAAAGTAGTAGCAAATGATTATAATCCTAATAAAGTAGCACCGCCAGAGATGCAACTTTTAAAACATTCTATAGAAGAAGATGGTTATACACAACCTATTGTAACATATTATGATAAGCAAAGGGATTTGTATATTGTTGTAGATGGCTTCCATAGATATCGCGTGGCTAAAGAATTTTTAAATTTGAAACAAGTTCCAATTGTGACAATAGAAAAAGATTTACAAAATCGTATGGCAAGTACGATTAGACATAATAGAGCTAGGGGTACACATCAAATAATAGATATGTCAAGAATTGTTTTAACTTTAACAGAAAATGGATGGACAGAAGCACAGATATCAGAACATTTAGGTATGGAATTAGATGAAATTATTAGGCTAAAACAAATTACAGGATTAAAAGAAGCTTTTTCAAACCATGAATTTAGTAAGTCATGGGAAGAATTTGAATTGAATCTAAAAGAGAAAAAAAATAAATAACATTTGTCGAATTTTGCGATGAAAAATCATTGAAAAATTCGACTTTTTATTGTAATATAATAATATATTTTTATTCAAGTTTTATTTCAAAAATTTTTTATCTAAAAAAATCCAGGTATAAAGGAAAAGTTTATATATGAAAGAGAGGAGGACACAAATGATTTAACTATAAAATAAATATTGACAAATAATAAAAATAATAATATAATGGAGGTAACTAATACGGAAATATTTACAATAAAAGA
>CANRBK010000019.1 GCA_947628845.1 uncultured Clostridia bacterium | reverse complement strand
TAATAAATTGAATGGCGTAGCATTAAAATAGCATTTTTTAAAAGTAGAAAAATAGGCTAAACAATAGCAGACAAGCATATTACAACAAATTTGCTTATTTGTTCAATGAAACCATTGGCATAGAACATTTGAAATATATTGTGACACAGAAAAGAATTTTATAAAAGAATAAAATTAAAGGAGTTCTCAATGAAAGAAAACTATTTAGATAAAATTAAATATGAAAAAATTGGTGAAACCAAAGATTCTAAAGAACGTCAATTAAACTGGAATATTGCATTTGGATTGCAAGCAGTAGATAATCTTACACCTTCTAAATATATGGTAGATTTAGCAACTGAAAATATTGTTGGTAAGAAAAGTTATGAGGTTGTTGAAGAACAAGTAAGAAAGTATTATGAAAATGCTGACAACAAAAAAATAGATAAAAATGAAAGACAAGCAGATGAAGTGTCAGTAAAAAATGAAATATTCAAAGATAATTCATTGTATTTTAGAAATGCTTTGGTTAGAGCAAATTATAGCAACATTTCAAATGGAATTGAAGAAGATAACAAATATTTAATAATGTTTTTTGAAAATTTGCTATTTAATAAAAATAATAAATTAGATAATGCAGAACTTAAATTATCTAATAAATCTTAAAGAAGTTTAATAAATTAATGGCGTAGAATTAAATTAGCATTTTTTGAAAGTAAAAAAATAGGCTAAATAATGTTGGAAGGAATTTTATATGAGTAAAAAATATTTAGATAAATATATGCAAAAAGCAAAAGAAAATGCTGAAAAAGCAATTGTTAATAATGAAGGTGGACCATTTGGAGCAGTAATAGTTGATAAGGAAGGAAAAATCATAGCAAATGGAAACAACAAAGTATTAAAAGACAAAGATCCAACAGCACATGCAGAGATAGTAGCAATTCGTGAAGCATGTAAATTTTTAAACACAAATGATTTATCTGGATGTGTTTTATATACTTCATGTGAACCATGTCCTATGTGTTTATCTGCAATAATTTGGGCAAATATAAAACAAGTATATTATGGTTGCACTAAAAAAGATGCAGCAAACATAGGATTTAGAGATGATGAAATTTACGAATTTATAAAAGGTAATAACAATATGATTGATTTAAAACAAATAGATAGAGAACATTGTATAAAGATTATGGAACAATATAAAAAGAACAATGGAAAAATTTATTAAAAAGTTGGTTCAATTATAAAATAGGAGAAGATGTTAATGAATGTAGAAAAATTAGAAAAAGCAATAGATAAATATAAAAAAGATTTAACACAAGAAGAATATGAAAAAGAAGAAAAACAAAGACAGGATAAGAAAGAACATTTTAAAAAATTAACAAAAGATAAAATAGAAAACATTAAACACGAAGAATTATTATCATATTTAGAAAAAGTATGGGGATATGATAAACGAAATAATAATCAAGTTAAGAAAAATAATTTACCAAGTATAAGAAAAAATTTAAAAGATTTATTAGACGAAGAAAAAAATATAGAACAAAGATGGAATGACTTTAAAATAAAAGGTGTAGGAACAGCGGTAACGAGTGGAATATTAACTTTTGTAAATCCAGAGAAATATGCTATTTATAATAGTACAAATCAATTGGGATTTGAATTTTTAGAAATCGAAACTCCAAAAAATATAAATAATATAAATCGGAAAACAATATGCAGATATATGTAATATATGTAATGATATAAAAAATGAAATGATAAAAAAAGGATTTAAAGATGTAGATTTATTAACTGTTAATTATTTTATTAATGATATTGGAAAAAGGATTGAAGAATATAGAAAAGAGTTACCAGAAGTAGTACAAGATAGAATAGAGCTATCAGAAGTAGGACAAGATAGAGTAGAAATATCAGAAATAGGACAAGATATTATATTTTATGGTGCTCCAGGATGTGGGAAAAGTTATTTAGTAGATAAAATTGTACAAAAAAAATACAAAGAAAACTATGAAAGAATTTTGTTTCATCCAGAATATTCATATTCTGACTTTGTTGGACAAATATTACCTGATGTAAAAGGAACAAATATTGAATATAAATTTAAAGCAGGACCATTTACTAGAATATTAAAAAAAGCTCTAAATAATGAAAACGAACAATATTGTTTAATAATAGAAGAAATAAATAGAGGAAATGCATCATCAATTTTTGGAGATATTTTTCAATTATTAGATAGAAGAAAAAAAACGGATGAAGATAGTAAAAATGGATATAAATTAGGAGATAGTCAATATGCAATAACTAATAAAGAAATATTCAATTGGTTACAAACAGAAGAAGAAGGTAAAGTTGATGTAGCAAAAAAATTAGTAGGTGGTGAAAAAATTTATATTCCTCACAATTTATCAATATACGCAACAATGAATACAAGTGATCAAAATGTATTTATATTAGATACAGCATTTAAAAGAAGATGGAAACTAGTTAATGTACCAATTGATTTTTCAAAAGAAGACAATTTATTTACAATGAAAATACCTGGAGATGAAAAAATGCAATGGAAAGAATTTGCAGAAACATTAAATAAATGGATTCCAAAAGTAAATAATAGCTTTAATAGTGATGATAAATTGATAGGTCAGTATTTTGTCACAGAAGATGATTTAAAAGATACAAAAGATTTTGCACAAAAAATATTTTTATATTTGTGGAATGATGTAGTAAAAATGAATAAATATGAATTCTTTAAAAATAAAGTTCATGATGTAGAAATAAATACTTTAAGTGACTTAATAAATGCTTATGAAAAATATGGACTAGAAGTATTTGATAAAAAAATATTTGAAATAAATGAAGATGATGCTTTAAGTAATGAAAAAGAGGAAGAAAATAATGAATAAAAAAATAAAAATAAAAGATTATTGTGAATTTCCGAAGGCAGAAGAAAAAGAACCATCTTATATAGGTCTAAAAATAGAAAAAAATAAAAAAAATAATGAAAGATTTCATTTTATATTTCCTGTAAGTTATTATACAGAAGAAGAATATGAAAAAATAACAGAAAATACATTAAGAAATGATATAAAAAATCTATTAAAAGCAATATACAAAGCCAACATTTCAGAAGTATATTATAATAAGAAATCTCAAGAAGAAACAAGCCCAATTGATGCATATTTATGGATAATACGAAATTATTTAGAGGAAGGATATTATATAGAAAAAGAGATAATTTATAATAAAAAAAATCAAGGTAAAATAAACTGGAAAAGAACAATAAAAAATAATGAGTATTTAATATATAATAATAATATTATATATACAAAATTCATTACAAAGCAAAGTATTAACAATATAAGCGGTATTCTCACATTAATACATAAATATTGTGTATATGAAGCAATTGGAACATTTTCATTTTTATTTGATATTAATTTAAAAAATGTAGAAATACCTCAAGCAAATATAAGAGTAGAAGAAATGATTTCAATATTAAAAAATGAATATACAAAATCATTTCTGGATTCTAAAAAAGAATTGTTAATAAATATGATAAAGATGTTAGAATGGCTAGCTGATGAAAATACTAGTTATGATATGTTTAGTACATATGATAGTAAATTTCAAGTTGTATTTGAAAATTTAATTAACGAAAGATTTGGGAATGTTAAAAATATAGAAGAATATTATCCATTTGGATATTGGCATATTATAGGAAAAGAACAAGATTATAAATCTTCATATTTGAGAGAAGACACTATATTAAAAGAAAAAGACAATATATATATATTAGATGCAAAATATTATAAGTATGGATACAATATAACAAAGGAATTGCCAAACACATCTTCTATTGCCAAACAATTTATTTATGGTAAATATGTTTATAATAAATATATAAAAAAAGCTAATAGTCAAGGTGATATATATAATATATTTTTAATACCATTTAATGGACAAGGCAATTATATAGAATACATAGGATATTCGTATGGAAATTGGAGTGAAGATGAAGACAAAATAAAAACATATAATAAAATATATACATTTAAAATCGATTTAAAAATATTAGTAAATGATAGTTTTGGAACAAAACAAAAAAATATAGATGAGCTAATAAAAGCTATAGAAAAAGTCCATTGAAATATATGATATAATATTTAAGATTAAATTAAAAAATAAAACAAAGGAGAAAAATTATGTTTAACTTTTCATTTGATAAAAGAACATTGTATATCGTAATAGCAATAATGGTAGGAATTATGATATTGCAATATGTAACAAACCCAGGACAATTGATAGGATTATTATTAAGTGCACCAGGAGTACTTATAGCAATAACATTTCATGAATTTGCACATGGTTTTGCAGCATATAAATTAGGAGATAATACTGCAAAAAATGAAGGAAGGCTTAGCCTAAATCCATTTGCTCATTTAGATCCAATAGGAACATTATTACTTTTAGTAGCAGGATTTGGATGGGGAAAACCAGTTCATGTTAATCCTAGGAATTATACAAGAAAAATGTCAATGGAAAAAGGAGAAGCGATAGTATCATTTGCAGGACCTCTAATGAATTTTATATTAGCAATAATATTTACACTAATATATTGTGCAATTTATAAATTTGCAGGTTTACAATTTATAAAATCTAATGTAGGTTATATAATAATGTTATTGATTTCAAGTACAATTGCAATAAACATTGGATTAGGAGTATTTAATCTAATACCATTACCACCATTAGATGGTTCAAAAATAATAATGCCATTTTTACCATATAAAGCAAAAGAATTTTTTATAAACAATGAGCAAATATTTTATATTGTATTTGTACTTATTTGGATAACAGGAATTGCAGGAACAATAATAACACCAGCAATAAATGGAATAAGTAGTGGAATATTACAATTAGGAAGATTGATATTTAAAATATAAAATAAAAAGAGGGAAAAATAGATCATCCCTCTTTCACTTTCAAGGAGAAAAAAATGAAAAAAGATATTATAACACTTGGAATAGAATCAAGTTGTGACGAAACATCAGTAGCAGTAATAAAAAATGGAAGAAAAATATTATCTAATATAGTAGATACACAAATACCAATACATGAAAAATATGGTGGAGTTGTGCCAGAAATAGCATCAAGAAATCATATTGAAGCAATTTCAAGAGTGACAAAAAAGGCATTACAAGAAGCAAAAATAACATTTGAAGATATAGATGCAATAACACCAACTTATGGACCAGGATTAGTAGGGGCATTATTAGTAGGATTATCATATGCGAAAGCATTAAGCTTTGCAATAAATAAGCCACTTGTAGGTGTAAATCATATACAAGGGCATATAGCTGCAAACTATATAACATATGAAGAATTAAAACCTCCATTTTTATGTGTAATGATGTCTGGAGGAAATACACAATTAATACATGTAAAAAATTATAATGAATTTGAGGTATTAGGAAAAACTAGAGATGATGCTATAGGAGAGGCATTTGATAAAGTAGCAAGAGTAATAGGGCTTGGATATCCAGGAGGACCTAAAGTAGATAAACTAGCAAAAGAAGGAAATCCTAATGCAATAGAATTGCCGAAAACACATATTGATGATTTAGACTTTAGTTTTAGTGGCATAAAAACAGCGGTTATAAATTTACATCATAAAAAACCTGATATAAACAAAGCTGATTTATGTGCAAGTTTTGAAAAAACAATTACAGAAATATTGATGGAAAATACTAAAAAAGCATTAAAAAAAATAAATACAAATACAATAGCATTAGCAGGAGGGGTATCAGCAAATTGTTTTATAAGAGAAGAATTTTTAAAACTAGAACAAAAAGGAATTAAAGTTTATATGCCGGATTTAAAATTATGTACTGACAATGCTGCAATGATAGGTTCAGCTGGATATTATAATTTTATTGATGGACAAACAAGTGAATTAGATTTGAATGCTGTTCCTAATTTGAAATTATAAATAATAGTGCTTATATAAAATTAAAATAAAAAAATGTTGACATCTATATTTAATATTGATAAAATAATACAAATAAAATTTTAATAATAGAGGGAGAAAACTAATGATGAAGAAAAACCACGAAAACGTTGCAGGAGTACACACACACACACACACACACACGTAATTTAAAAAAAGAAAAAGGAATATCACTTATTGTACTTGTTATAACCATAATAATATTGTTAATTTTAGCGGGAGTTTCAATATCTGCAATGAGTAAAAATGGATTATTGTCAAATGCAAAACGTGCAAAATCTATATATCAAAATGCTCAAGATGAAGAAAATGAAATTTTAGCTGAATATGAAGAAATGCTAAAAACTGGAAGTTCAAACAATCATGAAGGAACAGGTGGTGAAATACCAAACAATATAATAGGAGAAGAATTTGATATAACAAATTGGCATAAATGCGATGGTACATTGTTAGCAGTAAAAAATTATCCTGAATTAGCTAGTGCTAGAAAAGATTTAGTCAAATTTGGTACAAAAAATGAAACACCTGAATTTTTTGGCCCAAATTCAAGAGTAAAATCTTCTGGAAGTCCAGATGCAAATTGGCCTGCATATTTAGCATTTTGTCCTACACTTGTTAGCCAAGCTGGTTCAGGATGGTTATCTCAAGGTGGTTCAGGTCCAAAATGGATCTCAGTAGATATGGAAAAAAATACAGAAATTAATAAAATAGAAATTACAAATGTAAATCACCAGAATATGGACAATGCTGTAGGAGCACCAATTGATTTTTCATTAAAAGGTTCTTTTGATGATATTGAATATGAAGATATAATTAACATAACTGGAAATGAACATATTAATAAGGGAGAAGTACATTCATATAGTTTTAAAACAGTTGCATATAGATATTATAAAATAGAGATTACAAAAGGAACTAGTTGGCATGATGGAAACTCATTTTATGGATTTAGATTTCTCAAATTTTTTAATGAAGGAAATTTTATAAATTTACCAGATGAACCAAATAAAATAATTAAAGTAAAATAAAAAACACAAACGACTACAAAAAGACAAGAAATCTTGTCTTTCTTTATTTTTATATTATAGGGAAATTCTCCGAATTTTCCTATAATATAAAGTATTCCACAGAAAAATTGCTATGCAATTTTTCGTGGACGAACAATTTAACGTGGGCTGAATTTAAAATAAAAAAATGAACCAAATTTAAACAGCCCACTATTGTTCTAATAGACAATTTAATTAAATTATAGTAAAATAATACCAGAAAGAAGGAGTAAAAAAGATGGCAATATATACAATAGCGGATTTACATTTATCATTTAATACAAATAAGCCAATGGATATATTTGGACAAAACTGGCAAAATTATGAAGAAAAAATAAAACAAGACTGGCTATTAAAAGTAAAACCAAATGATTTAGTAATATTGCCAGGAGACTTCTCATGGGCAATGTATTTAGATGAAACAGAAAAAGACTTTGAGTTTATAAACAATTTACCAGGAAAAAAAATATTATTAAAAGGAAATCATGATTATTGGTGGACTACAATAACAAGAATGAGAAAATATTTGGAAGAAAAAAACTTTGAGAATATAGATTTTTTATATAATAATAGCTATGAATTTGAAAACAAAATATTGGTAGGAACAAGAGGATGGACATTATCAGAAGAAAAAGAAGATATTAGATTAAACAAAAGAGAACTAGCAAGACTTGAATTATCTATAAAAGATGGAATAGCAAAATATGGAGAAAATAAAGAAATATTAGTATTTATGCATTATCCACCAATAACAAAAAATTATATGAATACAGAATATATTGATTTAATGAAAAAATATAATGTAAAAAGATGTTTTTATGGACATTTACATTCAAATTCAATTCAAGAAGCAATTGAAGGAAATATACAAGGAATAGAATTTAAATTGATTAGTGCAGATGGATTAGACTTTAAATTGTTGAAAATATGAAAAGGTGAAAAAATGGATTTAAATGAAGATGTAAAATATATAAAAGGAGTAGGTCCTAATAGAGTAAAATTACTAAATAAGATAGGGATATTTACATTAAAAGATTTAATTACATATTATCCAAGAGGATATGAAGACAGGAGTAAACCTAAAAATATATGTGAATGTACAAATGGAGAAATTGCATTGATAGAAGCCATAGCAGTATCTAGATTTATGGATTCAAGAATAAGTAAAGGGAGAACTATGCAAAAGTTAGTAGTTAGAGACGAAACAGGACAAGCTACAATTACATGGTTTAACCAATCTTATTTAAAATCCAAATTTCAAGTAAGTAAAAAATATAGATTCTACGGAAAAATAGAATATCAATATGGAAAAATAAGTATGAATTCACCAGTATTTGATGAAATACAAAATACAAATAATACTGGAAAGATAATACCAATTTATCCATTAACATTTAGTTTAACGCAAAATGTATTAAGAAAAATTATAGAAAATGGATTAGAAAAAATAAAAGAGCAAGGTGGGTTAAAAGAAACTTTACCTGAATATATATTAAATGAATATAAATTGCAAAATATACAAGAAGCAAACTATAATATACATTTTCCTAAAGAATATGAAGATTTTAAGAAAGCGAGAAGAAGACTAGTATTTGAAGAATTACTATCTACTCAATTAGCACTTTTACAATTAAAAAATAATAATTTAACAGATAAAAAAGGCATAGTATTTGACAAAAATGTAAATATGTCTGATGTTATAAATACTTTACCATTTAACTTAACAAAAGCACAATTAAAAGTATTGCAAGAAATTGACAATAATATGGAATCGGAAAAATCTATGAATAGACTTTTACAAGGGGATGTAGGCTCTGGAAAAACAATTGTTGCCATGATATCTGCATATAAAGCTGTAAAATCAGGATATCAAGTAGCAATACTTGCACCTACAGCAATACTTGCTACACAACATCTAAATAATTTTAAAAACATATTAGAAAAATTTGATATAAAATGCGAATTATTGATATCAGGAATAACAAAGAAAAACAAAGAAGATATTTTAGAAAGATTAAAACATGGAGATATAGATATATTGATTGGAACTCATGCAATGTTAGAAGAAAATGTTGAATTTAAAAATTTGGGATTAGTGATAACAGATGAACAACATAGATTTGGAGTAAAACAAAGGACAAAGATGGTAGAAAAAGGTCAAAATCCAGATGTTCTAGTAATGTCAGCTACACCAATACCAAGAACTCTTGCACTAATATTATATGGGGACTTAGATATATCAATAATAGATGAACTCCCACCAAATAGAAAAAAAATAGAAACATATGCAGTAACCAAAAGAATGGAAGAAAGAGTAAATAACTTTATAAAAAAACAAGTAAATGAGGGAAGACAATGTTATATAGTATGTCCATTGGTAGAAGAAAGTGAAGACGAAGAAAGTGACTTAAAAGCAGTTTTAACATTATATGAAACATGTAAAAATGATACTTTTAAAGAATATAGAGTTGAATATATACATGGAAAAATGAGACCAAAAGAAAAAGATGAAATTATGAACAGATTCAAAAATGGCGAAATAGATATATTGATTTCAACAACTGTAATAGAAGTAGGAGTAGATGTACCAAATGCAAGTATAATGGTAATAGAAGATGCACAAAGATTTGGATTAGCAGCTTTACATCAATTAAGAGGTAGAGTCGGTAGAGGAGAATACAAATCATATTGTGTACTAAAATTTAATGGAAATGGACAAAATACAAAAGAAAGAATGAAAGTAATGTGTGAAACAAATGACGGATTTGTTATATCGCAAAAAGATTTAGAGCTAAGAGGCTCAGGAGATTTTTTTGGAACAATGCAACATGGTATACCAGATTTTAAAATAGCAAATTTATTTACAGATATAGATATATTAAAATTAGCACAAGAAGCGGCAATAAAAATAGTAGATAAAGACAATAAGCTAGAAAAAGAAGAAAACAAACTTTTAAAAGAATTGGTAAAAGACAAATTCACTGATAGATTAGAAATTTAAAATATTAAGGAAGATTGGAAGTCTATGACAAAATTTAATTTAAAAGAAAAATATACAATGATAAAAAAAATATGTACTAATATAAGCAATGATAATATTAGTGCATATTCAGCACAATGTTCATATTATACAATATTATCATTTATACCATTTGTAATTTTATTGATAACACTGATACAATATACTAATATAGAACAGCAAACATTATTTGATGCAATAACAAAAATAATACCATCAAGTATGAATGAATTTGTACTTGGAATAGTTAAAGAAGTATATTCAAAATCTATAGGAACGATTTCTATATCAATATTATTTACCATATGGTCAGCTGGAAAAGGACTATTTGCTTTAATAAAAGGGTTAAATTTAGTAAATGATATAACAGATAAAAAAAGTAATTCTTTAGTATATTTAAAAATAATGTCTATAATACAAACAATAATATTTATTATTTTAATTACAATGGGATTAGTACTATTAGTTTTTGGAAATACTTTAATATCAATAATAAAAGAACATTTTGGTATTTTTCAAAATTTTACTATATTATCAGCTATATTTGCTCAAATAGGGTTTATTTTAATAACATTTATTATATTTTTGTTTTTGTTTAAATTTATGCCAAAACATAAAGTAACATTTAAAAGTCAAATACCAGGAGCAATTTTTGGTGCAATAAGTCTAAATATAGTATCAATAGTATTTTCAAAATATTTAGATATATTTAAAGGTTTTTCTATAACTTATGGGAGTTTAACAACATTAATGTTAATTATGATGTGGACATTTAGTTGTTTTTATACAATATTCCTTGGAACAGAGATAAATAAAATATTAAAATAATTAGGAAAATATAATTAAAAACTTGTTATTTTATTTTAGAAGTGGTAAAATATAGAAAATTAAAATATAAATTGTAAAAATAGGGGGACTAAAAGATGTATGAAAGAAGCGCTATTATACTGGAAAGATATTTTAATAATATATTAGGATTAGAGGATGAAATAAACTTAGCAGTAATTTATGATGATTATACAAATCTAATAAATAAAACAAAAAAATATCAAGAAATAGTTGAAAATGAGGATAGTATAATTAATCAATTTGATCAAATAGCTAATAATATAAGAAGAATTCAACAAGAACAAAGAGAGATATATAAAACTAATATAGAATTAGAAGAACAAAGAACACAAGTATTTAACACTTTAGGAGAAGAACCAGCTGATGTAGAAAAAAAAATAAAAAAAATAGAGCAAATTGTTACATCTAATAATAGTAAATTAGAAGAACTTAGAGAAGCTTTTGTAAAATCATTAACAGAATTTGGAGATAAGCAAGAAGAAAGAAATAAAGTTTCAAGAACGAGAAGAAAAGAAGAAAAAGAGCATATACAACTTATTGAAAAATGTAATAATGATATGAATTTAATAGATAGTAAATTAATAAAGAGAGTAAAGCAATTTATAAATTCTGAAAATGAAGAATTACAAAATGAAATTATAAACAAAATGATAAATAATGGTAAAGATGAAAAAGTACCATTTAATGAAAAGGTTATGAAAAGTGCAGTATCAGTAAAATATCCTTTAGAAAAAAGAAAAGCAGAATGTTATATTATTGCTTATGAAAGGATAAAAAAACTATTATTAGAAATTAGTAATGATGATGTAAAATTAGAGAAATATATAAGAGCGCTAAGAGATATAAGCATAAAATTGAATTTTCTAGAAGCCCAAAATAATTATATTATAAACTTTTTAGATAATGAAAGAATGACAGCTATAAGTGGAAAAAAAGTTCATGAAAAATTAATGTCAGATACATGTATAAATCTTGAAAGAGATATGCAACAATTTGAAAATTTATATAAATTAATATTAGAAGAAATATCAGGACAAGCAACAATAGAATCTTATGAACTATTATATAATAAAGAATATTTAAAAAAGATAAAAGAAAAAGAAGAAACATTCCAAAGAGAAATACATAGTATAAAAATTAATTCTGATGCAATCATAAATTCAAATTATTGGAGAGTAGAAGAAATAAAAAATGTTTATGAAGTCTTCCAAGATGAAGTTAGTGAAAAATTTAATAAAGATTTATCAGAATTTAAGTTATTAGATACAGAAGAACAACATTATTCAGAAGAAAAAGTACAAGAGCAAGAAGAAAAAGATGATATATTTAAAACTAGTTTTGATACTGAAGAAGATTATTTAGAAGAAGATGATGACTACTATAAAAAATTTGAAAATGAAGATGAAAATGATGAATATGATTATAGTAGTGAGGATGAAGACGAAAATAATACAAAATTAAATTTTGAAGAAGATAATGAAGATAAAGAAGAATACTATGATAATAATACAGAACAATATGATGAAGATAATGAATATGGATATTATTATGAAGATGACGAAGAAGATGATGAGTATACAGAGTATGAAGATGATGAATTGGATTATATAATAAATAAGCATTTAAAAAACGAGGACAACAACAAAGAAGAAGAAGAAAAAAAAGAAAAAATAGAAGAAAAGAGTAAAAAAGATAATAAGCGGATTATTTAATAAATTTTTTAAAGAAAAAAAATAATAATAAAGTAAGATTAGAAGTTAAAATCTAATCTTATTTTTGTTTGTTAGCCTTGACAAACATTTTAATATATATTATAATGTTAGCCAGAGTTAACAAAAAGGAGAAATTAAATGATATCAAAAGCATCAGAAGAATATTTAAAAACAATGTACATATTAAAAAAACAAAATGGAAATATTAGAGTTACAGACATTGCTAAAAAAATGAATTGTACCAAACCAAGTGTAAATAAAGCAATATATAACTTAAAAGATAGTGGGCTTCTTAATTATGAATCATATGGTACAATTGAGCTAACAGAAGAAGGCGAAAATTTAGCAAAAAAAATAATAGAAGCATATGATATAGTTTATTTATTTTTAAAAGATGTATTGAACATAGAAGATGAAGACGCAAAAAAAGAAGCAGAAAAAATAAAATCAACAATATCAGACACTACAATAAATAAACTGGCAAAATATGTTCATGAAGTTTTGGGATTAAGTAATTTAAATTGTAATTATGATATAAATCAAGAAAAATGTAGAAGTTGTACAAAAAGGAAAATAGAATTAAGAAAGGATAATAATAATGAGTAATAATTTATTAGAAATAAAGAATTTGCATGTAAATGCAGAAGAAAAGGAAATATTAAAAGGAATAAACCTAAATATAAACAATGGTGAAATTCATGTAATAATGGGACCAAATGGTTCTGGAAAAACAACAACAGCAAATGCAATATTAAATAATCCTGCATATACAAAAACAAATGGAAACATTATATTTAATGGAGAAGATATATCAAATTTAAAAACAGACGAAATTGCAAGAAAAGGAGTTTTTATGTCTTTTCAACTTCCAGAAGAAATACCTGGAGTATCAGTCACAAACTTCTTAAAATATGCTAAAAATAAGATTACTGGAGAACCTGTAAAGATATTTCAATTTAAAGATGAGCTAAAAAAATATATGGAAGAACTAAATATGAATCCTAAAAATATGGAAAGAAGCTTAAATGTTGGATTTTCAGGTGGAGAAAAAAAGAAAAATGAAATTTTACAAATGCTTGTATTAAATCCAAAACTTGCAATTTTAGATGAAACAGACTCAGGATTAGATGTTGATGCTATTAAAATTGTTTCAAAAGGTATTGAAATGTTTAAAAATGAAAATAATGCAGTTTTAATTATTACTCATAATACTAAAATTTTACATAGTTTAAAAGTGGATTATGTACATGTTTTAGTTAATGGAAAAATTGTTAAGACTGGTACACAAGAATTGGCTAAAGAGATTGAAGAAAATGGATATGCACAATATAAATAAAACCGAAAGGAAACTGAAATGAAAAAAACAAATTTAGACGAAATCAATAGAAATATATATGACATAAAAAATAAAGACGAATATGATTTTAAAATAAAAAAAGGTTTAACACCTGAAATAATAGAAGAAATATCAAAACAAAAAAACGACCCGGAATGGATGAAAGAATTTAGGCTAAAAGCACTAGATGTTTATAATAAATTAGAACTTCCAACTTGGGGACCAGATATTTCAGAATTAAATATGGATGAGATAGCTACTTATGTAAGACCTAAAACTGGATTAAGTAATTCATGGGAAGATGTACCAGAAGATATAAAAAACACATTTGACAAATTAGGAATACCAGAAGCAGAAAAAACATCATTAGCAGGAGTTGGAGCACAATATGATTCAGAAGTAGTTTATCATAGTATGAAAGAAGATTTAATTAAACAAGGTGTAATATATACTGATATGGAAACTGCTGTAAGAGAATATCCTGAATTAGTAAAAGAACATTTTATGAAATGTGTTCCAGTACATGACCATAAATTTGTAGCTTTACATGGAGCAGTTTGGTCAGGCGGATCATTTGTATATGTACCTAAAGGGATAAAAGTAGATATACCGCTTCAATCATATTTTAGATTAAACTCACCTGAATCAGGACAATTTGAACATACTTTAATAATAGTAGATGAAGGAGCATCACTTCATTTTATAGAAGGATGTTCTGCACCAAAATATAATAAAGTAAATTTACACGCTGGTTGTGTTGAATTATATGTAAAGGATAATGCATATTTAAGATATTCCACAATAGAAAACTGGTCAAAAAATATGCTAAATCTTAATACTAAAAAAGCAATAGTAGGAAAAAATGCAAAAATGGACTGGGTATCAGGTTCATTTGGTTCAAAAATATCAATGTTATATCCAATGAGTATATTAAATGGAGAAGGTGCAAAAACAGAATACACAGGAATTTCATTTGCAGGTGGAGGACAGAATTTAGATAACGGATTTAAGGTAGTCCATAATGCAAAAAATACATCAAGTGTAGTAAATGCAAAATCAATATCAAAAAATGGTGGAAAATGCACATATAGAAGCTTAGTTAGAATAAATGAAAATGCTAAAAATTCTAAGTCATCAGTATCATGTGAATCTTTAATGTTAGATGATATATCAATATCAGATACAATACCAACAAATGATATTAGAACAGATGAAGTAGAATTTTCGCATGAAGCTAAAATAGGAAAAATAAGTGATAAAACAATATTTTATTTAATGAGTAGAGGATTATCAGAAGAAGATGCAAAAGCGATGATAGTAAGAGGTTTTGCAAATCCTATTGCAAAAGAATTACCAGTAGAATACGCAGTTGAAATGAATAATTTAATCAATTTAGAGTTAGAAGGGGCTATTGGATAATTACAAGTAAATAATAAAGAAACAGGCCAGTAAAACTTACTAGCCTGTTGAAGAAAAAAACAATAGTTACCAAAAACAACGACATACAAACCTTATAATTATAATTATTAATGCTGATAATGCGAAACTTGTTATTTTAAAAAAATATAAAAGCATTACAATGCATATAGTAATTATAAAAATGATACCTATGATTTGTTTTAACCGTTCTCTATTATTCTTCTTCATAAAGATACCTCCTACTGGAAAATACTTTTTAGTGTTGCAAATATTATATCAAAAAATTTACATAATGTCAAATAGAAAGGAAATGAAATGGGATATTTAAAGTTAAATGAAACACCAGTTAGAACAGCAAGAAACTTTAATATAAATAATATTAAACTAGAAAATATTAAAGTACCGCAACAAATACAAGAATTTAGTAACATAACAATAATTGGTGATACATCAAAAACAGATATAGAACAAGAAGTAAACACGTCAAATTTAGTTTATGGATTAAATGAATATTTATCAAACCAAGCAAAAACACAATCAAATCAAAAACTCAAATTAACAATAGATGATAAAGAAAACAATGAGATACAAATAGAGTTTAATTTTGATGAAGAAAATTCTGTATTAGTAGATAATATAGAAATTGTAGCAAATGAAGATACGAAATCAACTATTATACTAAAATATTTAAGTGAAGAACAAATAGAAGCTTATCATAATGGGATTATTAGGGTAAATGCAAAAGAAAATTCAAATATAAATATAATAATAATTAATTTAATAAACACAAAATCTAATAATTTTATATCCATTGAAAATACACTAGAAGAAAATTCAAAAGTAAGCTATTGCATAGTGGATTTTGGAGGAAAAAATAGTATTACAAATTATTATTCAAATTTAATAGGAGAAAATTCAGATAATAAATTAAATACAATTTATTTAGGAAAAGAAAATCAATTATTTGACTTAAATTATATTGGAGAGCTAAGAGGAAAAAAATCAAATATAGATATAGAAGTTCAAGGAGCTTTAAAAGATATAGCCAAAAAACATTTTAAAGGAACAATTGATTTCAAAAAAGGTTGCAAAAAGGCAACTGGAAACGAAAATGAAAATTGTATGTTATTATCGGATACTGCAAAATCTTTAGCATTACCAATGCTTCTATGTTCAGAAGAAGATGTAGAAGGAAATCATTCAAGTTCTGCTGGTAAAATAGGAGAAAAAGAATTATTTTATATTATGAGTAGAGGCTTTGAATTAAAAGAAGCGATGAAATTGATGGTTAGAGCTAAATTTAATAAAATATTAGATAATATACAAAATCAAGAATTGAAAGATGAAATTTTACAAGAAATAGATAAAAGGATGGATTAAATATATGATGAATAAAGAACTAGAAAAAGATGAAATAATAAAAATTCTTTCAGAATATGAAGTCGTTGGTAAAGGATCATATGGAATATTATTTAAATATGATGAAAATACATTGTTGAAAATTTATTATAAAGATATTTTTGATGCATATATGGATATTTCTAAATTAGATAGTGTAATTAAATTAAATTTAGAAATAGAAGAAGAAATGAAAAATATAAATAATAAATACAGAACGAACTTAGAAACAGCAATAAGCAATATCAATCAATTACAATCTACTAAATCAAATTCACTAATTAAAGGAGTAGCAACTTATAAATCATATTTAATTGGAAGTTTTATTGAATATTATAGAGAGCATGAACTATTATCTAAAATATTTCCAAGTCTTAATAATAGTGAGCAAAGAAGTATATTTGATACATTAGCAGATCTTATAGCAGATTTGTATGAACATGGAGTTTGCCCAACAGATTTAAAAGAAGATAATATAATGGTAAGAAAATCAGATTTGGATATAAAGATAATTGATTTAGATGGAGAAGGAACACGATATGAAAATACAGAATATTTAAAAGAATTTCCACATATAAAAAGAAATGTTATAAAAGCTTTTATGGATATGAAAAAAAGATTAGAAAAATCTATTGAGATAGAAGATGAAGAAAGATAAAAAACTACATAAAAGAAATTGAAGGGATAGATAGATAAATGGATATAAAGGAAATTAAAAAAGATTTTCCAATATTACAAAATAATAATATAGCATACTTAGATAGTGGAGCAACAACACAAAAACCTATGCAAGTAATAAAAGCAGTTGAAGAATTTTATGAAAAATACAATGCAAATCCACATAGAGGAGCATATACATTAAGTATGGAAGCAACTGAAATTTATGAAAATACAAGAACAAAAATTGCAAAATTCATAAATGCAAAACATAGAGAAGAAATAATATTTTCGAAAAATGCAACAGAAAGCTTAAATTTAATAGCATATTCTTACGGAATGGACAATCTAAAAAAAGATGATGAAATAGTATTATCAATAATGGAACATCACTCTAATTTAGTCCCATGGCAAAAAGTATCAAGAGTCACAGGAAGTAAGCTAAATTATATGTATATAAATGAAAATTTTGAATTATCTGATGAAGAAATAGAAAGCAAAATAACAGATAAAACAAAGATAGTTGGAATTACACACGTTTCAAATGTTTTAGGAACAATAAACAATGTAAAGAAAATAATTAAATATGCTCATAAAAAAGGATCTATTGTAGTTGTAGATGCTTCACAAAGTATTCCACATATGAAAATAGACGTACAAGATTTAGATGCAGACTTCTTAGTATTTTCAGGACATAAAATGTTAGCACCACTTGGAATTGGTATATTATACGGGAAAAAAGAAATATTAAATAAAATGAATCCATTTTTAATGGGTGGAGATATGATTGAATATGTATATGAGCAAGAAACTACATTTGCACCATTACCAAACAAATTTGAAGCAGGAACACAAAATGTAGAAGGTGTTGTAGGTTTAGGTGCAGCAATAGATTATATTGAAAATATTGGATATGATAAAATACATGAACTTGAAAAAGAAGTAATACAATATGCAATTCAAGAGTTATCAAAATTAGAATATTTAACATTATATTTAACGCCAAATTTAGAGAATCATTCAGGAGTAATATCATTTAATATAAAAGGTATACATCCACATGATGTTGCTAGTATATTAGACTTAGAAGGGGTATGTGTTCGTTCAGGAAATCATTGTGCACAACCACTTATGAGATTTTTAGGAATAGATTCTACATGTAGAGCGAGTTTCTATTTTTATAATACAAAAGAAGATGTTACTAGACTAGTAAAAGCTTTGAACAAAGCATATGATATGTTTAAAAAATATATAATAAAATAGTTTATTAAATATGTAAGTAAATATTGACTATAAAAACAATATATGATAAAATCTTCTTAGTTAGTAAAAGTTAACCTTCTTCAGGCATAAGTGCATAGACTGGTAAGCCTATGTAAATGCTTACTAATCTATGCATTTATGCTTTAAAAGCTTAAATGTAAATCGCATAAGAAGGAGGTTAATGGCTATGAAATTAATTGAAATTATATTAATTATAATAGCTTTCTTTTTAGGGATAGGGGTTTTAATACATATTTGTTCAAAGAATAAGTATGAATTTAAATATTCTTCTCCAAAGAGAAAAATAGAGATTTATCCTACGGACAAATCTCATACTAACTAACTAGATAAGGGCTTAGCTCTTATCTTTTTATATTATTATATTAACATGAAAGAAAAAAAATGTCAATAAATTTATAAAAGAAAGGTAAAAATTTAATGGATGATTTAAGTGATGTATATAATGAATTGATTATGGAACATAGTATGAATTCATATAACAAAAAGAAACTAGAAAAAGCAGATCTTTCGGAAATAGGACATAATCCAAACTGTGGAGATGAAATAACACTAGAAGTAAAACTAGATGGAAATAAAATACAAGATATGGCATTTATAGGACACGGATGCGCTATATCACAAGCTTCAACTTCTATAATGATAGATACTTTAAAAGGGAAGACAATAGAAGAAGCAAAAGAGATTATAAAAACATTTATAGAAATGATTAAAAGAGAAACAACAGATGAAGAACAATTAAAGAAGTTAGAAGACGCTATAGCATTTAGAAATGTAGCAAATATGCCAGCTAGAGTAAAATGTGCTCTACTTGCTTGGCATACAATAGAAGATATGCTAGAAAAAAATAAATAAAAAAGGAAAAAATAAAAATGCAAAATAAGAAAGTATTATTAGGAATGAGTGGTGGTGTTGATAGTAGTGTATCAGCATTACTACTAAAAGAACAAGGATATGAACCAATAGGAACAACATTAGAACTATTTGCAGGAAGTAGTTGTTGTAATACAAATACATATTTAGACGCAAAAAATGTATGTAATTCATTAGGAATACCACACTTTATATATAATTGTAAAGAAGATTTTAAAAAATATGTAATAGAAAATTTTATAGATTGTTATGCAAATTGTAAAACACCAAATCCATGTATAGAATGTAATAAATATATGAAATTTGGATTTATGTGGGAAAAAGCTAAAGAATTAGGATGTAATTATATAGCAACAGGACATTATGCCAAAACAGAATATAGTGAAAAATATGGCAGATGGGTATTAAAAAAATCAAATGCAGGGAAAAAAGATCAAAGTTATGTTTTATGGAATATACCAAAAGACTTAATAGAACATGTAATATTTCCACTTGCAGATTTTGAAGACAAAGAACAAATAAGAGAAATAGCAAGAAAAAATAATTTAAAAGTTGCAAATAAACCAGATAGTGAAGACATCTGTTTTGTACCAGATGGGAACTATAAAAAATTTTTGGAGAATAATTCAAAGATAAAGCCAAAGCAAGGAAATATAGTAAATTCAAACGGAGAAGTTTTAGGAAAACATACAGGATTATATAATTATACAATAGGACAAAGAAAAGGATTGGGAATATCTTATAAAGTACCGCTATTCGTTTTAGGCTTTAATAAAGATAAAAATGAAGTAATAGTCGGAGAGGAGCAAGAATTATATAAGAAAGAAGTTATAGTTACTGATATAAATTTGTTATTAGTAGACGAAATAAAAGAAGAAATGGAAGTAGAAGTAAAAACTAGATATTCTTCAAAAGTTGCAAAAGCTAGAATAGTGCAAAAAGAAGATAAAATAAAGATAATATTTGATGAGCCACAAAGAGCAATAACTCCAGGACAATCAGCTGTATTTTATATTGGAGATATTGTACTTGGCGGAGGAAAGATATTAGAACAATAGAGGGCTGTTTAAAAAAGGAAAAAGGTATGGAACCTTTTTCCTTTTTAAAGATATTTTTTCAAAGTTTCAACGCTATCTTCTTGCATAACAACAAAATCGTTTAAAATATTTTTAACATCTGGAGCTACATCATTATTTTGATTTAGTAAACGTCTACCTTCTATAATTCCCATATTAGTACCTTGCATTAATAATTCAGATAATTTAGAAGTAGTATCGTCAGTCATAGTTTTCATTTGTATGCCATACCAAGTCATCATCTTAGTCATAGCATTTGTCTCGTGAGGATCTTTATCACTATAATTAGAATATAAATCGTTTACTCTTTTAGAAATATCTTCATATTTACTAAATTCAACATCTAAAACCTCTTTAAATTGATTATCAGTCGCTTTTTTAGAAACATAAGAAATAGCATCCATTCCCATTGTAGCACCTTTATTAACCTCATCTAAAATATTTAAATTTTGATTTTCCATAAAATCACCAGTCCTTTTAAAATTTATTTAATTATAGTATTTACCAAAAAAAGAAAAATAGTCATAATTTTATAATGTGATTTCTTTTGTTCAATTAGATAGGCTAATACTATTAGTAGAATTAACTTCTTAATAAATCAATCCAACTATAAATAATTTTTTTGGACATTGTAAATAGATTAATTTTATCAACATCATCAGTAGCAATCAAATTAACACTCGCAAGTTCACTTCCGTCTAAAGAAAAGCTTACTTTTCCTAATACATCTCCCTTTTTAATCGGAGCTTCTATTTTAGTATTTATTTCAACAGATTGTGAAATCTGGCTTTCTTTACCTTTTTCAATAAGAGTACCAGCATTATCATCTAAAGCAATATTAACATTACTTTTAACACCTTTATTTACAGCTACAGATTGAATTATATCATTTTTATTTCCAAAACTTTTAAAAGAAAATTTGTTGAAACCATAATCTAATAATTTTTGGGCTTCTAAAAATCTTACTTTTGTAGAAGGTGCTTTCATAATAACAGCAATAAGAGATAAATCATCACGAGTAGCACTTGCAGATAAATTATACAAAGCAAGCGAAGTAGAACCTGTTTTTAAACCTGTAATTCCTTTATAAGTTCGAATTAACTTATTTGTATTTACTAATTCAGATTTTCCATCTCTTAAACTATCCATCCATATTGTAGTATATTTTGTAATATCGGGATGATTTTTTAATAATTCGCGTGACATTAAAGCAATATCATAGCTAGATGTAACATGACCATCTTCATCAATACCATGGCAATTTTTGAAAGTCGTATCATTCATTCCTAATTCTTTTGCTTTATCATTCATCATTTGTACAAAAGCTTCTTCAGAACCTGCAATATGTTCAGCCATTGCAACTACGCAGTCATTAGCAGATACAACACAAATAGCTTTAAGCATTTCATCAACTGTTAATGTTTCTTTGGTATCTAACCATATTTGTGAACCACCCATAGAGCGAGCTGTTTCAGAACAACTAATGGTATCAGTATAAGATAATCTACCACTATCAATTTGTTCCATTATTAGTAATATGCTCATTATTTTTGTAACTGATGCAGGACGCAACTTTTCATGTATGTTATGAGAATAAAGTATTTGACCTGTAGATTGTTCTATTAAGATTGCTGAACCACTTTCAAGATTTAATAAATTATTATTTTCTATATTATAGTTTGTTTCTGTTGTAGCAGAAGAATTTACTGGGAGTGTATCTGTTTCAATTGACCATATATATGAAGTAGATGAATCATAAGCAAAACAATATGTAGATATGAATAAAAGAATTAATAATAAAGATATAATTTTTTTAATGTTTTTCATTTTTACCTCCATTATAGATGTAGGTAGCGTCAACTAAATTATTTTTTTATTGAGTTAAACTACCTTTGTTTCTAAGGTTTCACAACTTTTTTGATAAAAAAGTAATGCCCCTTTTTTCTGATATAATAGTTTTATCACAAAACCAAAACAGAAATGTTGATTATTTAAAAATCAAATATTTTAGTATAAATATATGATATATATGTAATTTTAGAATTAATTTCATAAAATAAAAATGCAATATTGTAAAATATTTTTGAAAAATTATGTAAAATATGATATAATAATAATAGAGTTAATTACTAAAAAATACTTAATAGGAGGACGGATATATGCAAGAAACGCTTAGATTGTTAGGAATTAGTAATGAGATGATTGGTACGAGATTGTTAGAACGGCTAATGAATCGAGAAATATCAATATCAGAATTAACAGATAGACAGATCAACGATATTTTAGAGGCATGGGATACCAGAAATATAGTACCTAACAGCAGAAAAGAATATGTTGATCGAGTTAGACCGATTGTAACAGACGAAGAAGACCAATCTGAGTACAATAGGGAGTATGTTCAGATTATTGGAAAATATTTGAACGTCATAACACTCTAAGTACATAAGGAAAACTCCAATAGGAGGTGTCGTACACCTCCTATTGACTTTTATAAAAAAAAATATTATTATATTATATATAAAGCAAAAAGGATGTAAATTGGTATGTTTAATATAATAATAAAAATATTTGTGTTTTTGTTAATTTTAGTTGGTATAACTTTAATTTATGATGCTAGGATGATAACGAAAAAGTTTTTTAGTTTTGGAGATCAAAATGAAGGTTCATCAGGATTGAAAATATTAGGATTTATTATATCTATAATAGGTGCTATAGTATTATTTTTTGTTTCTAAATAATAAAAATTATAGTATATCTATTGACAATAAAAGCTTAAATATGCTATTATAAATATTGTCAATAGAATATGCGGATGTGGCGGAACTGGTAGACGCGCTGGTCTTAGGAACCAGTGCCAACGGCGTGGGGGTTCGAGTCCCTTCATCCGCACCACTTTTTTAAAAATGACTTAAAATAGCTAGTTACAGACATTAAAAATCAAGCGTACACGCTTTGTACACGAT
>CANRBK010000018.1 GCA_947628845.1 uncultured Clostridia bacterium | reverse complement strand
TTTTTTATATTTTTATTTTAAATATATATTAGGATCCACTTGGACTGAATCTTTTAAAATTTCAAAATGTAGGTGTGGTTCATCTGCAATTTCAAAAGCTGCTGTGTTCCCAATTGTTCCTAAAGCTTGTCCTTTTTCTACTTTTTCTCCTTCAACAACAAATTCTGAAGTTAATAAGTTTGAATATACTGTCTGAAATCCATTTGCATGTTCAACTACTATTGTTAGGCCATATCTTGGATCATTTTTTATGGTTTTTATAGTTCCCGCTTCTGCTGATTTTACTACTGTTGTTTTATCTGCTTTTATGTCTATTCCTGTATGTGTTGTCCATTCTTGCAATGTTTCTGAATATATTAAATTGTCAGTTGCAAAATCCCTTACTATTTCTCCTTCTACTGGCCTTTCAAAGTTTAGCTCAATTGTTGTATTACTTTCTGAATTTTCATTAGCTTGTACTTCTTCATTATTAATTTTACTTTTTGTACTTGTTGGCATTACATTATTTGTTGTTAAAATATTGTTTGTTTTTATATTATTATTTTCTTGTTCTTCATCTTCTATTATTTTGTTTGATGCTTCATTTATACTTTTTCCTATTTCTGTACTAGCACTTTCTGTATCTTCTGTTGGTTTAGAGCTATTTAATATATTTGAAAGTTGTTCACTTGTTAATGTTCCTTCTTTTACTTCATCATTTAAACTTTTACTATATATTAAAAGGCCAAATACTATTATTGCAAGGATAGCAATTCCTATGCCTGAATATTTTATAATTTTAATATTTAGATCATCTTCTTGGTAATCTCTTTTTCTTACATTTCTTCTCATAAAATCCTCCTTATAACTTATTTATATTACAATTATTTCCGGATTTTATAAAAATATACTATATTACAATAAATTCACGTCTTTAATTTCTACATTAGAATAAAAATGTTTTATAATTTCTTCAGCAGCACTTCCTTGTTTTGCCATCGCATCTGCTCCCGTTTGACTCATTCCAACTCCATGTCCATATCCTTTTACAGAAAATTTTATATTATTACCTTCTTTTGTAACTTCAAAATTTGTTGATCGTAAACCTAATAATGTTCTTGTTTCTACTCCTGAAAGTTCATGATTTCCAAATTTTATTGTTTTTACTCTAGTACTTTCTGTATATTCTAATATTTTTATATCTTCATCATTAGAAAAATCAATAGATATATCACTATATTTTGCTTTTAATTTATTTATTAATTCTTCTTGAGTTAAAGTGATTTCTGAAGAATATTGAGTATATGCATCTTCTCCAGAGGTCTCTACACTCTGCAAATATGGATATCCCGTTCCTCCCCAAACATTGACTGGAATTTCTGTTATTCCACCACTATTTGAATGAAAAAATGCATTAATTGGTTGATTATTATATGTTATAATTTTTCCTTTTGTATTGTTTATAGCATCATATATTTTTTGCCAATTAGCTTCTCTTTTACTTTCTTCCCATCTTGCTAACCTGTCTTCCTTAGATATCCATGCTTGGCAACATGCTGAATCGTCACATATATCAGCATTGTCATGTTTTTTATTTAATATTTTATAAATAGTATATGTTCTTGCTACTATTGCTTGTGCTTTTAATGCTTCTACTTCATAGTCTGCTGGCATTTCTGCAGATACTACATTGCATAAATAGTCATCTATGTTTACTTGTTCAACTTCTCCTGTTTTTTTATGTAATAAGTTTATTACTCCATATTTACTATATTCATAGTTTTGTTCCTCTGCTTTTACTTCATTTTCTTCTGCTTTATTTACAATTTCTTCTTGTTGTGTTCCTGTAGAAATTGTTTTTTTTGTTAATAATGCGGGTATTATAAAACATATTAAAATAAATGATATTAAATATAGTAATAATTTTTTCAATTTTTTCCTCCTTTAAAGTTTTTTAAGGACAATCTTTAAAATTCCCACAAAAAGGGATTTTAAGGTTTGTCCCTAAAGCCCTATGCTGAAGTTAATTTATCTTTCATATTGTTTAAAATTTTTCTCTCTATTCTAGATACTTGAACTTGGCTAATTCCTAATATTTTTGCCACTTCTGTTTGTGTTTTTTCTTTAAAAAATCTAAGCAATATTATTTCTTTATCTCTATCTTCTAATTCATTTATTAACTGATTTACTACCATTTTATTTGTAATTATTTCTTCTTCATTCTTTCCTGTTGATATTTTATCAAATATTGTTAATTGTTTACCATCTTTATTTTCGGCAGTAGATGCTCCATCTATTGATTCTATTGCATTTGTGGATTCCATTGCTATTATTATGTCTTCTTTATCTACTTTTAATTCTTTACATATTTCTTCAATTGTGATTTCTTTTCCTGTTTTTATCAGATAATGTTTTTTTAATTCATTTATTTTTACATTTAATTCTTTTATACTTCTACTTACTTTAATTGGTCCATCATCTCTTATGAATCTTTTTATTTCCCCTAATATATATGGTACTGAATATGTTGATAATCTAACTTCAAAATTTGTATCAAATCTTTTTATTGATTTAATAAATCCCATGCATCCTATTTGGTATAAATCTTCTACTTCATATCCTCTATTCATAAATCTTCTTACTATACTCCAAATAAGTCCATTATTTTCTTTAATTAGCCTATCCATTTCAAGTTTATCACCGTTGTTGCGCTTTTTTTATTGAATTTATATCGTTTTCATACATATATACATTACCTCTATATTATTCTTTTGTTAAGCTAACTATTTCATCTTCTTTTTCCTTTTCTTCTTGTTTTTTTATTGTTTTAATTAACGTTACTTTTGTTCCTAGTCCAACTATTGATTCTACTTTCATGCTATCCATAAAGCTTTCCATTATTGTAAATCCCATTCCAGATCTTTCTAAATTAGGTTTTGTTGTGTATAATGGTTCTTTAGCTATATCAACATTTTCAATTCCTTTTCCATTATCTGAAATTTGAATTATTATTTGATTTTCTTTTAATTGAGCATTTATTTTTATTGTTCCTTGTTTATTTTCATATGCGTGAATTATGCAATTTGTAACAGCTTCTGATACTGCTGTTTTTATATCTGCTAATTCTTCTATTGTAGGATCCAATTGTGATGCAAAAGCCGCAACTGTTATTCTTGCAAATGATTCATTAGTTGCTTTACTTGCAAATTCTAATTTCATTTCGTTTTCAATTCGTTCTTTCATAAATTTCCTCCTTTTAAATTTGAGTTACAGGTATTAACTTTAATATCCCACTCATTTCAAATATTTTTTTTACATTTTGTGTTAAATTTGCGACTTCTAATTTTCCTCCGAGCATATTTGCAAATTTATATCTTCCTATAATTAGTCCTATTCCTGCACTATCCATGAAAGTAACACTATTAAAGTCAAATATTACTTTTTTAGGCATATATCTTTCAATTTCATAGTCTGCTCTCCTCCTTATTTTTTGTACACTACAATCATCAATTTCATCTGTGATTTTAAATACTAATAGTTTGTTATCCTCATAAAATTTTGATTCCATACTTGTCCTCTCCTTTTTTATGTTTTTCAAAAGGTATTATAATTCTTTTTCCATTATTTTCCAATAGCAAAACAATAGAAGTTTTGTCGAATATATAGAAGTTTTCGACAAATTGACTAGAAATGAAAAACATAAAAAAAAAGAAGGGTTTTTTATGAGATTGCTGAAAAAGCATCCCTATTTTATACCTTCTTTTTCTTCTATTTTTTAATCATCTTGATTATCATCATATTCATATTCATAGTCAATATCTTCATCATGCTTTATTCTTTCTATATTCTTTCTTACTTCTTTTTCTTCTTCTAAAAAGTCTTTTTTATCTTCTTTTATTTGTTTTTTATTTGTATTATTGCCTTTACTATTATTTCTTTTTTGCATTTCTTTTAATATTTTCTCTGTTTCTTCTTTTTTATTGTTCATAATTCTATTCATCATGCTATTTGTTTTTTCAATTAAGTCTGGAACATAATCTAATAATTTATCTATACTTGAACAATGATTTACTGGCATTAGTCTTACATTATTTGATTGAATTACTAAAAATGCAATAGGATTTATTGTAACTCCTGCTCCAGATCCTCCACCAAATGGTAATCTATATTGTATTTCTTCTTCTTTTTCTACTTTTTTGTATTCATCTATAGTTTCTCCTTTAAATTCACTTCCTCCTGCTGCAAATCCAAATGATACTTTTGATATTGGAATTATAACTATATTATTTGATGTTTCAATTGGTTCTCCAATTATTGTATTTACATCTATCATATCTTTTATACTATTCATAGCCGTAGTCATAAGACCTTCTATTGGATGTTCGCTCATTTTTATCACCTTTCTTTCTTTTATTTACTATACATATTGTATTTATAATATGTATCATTTTTAATTGAAATATACCAGAAAACTCTATATTTATTAAATTTTTGTTTATATATTTAGGTATCACAGAAAATATTTGTTTATTATTATATTTTTTAACTTTTTTACTTAAAAATATTGCTAAAATTGTACTAATTATAGGTATTATAAATGCTGTCATTGAGGCATTTTCCGTTCCTACTTCAATTTTTAAATTCATTTCATCGACTTCTAATTTTATATTTTTTATTGTACTAATTATTTCTTTATCAATGTTCTTTCTATTTTCAAAAATTTTTATCTCTTGACTTTTTATCGCATTCCTTAGTTTTTCATTATTTATTATTTTTTGTATTTTTTCATCATCTATTTTTGTTTTTAATATTGGTATTTTTTGAAATATATATATTACTATTTTTATTTCATAATTTTTATTTATTTTTTTATTTTCTAAAATTGAAAATTTAAAATTTTTAAAATCGAATTTTATTCTTATTGTTATTATCATTAAAATTATTATTAAAAAAATAAAAAGAAAAACCAATATATCACCTTCTTTTATATTAGTTTTTCCATTTTTTTACTATTTAAACTTTTTTGTTAATTTTTTTATTTTATTGCAATCATATTAAGATGCTTCTTCATTCTTTTTCTTTTCTACTACAATATCTCCAAATATTTTTTCTTGACTTGTTTCTACTTTGCTTCTCCTTGACATTTCTAGAAGTCCACTAAATGCTGTTACTACTTCTTGTTTTTCATGTTTATTGATTGTAAATAATTTATTAAAAATAAATTTTTTTTGTTTTATAAGTATTTTATACATTTCTTTTACTTTTTCTGCTACTGTATATTTATCAACTAATGCTATTTTTTCTATATTTTTAGCATTTTGATTTATTTTTACACTATTTCTTTCTATCAATAATTTATATATTTCCGGTATTTTTTCAGGTCCATAATTCTTTTCTAGCTTTTGCTTTGGAAGTTGTATTTCTTCTTGAGTTTTATAGAATCTATTTGAATATATATTGTAATTGTCCTTTAATACTTTACTTATTTCCTTAAATTTTTTGTATTCTATAATTCTTCTTATTAGTTCTTCTTCTGTTATTTCTTCTTCTTCATTTTCTTGTTTTGGTAATAAGTTTTTAGACTTTAAATATAATAATGTTGATGCCATTACTATAAATTCACTAGCTATTTCTAAATTCATTTTCTCCATTGCATTTAAATATTCTATGTATTGATCTGTTATTTCTGTTAAATTTACATCATAAATATTCATTTTATTTTTATCTATTAAATAGCATAATAAGTCTAATGGTCCCTCAAAATTATCTATTTTTATTGAATATTTTTTTGTTTCTAATGTTAATATTGACATTGCTATCTCCTTAAATTTGTTCTATTGCTTTATTTATATTTTCTAATTTATATCCTTTTTTTAATAAATATTGTTTTATTTCTTCTTGCTCAATAGTAGCTGATTTTTTGTATATTATATTTAATATTGATTTTATTTCATATTTTTCTAATTCTTCTTTATTTTCATAAATATAGTCTTCTATATCATTTTTATTTAATCCTTTAGATAATAATTTATATCTTATCTCTTTTATAGATAAGTTTTTTAATGCAACAAAATTATTTATAGTTTTTCTTATATATTCCCTATCATCTATGTACTTTGCTTGTTTTAAATATTCTATTATATCTTCTAACAACTTTTCATCCATTGTTTGTGAAAACTTAGTTCTTACTTCATTTTCACTTCTTTTTTTGTATAATATATATTTTAGTACTTTTGTTTTCTGTTTATCAAATTCTTCTATTGTATACATTTATTACTTCCTTTTCACTTCTATTTTTTCGTAAAAATATTTTTCGTATATATTTTACTATAAATTAACTTATTTTTCAATATCTATTTTTTTATGTTGTTAACTTCTTCTTTTGTTAATTTTGTAACTTTCATTATTATATCTATTGGTATTTTTTCTTCTAACATTGCTTTTGCTGTCTCTATTTTACCTTCTTTCTTACCTTCTTTCTTGCCTTCTTTCTTACCTTTCCTAAATATTCTTTTATCATCTTCTTCAATCATATTAAGAACTGCTAACATATTATCATTCCTCCTTTTTAAAATTTTTATCAATTTTATTGCTTTTTCCTCCCCTATTTTTTTCTTAAGCAATAAATCTATTATTGTTATAAAAATATCTATCATTTCCTCATTATAACTATCTTTATCTTCTGATATTTTAATTATTATATTATCCAAATATTTTATTAAATGTTCTTTATCTTTTGCTTTTTCTATTAACATGATTTTAGATAAAAAAGATTTATCTTTCAATAATTCTTGTTCGTTAAAATTATTAACATCTACCACATTATATTTAGCAAATAGGGCTTCATCATATCCTTCTAATTTTTCTTGAACTTCTTTTATATATTTTTTTGCATCCCATTGTTTATTACCTGTGTATAATACTATTGTTATTACTAATGGAAGTTTATATCCCTTTTGATTTATTCTTTTATAATCGATTGCACTTTTCATTATTGAATTCTCGTATTCTAATATTCTATATGGCATTGAATAATCTATCTTTGTTTGATGTTCTATTAAAAAAAATATTTTTCTATCTTTGAGTTTATATATTATGTCTGACTCCTGATTTTTTAGATCATTTGTAATAAAACTACTATTATATTTCTCTAGATTTTCACATTTTATTTTTAAGTCAAAAGTTTTATTTATTAAATTCGCTGCTTCTTGCTTATTGTCTAAAACTTTTCTAAAAATTTTATCATGCTCATTATTTACTATTTTATATTTTGAATTTTCTTCTTTCAGTTGATTTATTTTGTCTCTTACATATTCTTTATATTCAGTATATTTTTCATATGTAAATATTTTTATATTAGTTATATTATAATGTTTATTTTTCATATTGTCAATATTTATTTCATAGTCAATATTGGTTTTCATTTATTGTACATATCATCTCCTTTTAAACTATTTAAATTACTTTTGAATATTATACGAATTAAATTTTTTGAAATAATTATAATAATGTATATCTCAAGCTATATTTAATATAACTTGAGATAATACATTTTTAATATTTTGAATAATATGATTTTTAAAACTATAAATTATTCTTCTTCATCATCTATTTCAGGAATTTCTTCTCCTAAACTTTCTTCAAATGCTTTGACAAAATTTGCTCTTACTTTTTGTTCAACATCAGCTAACATTTCTGGATTATCTTGTAAATATTTTTTTACGTTTTCTCTACCTTGTCCTATTCTTTCTCCATTATAACTAAACCAAGAACCACTTTTTTCTATTATGTCCATATTAACAGCCATATCTAATATGTTTCCAGCCTTTGATATTCCTTCTCCATATACTATATCAAATTCAGCTTCTCTAAATGGTGGTGCTACTTTATTCTTTATAACTTTTACTCTTACTCTATTTCCTTTTACTTCACCATCTTGTTTTATATTTTCTATTTTTCTTATATCTAGTCTTACTGATGCATAAAATTTTAATGCTCTACCACCTGTAGTTGTTTCTGGATTTCCAAACATAACACCTATTTTTTCTCTTAATTGATTTATAAATATAAGTACTGTTTTTGTTTTATTTATTGCTCCTGCAAGTTTTCTTAATGCTTGTGACATTAGTCTAGCTTGAAGTCCCATATGAGAATCTCCCATATCTCCATCTATTTCTGCTTTTGGAACTAATGCTGCAACAGAGTCTACTACTATTACGTCTAAAGCTCCACTTCTTATTAAGCTTTCTGTTATTTCTAATGCTTGTTCACCTGTATCTGGCTGAGATACTATTAAATTATCTATATCTACTCCTAATTTTTTTGCATAAACTGGATCCAACGCATGTTCTGCATCTATAAATGCTGCTTCTCCTCCCATTTTCTGTGCTTCTGCTACTACATGTAATGCAAGTGTAGTTTTACCAGATGATTCTGGTCCGAATACTTCTATTATTCTTCCTCTAGGAACTCCACCTATACCAAGAGCCATGTCTAAACTTAGTGCCCCAGTTGGTATTGCTTCTACCTCCATTGCTTTAAATTCTCCTAGTTTCATTACTGAACCTTTTCCAAATTGTTTTTCTATTTGACTCATTGCTGCTTCTAATGCTTTTTTCTTTTCTGTATTTTCTGCCATTGTTTTTTCCTCCTTAATTTATTGAACTTTTGTTTGACAATTATTTTATATCATTAAACATTTGTTTTTGTCAATACTTTTTTTAAATTTTTTATTTATGCCAATCTTTGATATTATAAAATTGGTAAAACCAGTTGGGATCTGACGTTCTAGCTAAAGATTGACTATATGCAACTATATATTTATTGTTATATAAACTTATATATGGTGCTTCATTTATGTATATTTCTCCTAGCCTTTTGTAATTCTGTTTTAATTTTTCATCATCTTCTGTATTTTTTATTTCATTCATTATATTTGTAACTTCTTCATTTAAATAATTTGCTATATTATTTGTTCCAAAGTATGTTGATAAATCTGGACTTATAGATAAATTTATACTACATAATATCATATCATAATTTTTATATTTTAAATAATTATTATATTGTTCATCTGATGCTTTTATTAAATTTATTCTAATACCTTGATTTTCTAATTGAGCTTTTATATTTTCTGCAACGCTGACTCTTGATGTGTCACTTGCTTTTACTACAAAATTAAATGCTATTCTTTGAGTTCTATAATTTATATTTTTTTGCCAATATCTGTTTTTATAGTTCCATCCATCATCTACTAATATTTTTTTTGCTTGTTCAGTATTATATTGTGATTTTACTCCATCTTGATATATCCAGCTTCCATAGTCTAATGGAAAATCCGATGTGTAATAATTATCACCATAAATACTTGAAACAATGTTTGATTTATCTATCGAATAAGATATAGCTTGTCGTACACTTACTTGTGATAATATTGCATTTTGCGTGTTAAATGCTATAAAGTCATGTTCTCTACCTTTCATTTCTTTTGAAATATAACCTATTGTTCCTATATATTCTTTTAAATTGCTATTTTGAGTGCTTACTAGGTCAATATTTCCAACTTTAAATGAATTATATAATTCTCCTAGACTAGAATATATTGTTATTGTTATTTTATCTAATTTCAACTCATTACTTTCTGGGTAATATTCATTTTTTGTTAATATTAAGGCTGAATCTTGTACTTCACTAACTTTATACATTCCCGTTCCTAATGGTACAATATCTGGTATAAATTGTTTATCACTATAATATTTACTTGATAATATTGGAAATGTTAAATTATATTCAAATAATGGAACTTCTTGACTTAATATAATTCTTATAGTTGTATTATCTACTATTTCTACATTAGTTACATATTGTACATTTGTAGCATATATTGTATCTGAATCTTTTAATCTATCAATAGTAAATTTAACATCTTCTGCAGTAAAATTTTGCCCATCTGACCATTTTTTATCATCTTTTAATTTTATTATATATGTAGTATTATTCTGCTTTGCCCATTCTTTTGCTAGGCATGCTTCTAATTTATAGTCAGATGTTAGTGTCATTAATGGTTCAAAGATTATTTTTGATATGTCTTGTATATTTTTGTTTTTACTTAATATTGGATTCATGCTATCAAATGATGCTACGCCTAATTTTATTTCTGTTATTTCTGGTTCACTTTCTTCTGTTGTTTCTTCATATATTTGAGCTTCCTTTTTTTGCTCATCTGTTTTAATTTTTACTATTGCAAATATCATAATAGCTATTGCAAATATTATAAAAATGTATTTAAAGTAGTTTGATTTCATAATCCACCTCTATCTCTGGTTCTTATAATACATTATTTATTTGATTTTTTCAAGATATTTTTAAAAAGTAACAAAAAATAAAAATTTTTTTATTTTTCGTTACTTTTTTCATCATATTCAATTATACTACTTTTATTTAAATTAAATATATCTTTATCATCTTTACTACTATTATATCCTTTTAAAAGCTCTTGTAATTCTTCTTTCCTAATAGCAACATAACTTTCTGTTTTATCTGAATAATAAAAATATGTTGGATTTGTTTTCATATTTATGGCTATTAAAGAAATTATGTCTAAATTATCTCCTTCTTCTTTTATATACTCAAAACTTTCAAAATTCTTTTTTTCTAATTTATTTAATGTTGAATTCTTAAATAAAACCTTATAAAACCTTCTTCGTTCAAATGTACCAGCTGTTTTATCTCTAAATTTTATGTATTCATTCAAAAATTTCATTTTATATTCTAGTATTTGTGGAGTTGATAAATTATCAACATTTATGTTTTGTTCTTTTAAAAAGTCTATAAAATTTCTCGTATTTTTTACTTCTTTTTTTAATAACTCAAAAACAATATCATTATAATCTTGTTTTATTAAGCCAGTTTTTATATCCATTTGATATAATTCTTCTTTTGATATTGTACTTACATTTTGTGCTTCTTTATACTGATTTTCATCTATTCCAAAAAAGAACGTTTTTAATCCAAATTTGCAGTTTTCAATATCTCCCACTATATTAGTATAATATTCATTATAAAATTCATCATAAAATATACATGCTACATCGTCTACATCAATAACTCTATTAATTTTTGCATCTTTATATATAAGCTTGTGCTTTATATTTAATCTACTCATTAATTGCGAAAATAATATATTTGCAGTTCTACATACTACCTCACAATCTATATCTTCATCTATACTAACTTCTTTATAATAAATTTTTTCTAATAATTTTGGATTTTTGCTATATGAAAATCTATCATCATATTTAATTTCTTCACACATTTTTCTATATATATATCTTACTTTTTCTTTTATACTCCAATTGTCATTTATATCTAACAAAATATTACATAATTTCATATTCTTACCTCTATTATTTATTATAGCATAATTATGTAAATTTGTATATCTTTTTATATTATTTATAATACATTTATAATATTATACACAAATGTTGTGCACATACAAAGTATTATTCCACAAATTGTAGGAATAGCAAATGCAAGCCCAGTCCACTTCCAACTTCCTGATTCTTTTTTTATTGTTAATAATGTTGTAGTACATGGAAAATGCAATATTGTAAATAGCATTACATTTATTGCAGTTAGCATATTCCATCCATTATGAATTAAAATTTGCCCAATTGAAATTGTATCTTCTATATTTACTAATGTTCCTCCTTTTAAATAGCACATTAAAATTATTGGTAATACAATTTCATTTGCTGGCATTCCTAAAATAAATGCTGTTAAAATATACCCATCTAATCCCATTAGTTGGGCAAAAGGATTTAAGAAGTTTGCTATTATAGAAAGTAAACTATTTCCATTTATACCTATATTAGCAAGTAACCAAATTACCAAGCCTGCTGGTGCTGCAACTGCTATTGCTCTTACTAATACAAATAATGTTCTATCTAATATTGAGCGAACTAATATCTTTCCAAATTGTGGTTTTCTATATGGAGGAAGCTCTAATACCATTGATGATGGTATTCCTTTTAATATAGTATTTGATAATATTTTAGAAATTACTAATGTTAAAAATATTCCAAATACTATTACTATAATTACTGCCATTGTTGATAAGACTGATGCAAGGAATCCATTTCTTCCTGCATATGCTCCTGCTATAAATATAGTTGCTATTGATATTAGTAGAGGAAATCTTCCATTACATGGTACTAAATTGTTTGTTAATATTGCAATCATTCTTTCTCTTGGAGAATCTATTATTCTACATCCTGTTACTCCACACGCATTACAACCAAACCCCATGCACATGGGAATGACAATATGGTTTTAATAAAATGTTCTTAATAAATTATTATCTTTTTGTGTTTCTCCAGAATCACTAACTATTTTTTTTCGAGATGGTATTCTTCTTTTCCATCTGATATAATATCAATAACATTATTGATGTATTCTATTGTAATTAAATCTTTTTTTAACATATTTTCTAAATTTCCGCTTTATTGGTTTCTTTTCTTTAGTTGATAAATCTTTAACCTCATAATTATTGTTAATTTTTTTACACCAACATTCTAATTTCATATTTTCAATAAAATCATTAAAGTCTTCAAATGTATTTAACCATGTATATGATGGAGTTAAATATACATTTCGTAATTTTAGTTTATTTATTTCATCTTCTATATCTTTACGCAAATTAGTAGGAATATCATAAAATTTTTTAATATCATATAATGTATAATCTACTCTATCTCTAAATTGTTGATATCTTTCTGAATTAATAGTTGGAAGGTTATGAATTGGCCATACTAAGTGTCCAGAATATTCATATTTTCTAATTATCTCATATACTTTAACAAATTCTTCTAGTGGAATAGAGTTTTTTACACAAACATCTATAATTGCTTTCCATCCCATAACACAATCTAATGATAAATTTATTTTTTCTTTTTTGTTTTTATCTTCAAAGTAATATCCTCGTTTTTCTTTTCTTTCTTTACATTCATAATGTTCAGAAATATATGTAGAATGTTCTTTTATATAATCATATAATTCTTTATCCCAAGTGTCTGGATCATTATATATTTTTTCTCCATTTTTAAGAAATCCTTTGTTAATTTTATTTTTTATTCCTTCAATATCATTTTTATTTTTTAATTCTTTATATTCTATTGTTTTAAAAAAATTATTGAAGTTATCTATATTTTTTTCATACAACTTTTTACTCATAATTTTACCACCTTTTATGTATCTTTATTATTATGTTTTCATTATATATTTTCAATAATTCTTTGTCAATATAGATGGTCAAATATGACCATCTACTCCTCCTCTTTAATTATATTCTTACTTCCAAAGTATGTTGCTAAGAAATATGCACCATATATGCATCCAATTAAAATTGTTGTCACTATAACTGATGGTAATAATTCTTTTGCTTTTGCAATTCCAGACAATAAATTTAAAGTAAATTGAATTCCAAAAATAGAATGAATAATTGCTAAAATAAGTGGCATTCCAAAAAATATTCCTATTTGTTTAAATAATGCTTTATTTATCATTTTTTCATCACAACCTATTTTCCTAAGTATCGTGTATCTCTGTTTGTTATCACTACTATCTGTTAGTTGTTTTAATGCTAAAATAACACTACTTGCTATTAAGAAAATAATTCCTAAGTATATTGCTATAAATATAATAATTGTTGTTAAACCTAAACTTGATTCTATAAGCGAAATTTTAGTCATTCCATCTATTTTTATTCCGCTATTATTTAGGTTTTGAATAAAATTTGAATTTGATTCTGTAAATATTTTTTCAATTTCTTCTTTTTCCTCATCTGTTGATACATTATAATTTGCAGCTAAAAAATTTTTTTCTTTCATTTGCTCTGTTAAATTACAGCTATCTGGGACTATTAATATTCCTGTATTAGTATGACTTGTTGACATATCAATAAACCCTTCTTTACATTCATTATATTTTGATTTATATTGTTTTCCTGCTATTTCTAAAATATTATCTTTATTTACCAATGCTCTATTTCTTATTTGTACTTGATTGTCAAAATCGCAAATCATAATATATTCATCATCATTTAAAGAATATTTTTTTATTTTATATAATTCTGCTATTTTATTATAATCTGATACTTTTACAATTTTTTCTGTACTACTATAAATAAGAAAAGGATATTCTTTATTTATTTCTTCAAACTGATTTCCTAAAAATTTTTTTATTGTTAAATCCTCCTGAGTATATATAGGTATTTCTACAATATCTTTTAATATATTAATATCAAGTCCGTTATTTTTTAAAGTTTCTGATATTAAAAGTTTAGAATCTTTTCTCTGTGTTTCTGTTGTTGTAACCTTTTTGCCATATGCATTTATATAAACTTCAGGTAAATTAGCAGTTTTCTCTAAATTAATATCTACTGGCGTCATTTCTATTAAATCTTTTTGCATTGAATTCCTTAAAGATAAACTAGATGATAAAATTGTAATTGTCATAAATAACATTAAACAAATTACACTCATACTTACAATTGTTGTGTTTATTTTATTGTTAATTTGTCTTAATACAAACATGTTTGTACCTTTGAGATATATTTTTTTAATTTTTTGAATAGTGATTAATATAAAACCTGATAAAGACCAAAATATTGCTATAGTTCCAACTATTCCCATAATAATTGGTCTTAATAAATCTTTCTCTACTTTTATTGTATTTGTTTTTATTGTTACTATGTAGTAAGCATATCCTAAAATCGCACTACCTAAAATAAATATAATAATTGCCAAAAATGGATTCTTTATTTTTATTTTTTCATTTTTCTTATTTGCATTTAATAAATTTATTAGTTTATATCTAGAAATAGTAATTGTATTAAAAAACATAACTGCAAGATACATTACTGCAAAGTATATACATGTTTTTATACAAGCATCTTTTGAGAATACAAATTGAAATTCACTCATATCAGCTTCAAACAATTTTGCAACTAATATAGACATAAATTGTGATGCAAATATTCCTATAATAAGTCCTATAATTAAAGATACAATTCCTATAAAAATTGTTTCTATCAATATTATTTTTGATATTTGGCTTTTTCCCATTCCTAAAGTCATATATATACCAAATTCTTTTTTCCTTCTATTTATTAAGAAATTATTAGCATATACTATTAAAAGCCCTAATACTATTGCTACAAATATAGATACTATTCCTAACATACTTATCATAAGTTTTATTATCTCATGCGTAGATTGAGATACTTGTAACATTGCTTCTTGACTATCTAATGAATTGAATATATAAAAAATTGCTACTCCTAATACTAATGTTAAAAAGTATATTGCATAATCCTTTATGCTTTTTGTCATATTTTTAATTGATAATTTAAATAACATTGTTCAAATCACCTCCAAGAAGTGTTTGTACTTCAATTATTTTTTCAAAAAATTGTTTTCTTTTATCATTTCCTTTAATTAGTTCATTAAAAATTTTTCCATCTTTTATAAATAAAATTCTATTAGCATATGAAGCTGTAAAAGCATCATGTGTGACCATTAAAATCGTGGCTTGTAATTTTTTATTTAAAAAATCAAAACTTTCTAATAATTGTCTAGCAGATTTTGAATCTAATGCTCCTGTTGGTTCATCTGCCAGTATTAATTTGGGATTTGTTATAATTGCTCTTGCTGATGCTACTCTTTGCTTTTGCCCTCCAGATATTTGATATGGATATTTTTTTAAAATATTTTTAATTCCCAATTTTTCTGCAATTTCATTTACTCTTTTATCAATTTCTTTTGAATTTATTTTTTGGATTGTTAATGCTATTGCAATATTTTCATAGCATGTTAAAGTATCTAATAAATTAAAGTCTTGAAAAATAAATCCTAGCTGCTCTCGTCTAAATTTGTTTAGTTTGTTACCTCTTAGTTTTGTAATGTCTTCATTATTAACGATTATATGTCCTGCAGTGACCTTGTCTATTGTAGATATACAATTTAGCAATGTTGTTTTTCCTGATCCACTTGCACCCATTATGCCTACAAATTCTCCTTTGTTTACATTAAAGCTAATATTATCTATTGCTTTTGTTAAGTTTGATTTGTTTCCATAGTATTTTTCTATGTTCTTTACTTCTAAAATCTTTTCCATAATAAAACTCCTTTTCTTTGTAATTGGCATAGCCTCGACCAATGTTTATAACTTCACTAGCTAACTTAAGTATAATGTTTTTTTTACAAAGTATCCATCGATTTATATTACAAAACTCTTACATTTTTGTAAGAGTTAAAAAAAGTTATATTCATCTAACTAGATAACTACTATTTGGAAATATCAATGTAACTTCTGTTCCTTCGTTTTCAATAGATTTTAATTCTATTGCTATTCCTAATTTATCACATAGTTTTTTGCACAAATATAAACCAATTCCTGTTGATTTTTTATCTGATGTTCTACCATTATTTCCTGTAAATCCTTTCTCAAATACTCTGGATATTTCTCCTTGTCTTATTCCTATTCCATTATCTTTTATATACAAAATAACATTATCTTTTCCTTGTTTTGAAAAAAATTCTATTTTCAATGCTATATCTTTTTTTCTGTATTTTATACTATTTTGCATAATCTGATTTAAAATAAAAATAATCCATTTGCTATCTGTATTAACTTCATTTTCTAAGTCATGTGTATTTATTGATATTTTTTCTTGAATTAATGTTGTTTTATTCTTTTTTATACATTCATTTACTATTTCTTGTAAACTACTTTTCTTTATATAATAATCTTTATCTACAGTATTACTTCTAGCATAATATAAAACTTGTTCTATATAATTTTCTACTTTTTCTAATTCTTCATCAATACTTTTTGTGGTTTCATTTTTGTTATTTTGAATTATCATTTTACTGGTTGCTATTGGTATTTTTATTTCATGAATCCACATTTCTATATATTCTTTATAATCTTCTTGTAAATACTTATATGTATTTACGTTTTCAAGCATTGATTTATCTATTTGTTCTATAATTTCTTTTAATATTTTACCTTCTAAAAAATTTGGTTCCTTGATAATTTCATTGATTAAATATTTATCTTTTAATTTATCTAATATGCTTAAAATATTCTTATAGTATTTATTTTTTATCATATACTCTACAATAATGGAAATAAAATATAAACCTAGAATAATAATTGGAATATAGATTTTTATAAACTTTCCATAAGGATAACAAATTAAAAATATTTCTATAGTGATTATTGCAAATATTATTAAGCTTATCTGAAATATTTTATCTTTTAAAAAACTTTTAAATTTCATGTTTCCTCCTATTTTAATATATATCCTTGCCCTCTTTTTGTTTCTATCAATTCTTTTAAATCCAATTCTTCAAGTTTGCTTCTTAATCTAGTAATATTGACTGTTAATGTATTATCATCTATAAAACTTTCGCTTTCCCATAAAGTATCCATTATATCTTCTCTTGATACTATTTTGTATCTGTTTTCTACTAAATACTTTAGTATTTTAAATTCGTTTTTTGTTAGTTCAATCTCTTTATTTTCTTTTATTATTGAGTTTTTTGATGTATTTAAAATAAATTCTTTGCAATCAATTGTTTCTTGGTTGCTAATCATAGTACTTCTTTTTAATAATGATGCTATTTTTGCAAGCAATATTTGAATATTAAATGGTTTTGTTATATAATGGTCTGCTCCATAATTTATGCTCAATAATTCATCTATCTCATTATCTCTACTTGTTATAATAATTATTGGTACTATAGATTTTTTTCTAATCTCTTTACATATATATTCTCCATCCGCCCCTGGTAAATTGATATCTAATAGTATTAAATCTGGTTTTAAATTTAAAATATCTTGAATTGTATTATCAAATTTTTTTAAAGATTGTGAATTATATCCATTATTATTTAAAAAAATTTCTAATTCTTTTCGCAATTTATTGTCATCTTCTACAATTAGTATTGTCTGCATTTTTTACCTCCATTAAATTCATTATAGCACAAAACTAGAAAAATAACCTTACAATTTTGTAAGGTTGAGCCTATTATTGGAATATTATAATGCACTTTTTAATAAGTATGTATAGGTGAATATTTATGGATGATAGATACATTAAATTAAAAATTGAATCTGTTGTTAATAAGTTATTATATGAAAAAAATATCATTGATAAGAATTTATATGAACAAGTTTCAGCCAAAATTGATAAACTAATATTTAATCAAAATAAATATTAAGAAAGGAATATATCTTGACTTTATATGAAATGAAACAATTTTTATCAAGTGGAAAAACTATTTTTGATTTGCCTTTAAAAGTTAGTTATTATGCTAGGGTTTCTACTGAAAAAGAAGAACAAATTAATTCTTTGGAAAATCAAGTTTCTTTTTTTGAAGATTATATTAAAAAAAATGCAAATTGGACCTACATTCGTGGATATGTAGATGAAGGAATAAGTGGTACAACTTCATTAAAGAGAGAAAATTTTATGAAAATGATAGAAGATCGGAAAAAATAAAGAATTTGATTTAATTATAGCTAAAGAAGTATCTAGGTTTTCTCGTGATACTATAGATAGTTTATTATATACTAGAAAATTACTGGAATATGATATTTGTGTGTATTTTTTATCAGATAATATTATTACTGCTTCTAATGATGGAGAATTAAGACTTACTATCATGTCTAGTATGGCACAAGATGAAGTTAGAAAAATATCAGAAAGAACAAAGTTTGGCTTTAAAAGAGCTTTGGAAAAAGGCGTAGTTTTAGGTACAGACAATATTTGGGGATACAAAAAGGATAAAGGAAAACTTATTATTGATGAAGATGAAGCAAATTTAATTAGAATAATTTTTAATACTTATGCAAATGATAAAAAAATTGGTCTTAAAAAGCTATCAACTAAACTACAAAAAATTGGATATTATAATCGTAATGGAAATCCAATTCATCAAAATACATTAAAAAACATTATTAAAAATCCAAAATATAAAGGTTATTATACAGGTGGTTTATCAAATGTTGTAGATTACAGAAGTAAAAAAAGAAATTTTAATCCACAATCCAAATGGAAAATCTACAAAGACTTTGAAAAAGTGCCTCCTATTGTTTCAGAAGAATTATGGGAAAAAGCGAATCAAAAGTTATTAAGTAGAAGTAAATCTTCAAATATGTATCAAAAACATCAATCTATTTATCCCTTATCTTGCAAATTATATTGTGAAAAACATAAATGTGGTTTTGTTAGAAAAGTTAGACACTATAAAAATAAAAAAGATGAAATTTATTGGTATTGTGGTAACTTTCATAATACTGGTAAAAAAGATTGCGCTCCTGCTTGTTTTAAAGAAAATGATTTATATAATCTTTTACTTTCAGTATTTAAAACTTTCGAAATTTATCAAGAAGATATTTGTAATGAACTATTTTCTTTTTACAATGATTTATCATTATCAGAGAAAAATAAAAATGAAGAAGTTAACTTAAAAAATGAATTAAAATTATTAGAAACTAAAAAAGATAAATTACTTGATTTAGCATTAGATGGCTTTTTTAGTAAAAAAGATTTACAAAATAAAGATTTAGCACTTAAAGCACAAATTGAACAAATAAATAATAAATTAAAAGATATTGAAATTTATAAGATAAATTTTGAAAATCAAAAACAACATAGTGTACTTTTAAAAAAACATATTATGAAAGAGTTATTTGTGACACAAAATAATTTAAAAAATTACATAGAGGAATTATTAGATAAAATTATTGTTGTAGACAACAATAATTTAGAGTTAAAAATCATACTAGTGGGAGGGAAACAAATACATAAATATTATTAAGTTTAGTAAAGACACTATATCTGCATTACTAAACTTAATAATATTACCACATTGTCACTCCCATGCACATAGTTATCATCTGTTTTCCACTACAACATGCCTTTTTAAAAAATCCATCCATATTAAAAGCAATTCTTGGTAAATATCCTAAATCTTCTAAAATAGTGAATAAAGGAAAAAATATTGCCATTGGTGGTAGCATAACTGCTACTATCCACGTTAACGTTTGATAAACTCCACCTATCAACATATTTGAGATCCATTGTGGACAATGTATATAATCCGCAAAAATAATTAGCTTATCTTGTATCCAGTTGAACATATTAAATAATAAATTTGATGGATAATTTGCTCCTACTATGGTTATCCAAAATATTACCCCTAGAAATAAAATCATTATAGGAATTCCAAATGTTTTTGATGTTAAAATTCTATCTATTTTCCTATCTCTAGCTCCGTAGTCTTTATTTTCAAAAGTACAAACATCTTGAGTAATATCTTCAGCTTTTTTCATTATATCTGATACCACTTTATCTTTAAAATTGTTTTCTGATATATCTTCCTTTTTTAGCTCATATTTTATATTTGATAAATATTCTTTTATATCTTGATTTTGGAGATTTATATTTAAATTTTTTTGTATTGAACTTAATATTTTTTCTTCTCCATCAATTAGCTTAATTGCAATCCATCTATATAATTTTTTTGATACTTTATCTTCCCCATAAATCTCAATTAGCTTTTCTTCTAATAATGTAATATTATTTTCAATTTTTGATGTGTATTTTATTCCATTCGGATTAGGTATAATTTCTTCATTACAAACTTTATATATAGTATTTTTTAAATTTTCTAATGTTTTTTTATCTCTTGCAATTGTTCCTACAACAGGAACTCCTAATAATTTTTGTAATTTTTTTAAATTAACTTTTATTTTTTTCTTTTTAGCCTCATCTAATAGATTAACACATACTATTATATTATCTGTTATTTCCATTATTTGAAATACCAAATTTAAATTTCTTTCTAGACATGTAGCGTCTACTACAACTATTGTTACATCAGGATTTCCAAAACATATATAATCTCTTGCTATTTCTTCTTCTTCAGAATTTGACATTATTGAATATGTACCTGGTATATCTATAAATGAAAATTCTTTATCTTTAATTATACATTTTCCTGTTGCGTTTGCAACTGTCTTACCTGTCCAATTTCCTGTGTGTTGATGCATTCCTGTTAAACTATTAAAAATCGTTGATTTTCCTACATTGGGATTTCCCGCGAGTGCTACTATATATTTCTCTTTCAAAATATCACCACCTTAAAATTCATATTACAATATATGTTTTTTTCGTAAAATAATGACAATATAGTAAAATCTCATTTTTACTATATTGTCATTGTTTTGTATGCTTTATATTCATTTAAATTTCCATAATACTCCTTTTTTAAATTTTTTATATCTTTAAAATTTTCTGGTCTAACTAATTCTGGTAAATCATTTTCTATATTGGCTTTATCTAATACATATTTTACAAATTCTGCACAATAAAAATAGTTATCAAATTTTAATTTTATTTTAAATCCTACTCCTAAAAGTCCCAAAATATTAAACTTATAGTTTCTTCTTGATTTTTTTATATAAAAAATTTCTTCTTTTAATTTATTATATTGTTTGTCAGTTACTTCTAAAGAAAATATCTCTGACTTTGTGTTTGCAAATCTTTTAAATGTTCCTTTATTTATTTTTTCATGTACAAATCCCCCATATAAAGGATTGTATGGATTTAATCTTCCAAAACTATACATCTGATTTAATTGTTTATCTAAAGCAATTGATACGTGAGAAAATTCGTCTCTAGTATAACATTTTATTATGTTAGATAATGCTGTTCCTGAATATGTTAGTATTAAATAAATCTTTTTCATTCTTATTCCTTCATTATTTATATTTTTACTTAATTAATATAACACAAAATTATTGTTTTGAAAAGGATATTATTAAGATTTTATATTTTATTTTACATATAATTCATATTTTTCAAAATTAGGTTCATATTTCTCAATCATCTTATAGAAACTTTTGCAATTATTTTTATATTTTAAATGACAATATTGATGTAAAATAATATAGTCAATGATATTTCTATCATATTTTATTATTTCAGGATTTATGATAATTTTTTTATCTTCACATCTTCCAAGTCCATTATTCATCTTTTTTATTTCATAATCTTCTGGTGCAAATCCTAATAATAATCTTGTTTTTTCCATCGCTCTTTCAACTTCTACTTTTGCTATTTGTTCGTACATTTTATCTATTGCCATATCTAATATTTTTTCATTATTCATTCTTTTTTGTTTGCTTGGTAGTGATATTTTTATCAATTTATCTTCTACATCTAATTGAGCAAATTTTATATTTTTATATGCTATTTTTACTTTATAATCCACTCCTAGTACTGGAACTGGATGTCTTTCTATTGATTCTTCTATTGTTATTTTTAAGTTAATTTTCTTTGTCATTATTCTCATTCTTTATCACTCCTTACAAATTCTTGTTTTACGAATCGTTGTTCGTTATGTTGTTATTATTTTATATTCTTTTTTTATAATTGTCAATAGTTTTTTATAAAAAAATTAAAAAATTTGTTTGGTTTTCATTTTTCTTTAGAAATAGCTAAAAGACAGGACTTTCTAAATTCCTGCCTTTTAATTTTATTATATTATTTCATAGCTTCTTCTACTGCAACTGCTACTGCAACTGAAGCTCCAACCATTGGGTTGTTACCCATACCAATTAATCCCATCATTTCTACGTGTGCTGGAACTGATGAACTTCCTGCAAATTGTGCATCTGAGTGCATTCTTCCCATTGTATCTGTCATTCCATATGATGCTGGTCCAGCTGCCATATTATCTGGATGTAATGTTCTTCCTGTTCCTCCACCTGATGCAACTGAGAAATATTTTTTACCTTGTTCTATACATTCTTTTTTATATGTACCTGCTACTGGATGTTGGAATCTTGTTGGATTTGTAGAGTTACCTGTTATAGATACATCTACTCCTTCCATATGCATTATAGCAACACCTTCTCTAACATCATTTGCTCCATAGCATCTTACTTCGCTTCTTTCACCTTCTGAATATTTTATTTCTTCTACTATGTTTACTTTTCCTGTGAAGAAGTCAAAATCTGTTTTTACATATGTAAATCCATTTATTCTTGAAATTACTTGTGCTGCATCTTTTCCAAGTCCATTTAAGATTACTCTTAATGGTTCTTTTCTAACTTTGTTTGCAGATTTAGCAATTCCTATTGCTCCTTCTGCTGCTGCAAAACTTTCATGTCCTGCTAAAAATGCAAAACATTTTGTTTCTTCTGATAATAACATTGATGCTAAGTTTCCATGTCCTAATCCAACTTTTCTATCATCTGCTACTGATCCTGGAATACAAAATGCTTGTAATCCTTCTCCTATTGCTTTTGCTGCATCAGCTGCTTTTGTACATCCTTTTTTTATTGCTATTGCAGCTCCTAAAGTATATGCCCATGCTGCATTTTCAAAGCATATTGGTTGTACTCCTTTTACTATTTCATAAGGATTAAATCCTTTATCTGTACATATTTTTAATGCGTCTTCGAAATCTTTTATTCCGTATTTTTCCATTACTGGTTTTATTTGATCTATTCTTCTTTCATAACTTTCAAATGTTACTGCCATTTAATTTTCCTCCTTTATTATATTACCTAATATTATTCTTCTCTTGGATCTATCTTTTTAACAGCTTCATCAAATCTTCCATATTTTCCTGAAGCTTTTTCGATTGCTTCTTTAGGATCAATTCCTTTTTTAATATTATCCATCATTTTTCCTAAATGAACATATTTATAACCAATTATTTGGTCATCTTTATCTAA
>CANRBK010000017.1 GCA_947628845.1 uncultured Clostridia bacterium | reverse complement strand
AACTATTAAATAGTATAAACTATTGCATTATCATTAGTCATATCAATTGTAGCATCTTTATAATTAACTTTGATAAAATATTTTGAATCTTTATAAGTATAAGAGAAATCACAATTTTCAATATTAGTACATATTTTTATTTTATTTTTGTATATAGAATTGTTTTTAAAAGTATATTGATTTCCTGTAGAAAAAATTATATAACTAATTTTTTCATTATTTTCTATTGTTGTTTTACAATCAATAACTGAATTATTTTCTTTATTTATTTCATCTGAAAATACACTAGAAAATTGTGTATATTGAGTAGTTTTGTCTTTATTAATTTCTGAAATATTTATATTTTTGTAGAAAAATGACGTTAATGTCGCTATTATTGCAATAACTATTATCATTCCTAATACATATATTATTAAAGATGTTATTGTAATACCTTTATTATTTTTCATTTTTTACTCCTTTGTTACATAAGTTGAGATTTCAATTTTTTGCTCTTTATTTGCTATTTTATATGAAATCTCTACTTTTAATTCTTTTAACAAATTTGGTTCTTTTGTATTATCATTCTTTATTAATACATAATCTCTTATTGTTATTGTTTTATGAAATCCAGAAAATTTACCATTAATATCATCTATATCTGCATCTTCTAATTTATCTTCTTTTTCTATTCCTTTGTTTTCGTAATCTTCTATATATCCTAATGCTTTTATTTTTTCTATTTCTTTTACAGCATAAGATGTAGCAATACTCTCTCTTTCAGTATTTTTAGAATTCAAATTTATATTTACTATTAAGTTACCAATTACAGCAATAAAAATTGTTATTATTACTATAGAAATTGCTATATCTATTCCTGTGAATCCTTTTTCTTGTTTTATTAGCATTTTTCTTCCTTTCCAAGCTTTTTATTATAGACAATATATAACATATCTATATATACTATTTTTTTATTATGTATAGATATACTATATACATAATTAAAACTATTACTCCATATATAATTACTGGCTTGTTCATTTTTTTAGTTTCTTTTGCTATTCCAATCAATAACACAAAAAATGTAAAAAATAAAATTATAAATGCATAGTTAATTATAGATGCTATATGTAAATTATATATATTTAATTCTAATAAGTAGGCTACTAACATAAAAAATATTCCAGATATTACTTCTAATATTAAATATCTTGGTCTTATTTTTTGTTTGCAGTATCTACATTTTCCTCCTAAAAAAATATAACTAAACACTGGTATTAAGTCTAGTACATTTAATTTGTGTTTACAATTTGGGCAATATGAATGTGTATGTGTTATATCTTCTCCTTTAGGAATTCTATATACTGCTAATGTGTAGAAACTTCCAAAAGTTATACCCATTATAAAAATTATTGTATAAAAAAATATATTCATTTTTATTTCCTTCACTTTTTTTAATAGGCATATACACGTTATTATGCATATGCCTATTTATTTAAAATTATAAAAATATGATTCTATTAACTTCCTTTAGCTGGCATGTAGTTGTTTATCCAGTTTTCATATTCTCCCATTGCATTATTTTCATTTTGCATAGCATTATCAGATGCATTTGCTGCTTCTTTAGCTTTTTCAAATAATCCACTTTGGCTTAATGTTGCTATAGAAACACCAGCTAATATTAATAATATAATTATTGTTATAACTAATGCTACTAATGTAATACCTTTTTGTCCTTTCATTAAACTTTTCCCTCCTTTTTCTTTTGATATAATATATATATACTATATTTATAAAAATAAATATAATCTTAAATACTATTTTAAACCTTTATTAGGTAAATATCCTGTTTCATTATTATTATTTGCATTTGTCGTATTATTACTAGTTCCTGAATTAGCATTATTATTGTTATTTCCAGAATTTTCTGAATTTCCTCCATTTTGATTATTTTCTGTTGAATTTGTTTGAGTTTCTTCTTGCATAATAGTTGAAAATGGATTTTTCTTTCCTGGAACATATTCTTGAATTCTTCTATAATTTGTTAAATCTGTAGAATCTAATTGATAAGTTATAACCACTTCAGTATCATCAATATTTGTATCTGTCTGTAATTCATCTTTTATATCCTGTGATGTTGTATAAGAAATTTTTTCTGGTATTATTTTATTTGCTGGAACGTAATCATATAGTATTACACCTAAAATTAATATAATTGCTAAAATTAATAATAGTAATATAATTATTTCTTTTAAGATATTTTTCGTAATAATACACTTCCTTTCTTATATTTTTTACTGATTTGTGGCATTTGTATTTCCTTGTGTTGTATTGTTATTTTCTTGAGTAGAATTAGTATTACCTTGTGTTGTATTATTATTTGTTTGTGCTGTATCTGTGTTTTCTTGCTTTGTACTATCCTGTGTTGTTACATTTATTGTATTAGCAGATATTCCATTTATCTTAACATTTTTACAATTAAATGTAGCTTGTAATGTGTTACTATTTTCACTTGATTCTGCTGTCATTTTAAAGTCTTCTATTTTAAATCCTAATTTATCATCATCTTCTATATGTGTTATAAATTCTTCTATTCCTGCATAACTTCCTGATGCAGTAAAATTCAAATTATACACATTTTCAACTCCTGATGAGTTTCTTGCTAAATCTAATTTTATTGATACTCCCTCTGTTTTAGCATGATTTTCTATTCTTACCCAAAGGAAATCAAGTTCATAGTCATATGACTGATTTGCTACTTGTACTTCAGTATCTGTACTAACGTTTACCATATCATCATAAGTTGTTTTTTCTGTTTTAAATTTTTTATTTGCATCTTCTAAATCATCTAATTTCTTTTGATAGTCTGTGCTTGCTAGTTTTGTTGCTTGTTGTATTTTTTGATCTAATTGTTCATTTTCTTTTTGAATATCTGTTATACCATATACTATAATATTACCTATTTTAAATCCTTTTATTAAAGTGATACCTGTTAATACTATTACTAATATTGTTATAATTCCTAATAATAATTTTTTCATGGCAAATCACCTTCTATCTTTATTGTTATTATGTTATTTTCTTTTTGGCCAGAAGTAGAAATAACATTTGTCAATATTGCTGAAGTTTTTATACTTGTTGTTAAATAGCCTAATTTTGCATAAGATTTAGATTGTGCTTGAATTTCTATATGTGTTTCTGTTGTATTTTGTATTGATACTATTTGTACTTCTTCAGGTACTACATACATTAAACTATTTAATAAAATCGGTATTGCCTTTTTTGTTCTATTATTTTCTTCTATTTTTTCATTTATCTTTTTCAAATTTTCTATTTTAGTTGTATACTCATTCATCTTGGTTTGTAAAGTTTGTATATCTTTGTCAATCAAAGCAATTTGTGAATTTGTATTGTTTATAGAGTCTTGAGCTTCATTTTCTTTTTGCTCTATTTGTGTTTTTAATAAAGAAGCAAATGCACAATATATTACAAATAATGAAAATATTCCCATTATACCTCTCAATAAACTTTTCTCAATTGTATCTAATGGAACTTTAAAATCTATTGTAAATAAATTTCCTTTTGTTCTTTTTTCTTCCTTTTTGTTTTCTTTTTTGCTACCTACTTCCATTTTTAGAAAATCTGGTAATTTGTCTATTAATGTTACTTTTTTAAAGTTTATCCCTGAAATTCCTTGGCCTAATCCACTCATTGCTAAAGATATAGCTGAGTTAACTTCTACATAATCTTTTATATTTATATTTGGTGATATTTTTATAATATTAGGTTTTAATATTTCACATTTTACATTTTCTAAATATTCTTCGAAATATAAGTCTATATTGTTTATTAATGCTCCTGTTCCAGTAATATATATCTTTTCTATTTTATCAACACTTTCGTTTAATATTTTTCTTATTTGTACTAATATTTCATATAATGTTGGCATTATATCTTCTAAGTAGTTTTCTTCTTCTTCTGATAATTCTTTTCCTTCTGATGTATAAATAGTAGTTTCTTTGCATATTTCATAAGCTTTTTTATATGAATTTTCTTTTATATTTATTTTATCAAGTATTTCTTGACTTCCAAGATCTAATATTTTTATATCATATATATTTTGGTCTAGTATTGTTGTTACTATTGTATTTTCTTCAATATTTACAATTAATGCATTTTCTCTTTCATTAAATTTTGTTATATTAGATATAGACATTGAAACTGGAATTATATTTTGTAATCTATATGAGCTAAATTTTTGCATTTTTTTATTAAGTTCTATTTTATTATCACTTATATGAATTACCTTTAATCTTTCTTTTTGTTGCATATTTGGAGTAATAGCATATCTTGTTTCAAAAACATTTGGATTGTAATTTTTATCTGCACAATATGCATCAAATTCGGTTTTTATTGCTTTTGGTATGTCTTTTTTATTTAATAAAGCAAATACTTCAAAATAATTGTACATTTCATCTGACAAATTGATGCTAATTGGTGTTTTATAGCTATATGTTTCTTCTACGATCTGTTTTATAGCATTATCTAGATTGTCATAAAATTTTATGCCAAAAGACTCGACTTTTATTTCTTCACGTTCTTTAGAAACTTTTGCATATTTAATTATATTTTCTTCTATATACAATCCTAAGCAAGTAGCCATTTTTACTCCTTTTTTGTTTTTTATTTCTTAATATTTATAATTTACAATTTTATCTACTATAATACTTCTTAAATTTACAAATAATGATATAAAATTCCTTATCATTTTATCCTTTATAAGCAAAAAGTCAAGGCTTTTTGCCGAATTATAATATAAATGTAATATTATTGTAATATATATGTAATATTTTATTTTTTCTTCATTTTACATATAAAAAAACCATCTTTTTCATCATCTGGATTTATTTTTATAATATTTTTCTTCTCAACTTCAAAATCATTATTTTTTTCTAAAAAATTAAAAATTATTTCTTCATTTTCTTGTTTTAGTATACTGCATGTTGAATATACTAAAATCCCATCTTTTTTTAGATATTTAGAGCAATTATTTAAAATCGCTTTTTGAATATTTGTTATTTCTTTTACATCTTCTATTTTTCTCTGCCATTTAATATCTGGTTTTCTTTTTATAACTCCAATTCCTAAACATGGCACATCTAATAAAATTCTATCAAATTTTTCTTTATATTTTTCGTCATATATACTTGCGTCTTTGGTATGTGTTGTGATTATATTTATTCCTAATCTTTTTGCATTTTTTTCTATTAATTTTGTTCTATGTTCATGTATATCCCATGCTTCTATATTTCCTTTATTTTTCATCATTTCTGCAATATAAGTAGTTTTTCCTCCTGGTGCTGAACATGCATCTAATATAGTTTCATTTTCTTTAGGTTCAAGTATTTTGGCTGTTAAACCAGCTGAGATATCTTGAATTGTAAAAAAACCTTCTCTAAATAAATCTAGATTCTCAATATTTTTTATTTTATCTAGAATTAAAAAATCTTCATATTTCGTTTCTTTAAATTCAATATTTTTTTCTTTTAATTTTTCAATAATTTCTTTTTTTGTAATTTTTAAATTATTTATTCTTATTGAAACTTTTGGTTTTATATTTGAATTTTTACATATTTGTTCTACTTTTTCAATATTATTATTTTTCAATAGTTCTTTAATTATCCATTCTGGCATTGAAGTTGTTTTAGAAATTCTTTCTATTTCATTTTCAATTTTGAAAAATTCTTGATAATCTGTTTTTTCTATTTTTCTTAAAATTGCGTTTACAAAATTTGAGCTTGAACTATGTCCATATCTTTTTGCTAAATTGACACTTTCATTTACTGCTGCCGATTTTGGAATTTTGTCCAAAAAAATTATTTGATATACTCCCATTCTTAAGATATTTAGAATCCAAGGTGATATTTTTTTTAATTTTATTTTTGAATATTTTTTTATTATTTCATCTAATGTTAATTTCCATGTTATTACTCCATATACTATTTCTGAAATCAATCCAATATCTTTTTCTTTTAATTTTTGCCTATTTTGATTTATTTCTTCATTTAGTACTATGTTCGAATATGCTTGTTCTTTATCTATTCTGTATAAAATTTTTAGTGCTAATTCTCTTGTTTTATCAATCATTATTTTCCCCCAATAATTATTTTTTTTATAATTATATATCTTTTTTAATTATATTTCTACATTTTCAGAAATTTAAGTTTCAAAAAAAATTCAAATCTAATTGTATATTTTTTCTAAAAACGGAAATGCTATGTTTAAAAGATTTTTGGAGGTTTTATATGGATATAGAAAAACATTTAATAATTACTGGTTCTTCTGAGATATCATGGAAAGATGCTATAGTAAGAACTATAAGCGAAGCATCTAAAAGCATTGATTATTTATCAAATGTCAAAATTATAGAGCAAAGAGCCAAAATTGATGGAAATAAAATATCAGAGTATTTTGTCGATTTAGACTTAACATTTCTAATAGATATAAATAGAAAGGATGATAGATAATGAATCCAATTGAAACAAAAAAAGCATATCAAGAATATGTAGATAAAAAATCACCTAATTCTCCAATTTTAAAAAATTGTTTTAATGCATTTTGGGTAGGCGGATTAATATGTACAATTGGTCAAATAATTATGAATATTTGCAAAGAAAGAGGTTTTGACCAAACTTTATCTGGAACTATTGTATCAATTATTTTAATTGGTATATCTGCATTTCTAACTGGTCTTAATTTATTTAATAAAATTGGTAAATTTGCAGGAGCTGGTTCGTTAATTCCTATAACTGGTTTTGCAAACTCAATTGTTTCACCTGCTATGGAATATAAATCCGAAGGTTATGTAATGGGTGTTGGAGGTAAAATGTTCACAGTTGCTGGTCCTGTATTAGTTTTTGGTATATCTGCTTCAATAATTGTAGGTATAGTTTATTTAATTTTTAATACTCAAAATATGACATTAGTTTAAAGAGATAGGAGTTGATTTTTTGGAAAAAGTAGGAAAACAAACTATAAAATTTAATAATCCCCCATCTATTTTAGAGTGTGCATCTATAGTTGGTCCTAAAGAGTCTCAAGGTCCTCTTGCTAAATATTTTGATCAAACTTTAGATGATGAATTTTGGGGAGAAAAAACTTGGGAAAAAGCTGAAAGCAAAATAATTAAAGAGACTGTAAATACTGTAATAAGTAAGTCTGGTGTTCCTTCTGAGCAAATAGATTGTTGTTTTGCAGGAGATTTACTTAATCAATGTATTTCTTCAAGTTTCGGTTTACGTGAATTAAATGTACCTTTTTTCGGTGTATTTGGAGCATGTTCAACTTTTGTTGAATCTATGTCTTTAAGTGCTATATGCTGTGAAACATTTGCAGAAAATGTTTTATGTGCTACTTCTAGTCATTTCTGTAGTGCAGAAAAGCAATTTAGATTTCCACTTGAATTAGGTAATCAAAGACCACCATCAGCGCAATGGACAGTTACTGGTAGTGGTGCTGCAATAATTACAAAAAGCGGAACCGGTCCTTATATTACTCATATAACGCCTGGAAAAATAGTTGATATGGGTATAAAAGATGCTAATAATATGGGAGCTGCTATGGCACCTGCCTTTGTAGATACTATAATTTCCCATTTCTTAGATACTGGTAGAAATCCAAGTTATTATGATGCAATTATTAGTGGTGATTTAGGTCATATTGGTAAAGAAATTGCAATTGATATTGCTAAAACTCAAGGTTATAATATTAAATCTATTTATAATGATTGTGGTGTTTTAATTTTTGATAAAAATGCACAAGATACTCACTCTGGTGGTAGTGGTTGTGCTTGTTGTGGGACTGTTTTTTCTGGCTATTTGTTTAAACAATTAAAGGAAAAGAAAATAAAAAAATTATTACTTATAGCAACAGGTGCTTTAATGAACTCTACTTCTTCGCAACAAGGTGAAAGTATTCCAGGAATTGCTCATGCAATTAGTATTGAGCTATAATGTAATGTCCTGTCCCATTGTCCCATTGGGGACGTTTACTTGTGGGACATTTTGAAAGGAGAATATTTATGGATATAAATTGGGCAAATGTATTTGATTGGATGTCACTTTTAAAATGTTTTGTTGTTGGTGGTATCATTTGCATTATTGGACAAATTCTAATAGATAAGACTAAACTAACACCAGCAAGAATTTTAGTTATATTTGTAACTACTGGTGCAATATTAGGTGGTCTTGGTATATACAAATATTTAGTTGAATTTGCAGGTGCTGGTGCTACTGTTCCTCTTACAGGTTTTGGTTATAACTTGGCAAAAGGTGCAATAGAAGGTGTTAAAGAAACTGGCTTAATAGGTGCTTTTACAGGTGGTGTTAAAGCTGCTGCAGGAGGTATTGCTGCTGCTGTGTTTTTTGGATATATAGCTTCGCTTATTTCCAAACCAAAAATGAAAAAGCAATAAAAAAAGGGATGATTGTTCATTCCTTTTTTCCTTAATTATGCTTTTTTTGCAACTTCTGCAATTTCTGTAAATGCTTTTGGATCACTTACAGCTATTTCAGCTAACATTTTTCTGTTAATTGTAACATTTGCTTTTTTTAGACCTGCTATCATTTTACTATATGTTGTTCCATTCATTCTAGCAGCTGCATTTATTCTTGCAATCCATAATTTTCTAAAATTACTTTTTTTATCTTTTCTTCCTACATAAGCATATGATAATGATTTCATAACTGCTTGATTTGCATTTCTAAATCTATAATGTTTTGCTCCAAAGTATCCTTTTGCTTGTTTTAATATTTTTTTATGTCTTGCTCTTGTTGTTCTTGCTGTTTTTACTCTTGCCATTATTTTCACCTTCCTTAATTTCCTATTTATTCAATACTTTTTTATTATCCACCATATGGTAATAATTTTTTTATTGTATTTTCACAAGTTTTACTTGCATAAGCATTTTGAACTTTTCCAGATTTTTTTTGTCTTTTTGTCTTATTAGCTAATAAATGTCTTCTATTTGATTTTGTTCTTTTAACTTTTCCTGTTGCTGTTAATGAATATCTTTTTTTAGCAGCTTTATTTGTTTTTAATTTTGCCATGAGTTTTCCCCCCTTAAAATTATTTTTATGTATACAACTTAATTTATATTAAGTTGTATAAGATAGTCGTAACTTGCTTAAGTTAGAATGTATATATTATTTATGCTTTTTTAGCTAAAATTGTAAACATATTTCTACCTTCTAATTTAGGTTTTTTTTCAACTACTGATATATCTTCTAATTTTTCTATAAATTTATTTAGTACATTTTCACCAGATTTTACGTTGTTAACTTCTCTCCCTCTAAATTTTACAGTAATTTTTACTTTATTTCCATCTGTTAAAAATTTTCTTGCATTTTTTGATTTAAATTCAAAGTCATGTTCTTCTATATTTGGAGTAACTCTTAATTCTTTTACTTCTAAAATTTTTTGTTTCTTTTTAGCTTCTTTTTCTTTTTTTGCTTGTTCAAATTTATATTTACCATAGTTCATTATTTTACATACTACTGGCTTTGTATTTGGTGAAACTAATACTAGATCTAAATTATTTTCTGCTGCTTTATCTAGTGCTTCTCTTATAGATAATACTCCTAGCTTTTCTCCGTTTACTCCTATCAATTGAACTTCTTTTTCTTTAATTTGACCATTTATAGGTAATTCTTGTTTTATATTTAAACACCTCCATAAAAAAATTGACTTTCGTTACAAGTCAATCAACATAAATAAACATAGTTTTAAAAACAATTTTATTTTTATTTCTAACCTTTTGCTTTGTTCTATATTTTTATAGATGCTAAGGTGAGAAGTTATTGCTTCTTCTTGTAACAAATAAAATTATACCATAAATTTCTAATTTGTCAAGAGCCTTTTTATTTGATTTTTTATCATTTTTTCCTCCATGTTTATTCCTATTTATTGAAATTTTTTTATCACATCATCTAATTTATTTTATAATACATAAAAAGACAGCAATATTAACCTGTATTGTTACAAGTTATTGCCATCTTTTATTTTTGTTATTTCTATGCTCTTGGATGAGCTTTTTGATAAATATTTTTTATTCCTTCATCTTGAAATTGCATATAAACTTGTGTTGAAGAAATATCTGAATGTCCTAACATTGTTTGTATTGATTTTAAGTCTGCTCCATTTTGTAATAAATGTGTCGCAAATGAGTGTCTTAAAACATGTGGTGTAATATCTTTTGTTATATGAGCTTGTTCTTTATAAAATTTTATTATTTTCCAAAATCCTTGTCTTGTTAATCTTTGTCCATTAACATTTACAAATAAAGCTTGTTCTTTATCATCTTTTAACAAAATATCTCTAGCATTGTCAACATAATCTTTTAATGCTTTTAATGACATTTTTCCTAATGGTATACTTCTTTGTTTATTAGCTTTTCTACAATTTACATATCCTTCTTTAAAATTAATGTCATCTATATCTAAAGAAATTATTTCTGTAACTCTCATTCCTGTAGCATACGCAAATTCTAACATTGCCTTATCTCTAATTCCTTTTAAATCAATATCTTTAGGCTGCTCTAATAATAATTCTACTTCTTTTGATGTTAAAACACAAGGTACTCTTTTTTCTACCTTTGGTGATTGTAGATTTTTTGTTGGATCTTTTTTTACTTTTCCTTTTTTTAATACATATTGATAAAAAGATCTAATTGATGCTATACATCTTGAAATAGTTGAAGGTTTTTTACCTATTTCTTCTAAATATTCAATATAATTTTTCATTACTTCTTCATCTACTTTATTGTATGAAACTTCGCATCCTTCTATATATCTTCTAAATTGTTTTAAATCTCTTTTGTATGATTGTAATGTGTTACTTGATAATTTTTTATCTTCTTCTAAAAATTCAAAAAAAAGTTTTAATTGTTTCTCCATTTTACCTACCCCTATATCAAAATATTTCATTTACATAAATTATGTATATGTTATATCAAAATATTAAAAAAAAGTAAAGACATTTTTAAAAATATTTTATAAAATGTTTTAAAATATTTGTAGAAATTAAAATTTCAATAATTGAAGCAATACATAGAACCATCATCATGATTATTGAAAATATTGTATGCCTTAATACTTCAACTTTTATATTTTCCTTATTTCTATCTTTTACAATGGATTTATATAATTTAAAACCACTTACTCCAATGGCTATTATTGCAGGTATAAATATTATGTTTTGCAAAAATAATGCTATAGTGATAAATATAATTCCTTTGCCTAATCCCATTATAGATATAATAGTTGAAATTGTATATCCCAAACAAAAACCTCTATACATTATTATTCCAAATACTACTGGTATACCTATAACTGTAGTTCCAAAAAACCATAAAGTTACTGATAATATTATATTTTCTAATATACTTGTTTTTAATAATCGCATATTTTCTAAATTTTCTACATTTTTTAATTTTTCTATAAAACTATTTAAATAAGAAGTTATTTCGGTTTTTTGTACTTCTTGTGTATTGTTTATAAACATTACTCCTAAAAAAATTCCTATTACAAATATTAATGATACTAAAAAATATTCTTTACTATTATTTTTTACATGCTTATAAATTATATTTATTTTATTTAATCTTTTGCCTTTTTTCATAAAATCTCCTTATCTTTTTCTAGATATTTATACATAATGTGTATTCAATAAGAAGACTTTTAGAACTATTTATTTTTATCTTTATATTTTTTATACGTTAATAATTATATGCCCTTGTATATGGTGTATGTAATTTATTTTTTTACATTAAAGTATTTTGCCGATAATTTCCTCCTCCACCTGATTGGACTTTTGCTTGTCCAGTTCTAGCATTTTCAATAGCATTTGCAACTTTTTCTCCAACAACAGCTTCTATATCATCTTTAGATAATTTGTGTAAAATATTCATTTCTGTTTCGAAAGTTCCTAATAATTTTTCAATTGTTTTTCCTCCAACTCCAGGAATAAAACCAAGTGGTACTTGATAAATATATGGTGGTCTATTTTCTGGGCTTTTAGTTTGTTTTTTGTCTTTTATCAATTCTATTCTATCAAAAACTCCAAATGTAACTTTATCACTTCCACATTTTGGGCACACTGATATTGGTTCTTTTGTCTCTATAGTATTATTACAATTATCACAAAATGTTCTATGATATTTCCCAAGTTTTGGATCTAATCCATAATTTGCTACTATCTTTCTTCCATCTTCATTCTTTAATGCTTTTACTATTTCTTTAAAAGATATATCTTCTACTTTCATTTTATTGTATTCTCTCGCTATTTTTGGAAGTGAATGGGCATCTGAATTTGTTACAAATGTTTTATTCTCTAGCTCAGATATTTGATCTGCTAAAAATGTATCTGAGCTTAATCCTAATTCTACTGCAAATATTTTATCATATTTTTCTCTAAAAATGTTTTGTAATTTGTCATTGCAATTTCCATAGTAGCTTTTAAATGGTGTAAATATATGTGCTGGAATTAGTATTCCATTATATTTTTCTACAATGTCAATCAATTCATATCCAGATATATTTGATCTTTGTGTACTTAAAGTTATATTTTTTATATGTTTACTCATTTCATTTGAAAATTCTTTTATATCTTTTAAATGTGGAAAAAAGCATACATTATGGGCAGCTCCGCATTTTCCATTTCTTCCTTTTTCGGAAGTTTCTACTTCGCTTCCCAATAAAATGCATACTTTATCTTTATATATAATTCCACCATCTTCTAATTCATAAGCATCCCCAGTTTTAAGAAATTTTTCTATATCTTCTATTACATATGGTGATGCACAATCTATAATTCCACAAACATTTATCCCTTTTCTTTCTGCACATTCTTTAGCAATATTAGCAAAATTCAAGCTTTTTGCTGCTGTTATTTTTACTGGTTTTCCACTTTCTGTTCTTCCTATGTGTATATGTAAATCCGCAAATATATCGTACATTTTAATCCTCTTTCTTTTATAATATTTCTTGTTTTGCTATAACTTGTTTTCTTTTATCTATATCTCCAATAATTCTCTTGGTTGTTTCTTCTGTAAATAATGGTCTATTATTATTAGTTGCTTCTTCAAACATTTCATCTTTTACTTGTTTATATTTTTTACTTATTATACTATCAATTTGTGGTTCATATTGGTTTACTACTTTTTTTATAAAATTACTTAATTCATCTGTTTCATTATACATTTTCCTTAATGTCATAAGAGCCTTGTTTTCAACAAATTGTCCCATCTCAATTTCTTCTAACATATCTATAAATTTAGAAAATGTTTCTACATATCTATTATATTTATTTTTTAAATTTCTATATATTAATAAAACTACTGCATCATCTGGTGAAAATCCTAATCTTTCTGGTCTATCTAATAACATACCTCCAAATTGTTCTACTAGTTCTAAAATATCACTTTCTCTTTCTCTTGGATTGCTCCCGCTATATCTATTTAATTCTTCACAAATTTTACAAAATCTTTTTTCAAATCCTAATGTTTCTAAGTAATTTGCTCCTTTTTTCGCAAAAGATTTAATTTCATTAAAATCTTTTGTATTTTCTACTTTTTTGCAGTTACATAATAAACATGCTGTTAAAACTATATTTTCATCTAGATCTATTTTATTATACTTTAAAAAAAGTCTAGCTAATTCAGTTTTAAAGATAACTGATTTGTCAAAAAAAATATTCTCTTTTTTAGATAAATAATATACTATTTCAACTTTTGCTGCTAAATCTTTTTCATTTAATATATAATCTGCAAATGTATCCATTAAATCTTCCGCCTTCCATATTTTTCTTTTTTTTGTAGTGCCAATCTTACAATTTAATTATAAAATAAACATATATTTTTTTCAATAATTTTGTCAAATTTAAAATATTACATTTTAGTTACAAATTCTTTATTGCCTGTCTTGCAAGCTCATCACATCTATTATTAAATTCATTATCACTATGACCTTTTACTTTTATAAATTTTACATTATGCACTTTTGTTAAAGAATATATCTCTTGCCAAATTTCTTTATTTTTTACTGGTTCTTTGCTTGCTGTTCTCCAATTATTCTTTTGCCAATTATATATCCATCCTTGTGTAAAACCATTTACTAAATAGCTGCTATCACTATATAATTCTACTTCACATGGAAATTTTAATAGTCTTAATCCTTCCAATGCGGCTGTAAGTTCCATTATATTATTTGTTGTTTCTTTAGCCCCTCCTGAAATTTCTTTTTTTATATCTTTATACATTAAAATTGCTCCCCATCCTCCAGGTCCTGGATTTCCTGAGCATGCTCCATCTGTGTATATAATAACTTTTTCCATATTTTTTCCCTTCTTGTTTTTTTCCATTTTTTATGTTATTATATCAATATTAAATAAAAATAACAATAGTTTTTAAAGAAGGTAATTTTATGAGTAAAGTTTTAGGAATTATTGCAGAGTATAATCCTTTCCATAATGGTCATTTATATCATTTGGAAAATTCAAAAAAATTAACTAATTGTGATTATTCAATTGCAATTATTAGTGGAAATTTCACTGAGCGTGGTTCTACTTCTATTGTAGATAAATGGGAAAAAGCAAAAATGGCTCTTTCTAGTGGCATAGATTTAGTTATTGAATTGCCAACTTTATATTCAATTTCTAGTGCAGAAAATTTTGCTGATGGTGCTATTAAAATTTTAAATTCCTTAGGTATAGTTGATTATTTATCTTTTGGTTCTGAAACTAACGATATAAATATTTTAGATGATATCGCTAATATTTTATATTCTGAACCTATTAAATATAAGACAATCCTTTCTAATGAATTAAAAAAAGGATTGCCTTTTCCAAAAGCTCGTGAAAATGCTATTTTGATATATCTTAATGACATTAAATATTCAAATGTTTTATCTTCTCCTAATAATATTTTAGGTATCGAATATTTAAAGTCATTAAAAAAATATAAAAGTTCAATAAAGCCTATCTGTATTGCTAGATATAAATCTGATTATAATAGTAAGGATTTTTCAGATAATATTTCTAGTGCTACTGCAATTAGAGATTTGTTAATTAACGAAAATTATGATAAAATTAACGATTTGGTACCATATAATACTTACTCTATTTTAATTGATAATATTAAAAATAATCGTATTGTTTCTGACTTAAATATTTTTAAAAATGAAATTATTTATACTTTACGAAAAATGACAATTGAAGAAATTTCAAATATTCCTGATGTTTCCGAAGGTCTGGAATTTGTAATTAAAAATGCTGTTGATTCAAGCAATAGTTTTCCAGAAATTTTAAATATGATAAAATCAAAAAGATATACTCAAACTAGAATTCAAAGAATTTTATTATATGCTTTATTGGGAATTACAAAAAATGATATGGAAATTTCTAAAAATATTATACCTTATGTTAGAGTTCTTGGTTTCAATGAAAATGGCCAATATCTTGTCTCTGAAATTGCTAAAAAAAATCCTAATCTTCAAATAATAACTTCTGTAAAAAAATTTGTTGATACTAATAAAGATGAAAATTTGAATTTAGTGTTAAATAAGGATATCTTTGCTACAAATGTATATACAATAGGTTTTGGTCATAATTCTGTAAGCAATTTAGATTTTAAAAATGGAATTATAAAATTTGGTTTTTAATTAATACATAAGGTAAAAGTGATAGTACAACCTATCACTTTTATTTTATGTATTAATTATTCTAATATGTATTTTTATCTTTCTCATATTCTTTTATAATTTCATCTTCTGAAAGGGCTTTTTTATATATTTTTATTTTATATAATATTCCATTAAAATAACTTCCTGAATTTCTTCTTCCTAAATATGTACCTTCTTCATTTCTATTCCATCCATCTCCTGTTGTATAACTTTCAATTTTTGTTCCATTTAAATATAATTTATTATTATTTATATTATTTTCATATATTGCTGTTATATAGTTAATGCTATTTGATAGAAATTGACTATTTATATCATACATTTTAGCAAGTGTACTAGTAAAATTCTCTAACATTATGTATTTATTTTGGTATAATCCTATCCCAATATTTGATGCCTTATTAGTAAATAAAATATTATTACTATTATCATTGCTTTTTGCTACTATTGTTATTGTAGTTGGAAAATCTATTTCAAATGCACTATCTTCTATTATTCCATAAGATGTTGTACCATCAAATTTAAGTCCTTTTCTGGTTTCATCGTATTCTATATTTTTTAATTTTATATCATAATTATTATTTTCTTTATTTTTTATTATGTATGGTATATTCGTTTCTTCATTTTGCCCCATACTACATAGATATTCTAAAATCAAATAATCTTCTTGTTCATTACTAGTAGTATTATTATTCTCATAATCATTTTTTTCTTTATTATATCTCGTCTCTATTTCTTGTTCTGAAAATACTTTATTATATATTTTAAAATCATATAAAATCCCCTTAAAATAGCTCCCTGATCTTCTTCTTCCTAAATATGTCCCTGATTCATTTAAGCACCATGAACCTTTTGTACTATTCTGTATTAACTTTTGTCCATTTATGTATAACTCATTATCTGCTGCATTTTGATTATATACTATTGTTATATAATTAACTTCATTGTTCAAAAAATCTTCTGGCAAATTATAATAATTACTTTTTGAATCTTCAACACTTAGTATCATTTGATTATTATAGGTTCCTATTCCAATTCCTGATTTTTCATCTATAAATAACAAATTATTCGTTCCGTTTTCCCACTTAACTATTGCAGTTATTGTTATTGGATAAGTCATGTTTAATCTTTCACTATCTAAAACTGCATATGAAGAATTCCCATCAAATACTATTCCCTTACTATCATTATAATTCATATTTATTGCTTGCGCATCATATCCGTTTTGAGTTTTATCTATCACTTTTAATATTTTAACAGATTCTTCCATGTTTTTATTTTCTGAACTATATTCTAATAAAATGTCATTTTCCTTATTTATTTTTATCTTTTCTCCAAGTATTACTTCATAATTATCACTTATATAAAAGTTATACCCTTTATAAACACCATTTGGTTGTTCTTTTGGTTGATTACTATCCCATTCTAATTTATCTAAATCCAAATTTTTTTCTTTGGACAATTTTTCTACTATTGATGACATAGAGAAATTACTAGCATTGTCAGTTTGTATACTATAAACAGCTAATTGTAATTCTTCTTTTACTTCCGCTTTTTCATGTTCTAGCCTTGCTTTTTGTATGTTTTCAAACAAGCCGCTTTGCGTTAATTTTATTATTGTCACTCCTGCTAATATCAATAAAATTATAATTGTTATAACTAATGCAATTAAAGTAATTCCTTTATTATTTGTCATATGCATATTTCTCCTATTATTGAGTAATCCATTTAATTAAATTCAAGTTTTCTGAATCTAATATCATTTCATGCTGTGGCATAACTCTGAAAGTATAACCATAATTTCCGCCTGTTTTTAATTCAATTTTAGTACTATATTCGTACGTTTTTTCTTCTTGATTTTGATTTTGTAATTCCATTGGTATTATACTTACATTCTCTACTAAACCATTATCCAATATTTTTCCATAATAGCATTCTACTCTAATATTATTTACATCTACATTTGGAAGGTGAACTTCGCATCTTACTTCAATGTTATTTCCAGCATCCATCGTAATATTATTTAAATTATTTTTTTGTATAATTTTTATATCTTTCCAGTTAGTATAAATATTTTTCTTCCATAAGTTAAATTCTGCAACATTATCAACATTTTCATAATATTTTTTAGTTAATTTAATTAATGGTATATATAATTTATTTGTATAATCCACCAACATTCTTGAAGTGCTATATTTTCCACCTGTTGATATTATTGAATTTTTCATAATATTCATCCATTTTTCAGAGATTCCATCTTTATCTTTTTGATAATATGTTGGAATTATTTTTTCTTCTAATGTATTGTATATACTCTGGCTATCTGTTATATCTTGTTCTTCATATGAGCTATAATCTGCATTTGTTCCTATTGTCCAACCATTTTCTTGGTTATAACCTTCAGCCCACCATCCATCTAGAACACTGAAGTTTATAGCACCATTTACTGAAGCCTTTTGTCCACTTGTCCCTGATGCTTCCATAGGTCTTCGTGGATTATTTAACCATATATCTACACCACTTACTAAATATCTAGACATTGCTATATTATAATTTTCTAATAAGAATATTTTTCCTTTAAATTGTGGCATCATTGATATTTCATGTATTCTTTTTATTAAATCTTGTCCTTCTTTATCAGCTGGATGTGCTTTTCCAGCAAAAATAATTTGTACAGGTCTATCTTGATTATTTAATATTTGTGTTATTCTTTCTATATCTGTAAATATTAAAGTTGCTCTTTTGTATGTTGCAAATCTTCTTGCAAATCCTATAGTTAATACATTAGGATCTAATTTTGATGTTATATCATTTATTTCTTCATAACTATATCCTGATCTTCTTAATCTATCTGTTGTACAATGTTTTACTAAATGTAATAATTTTTCTTTTCTTTCTTGATGTATTTTCCATAATTCTGAATTTGGTATATCTTTTATATTTTTCCATACTTCATCATTATGTATGTTGTCTTGCCAATATGGCATTAAATATTTATTATATAATTGTTTTAAGCTTGGTGCAAGCCAAGAACATGTATGTATACCATTTGTAACATAAGTTATTGGAGATTCATTTGCAGCTATTTCTGGCCATACATCATTAAATAATTCTCTAGAAACAGCTCCATGTAATTCACTTACTCCATTTTTCTTTCCTGCTATTTTAAGTGCTAATATTCCCATATTAAATCCATGTTCTAAATCCTTACATGGTTTCATTCCTAATTTTAAAAATTGTTCTCTATTTAATCCTAATCTTATCCAGAAGTCTTTAAAATATTTTTCTACTAGTTCTATTGGGAATATATCATTTCCAGCTGGCACTGGTGTATGTGTAGTGAATACAGTTTTTGAACTTGCTATATCTTTTGCTACTTCAAATGATACTTGTTTTTCTTTTATTATATTTTTTATTAATTCTAATATTAAAAATGCTGAATGTCCTTCATTCATATGGAATATTATAGGGTTCAATCCTAAAACTCTTGTTAATAGATTTGTTCCTGCCATACCTAAAACAATTTCTTGTTTTATTCTCATTTCTTGGTCTCCACCATATAATCTTAAGGTAACTTCTCTGTCTTCTGGGATATTTTCTTCTATGTCTGAATCTAGTAAATATAGTTTTATTCTTCCTACATTTATTTGCCATACTTTTAAGTATACATTTCTTTTTTCAAATTTAACATGTATTTTTAGCTCAAATCCATTTTCATCTTTAACTGGGCTTATTGGTAAATTGCTTAATTCTATATTGTTATATTCTGTTTCTTGTTCTCCGTAACCATTTATTTTTTGATGGAAATATCCATTCTTATATAGTAATCCAACCGCTACTAATGGAATTCCTAAATCACTTGCTGATTTTAGGTGATCTCCTGATAATATACCAAGTCCTCCTGAATATATAGGAATTGTTTCATCTAGTCCATATTCAGCTGAAAAATACGCTATTAAATCTTTTTTGCAATCTGGATAATTGTTTGAAAACCATGTATTTTTACTTGTCATATAATCATCAAATTGTTTTGCTAATTTATCATATTCTTTTAAGAAATCATTATTTTTAGCTAATTCTTCTAATCTATCTTGAGATACTAGTTTTAAAAATTTAATAGGGTTTTTTTCGCATGTTTCCCATAAGTCTCTGTCCATCATTTTAAAGAGTCTGAGAAATTCTGTATTCCAAGACCACCATAAATTATTTGATATCTCCGACAATTTTTCTATTCTCTTTGGTAATTGTGGATTTACTATTATTTTATTAAATACGTACATTTTTATATTTCCTCCTTTGTATTTCTTAAGATTTATGCTTTTCCGTCATATCTATCATCATTTTCATAATCTTCTTTATTCTCTTGTCTATATTTTTCTTCTTGCATATCAGCTGTATGTTCAATAATTTTTTGATATGCAATATAGCCATCATTTAGAGATTTTTTAAATTGTCTTACTCTTTCTTTTTCTGATAAAATTCCCTTATATTCTGTTTGACTAGCAGCTTTTAGTTTTTCTTTTTCTTCATTCAATATTTCTTCAAAATTATCACTCTGAGAAGTATCTTTTTCTTGTTTTTTTACCATTTCTCTATTACTAAAATATCTAGTATGTGTTATTTTTTGTATTCTCTGTATCTTTTGTATCTTTTGAACAATATATTTTCTTTGACTATTAGTCATTCTTTCAATCACTATAAAACTATCTCCTTTTATATTTTTCTATTATATTATACTTACAAAATACAAAAAGTACAAGTGTTTTTTGATATTTATTCTTCATTTGTAGTATTAATTTTAAATAATTTAAATATCTCAACTATTAAAAGAGGTGCAAATATTAATAAAATTAACTCTATTATATTTTGTGTTGGTAATACTGGTATACTAAATAAATGTCTTAATCCAGGAATTATAAGTATTACAAGCATTAAAATTGCAGATAAAACAACTGCGCCAATTAGTTTCATGTTGTTTAATATTCCAGTTTTAAATATAGATTTTTTATTATTTCTAACATTAAATACATGAACTAATTCACAGAATGCTAATGTTACAAATGCCATTGTTTGCCCAACTTCGATCTTTGATTTATCTAAACTTAAACCATCTATTGGATGATTTGTTGTAGCTAAACCTATCATAAAAGCAACTAATGTTAATACCCCTATCATTATTCCCTGATACATAATTCTCCATGTCATTCCTTTAGTAAATACTCCTTTACCTGGTTTTACTGGTTTTCTATTCATTATATCACTATTAGCTGGATCAAAGGCTAATGCTAATGCTGGTAATGAGTCAGTTACTAAGTTTATCCATAAAATATGTATTGGTAATAAAATTTCTAAACTGCTTATATCAGTAATTCCAAACCATTTACTAAATAGTGGTGTTAAAAGAGTTGCAAAAAACAATACTACTATTTCTCCAACGTTACTTGATAATAAGAATTGTATTACTTTTAAAATATTATCATATATTCTTCTTCCTTCTTCTACTGCTGATACAACTGTTGCAAAATTATCATCTGTTAAAATAACATCTGCTGCTTCTTTTGCTACATCAGTTCCAACAATTCCCATTGCACATCCTATATCTGCTTTTTTTAGTGCTGGACTATCATTTACTCCATCTCCTGTCATTGCTACTACTTCTCCGTTTTTTTGCCATGCTGTAACAATTCTTACTTTATGTTCTGGAGATACTCTTGCATAAACAGAATATTTTCTTACATTTTTTTCTAATTCGTCATCACTCATTTGTTCAAGTTCTGCACCTGTTATTGCTTCATCTTCATTTTCTAATATCCCTAATTTTTTTGCTATTGCTGTTGCTGTAATTTTATGGTCTCCTGTAATCATTACAACTTTTATTCCTGCTGTTTTACATTTTTCTACTGCTTTTTTAGCTTCTTCTCTTGGCGGATCTATCATTCCTACCATACCTATAAATATTAAATCATTTTCTAGTGTTTCCATTTCTTCTTTTGATGGTATGTGATCTATTTCTTTATAAGCACATCCTAATACTCTTAAGGCTTCTTTCGCCATTTCTTCATTTTTTTCTCTTATCCTATTTATATATTCATTTATGTTATTTTTTACTTCATTATTTATTTCATATGCTGTACATCTTTTTAGTAATTCGTCAATTCCACCTTTTGTATAAACTATATATTTACCATCTATTTCATTTATTGTTGTCATTAATTTTCTGTCTGAATCAAATGGTATTTCTTCATGTCTTGGTATTCTATCATATATACTTGGGTCAAAGTTTAGTTTAAACGCCATATCTACTAATGCTGTTTCTGTTGGATCTCCTGTTAATGTTCCTTCTTTTGATATTTTTGTATCATTACATAACATATTTGCATATACTAGTTTTTTTAATTGTTGATCTATTTCATTATCTTGAATGTTTTTAACATCTCTTATTGCATCATTCCAAAAAATTTTTTCTACAGTCATTTTATTTTGAGTTAATGTTCCAGTTTTATCTGAGCATATTACTGTACTACTTCCTAAAGTTTCTACTGCTGGTAATCTTTTTACAATTGCATTTCTTTTTACCATTTTTTGTACACCTATTGCTAGAACTATTGTTGACACTGCTACTAATCCTTCTGGTATTGCTGCAACTGCTAAACTTACTGCTGTCATAAACATCTGAATTATTTCTTTTCCTTGTAATATTCCAATAACAAATATTGCTATACAAATTATAATTGCAGCTATTCCTAATGTTTTTCCTAGCTTGTTTAATTTTTGTTGTAGTGGTGTTTCTTGCTTTTCTGTAGAATTTATCATACCTGCTATTTTTCCAACTTCTGTTGTCATTCCTGTTTCTACAACAATTCCTTTTCCTCTCCCATACGTTACTAAACTTGATGAAAATAGCATATTTTTTCTGTCACCTATTCCTATTTTTTCATCATTTATTATATCTGCTGTTTTTTCAACTGGAACTGATTCTCCTGTTAATGAGCTTTCTTGTGATTTTAGATTTACTGCCTCTATTATTCTTAAATCTGCTGGTATGTAGTCTCCTGTATCTAATACTACAATATCACCTGGCACTAATTCTCTTGCTGGAACTACTTGTATATTTCCGTTTCTTATAACTTTTGATGCGTGGTCACTTAATTTTTGTAAAGCTTCTAGTGATTTTTCCGCTTTACTTTCTTGTGCTACTCCTATAATTGCGTTTACTATAACTACTATAAGAATTATTATTGTATCTGTTATTCCTTCTCCTTCACTTATTCCAACAATTCCTGATACTATTGCTGCTATTATTAATATAATTATTGAAAAGTCTTTAAATTGGTCTATAAATCTTTGGAATAGTGTTTTCTTTTTTGTTGCTTTTAATTCATTGTATCCTACTTTATTTCTAATTTCTTTAACTTGTTCTTCATTTAGTCCTTTTTCTTTGTTAGTTTTTAATTCTTTTTCAATATCTTCAATTTTCTTGTTAAACCAGTTATTTTCCATTGTTTTTTCCCTTTCTTTTATTTTTTACATTTTATATTTCTATTCAAATATATGAATTTTATGATTTTAGAAAATTATATATTTAAAATCTAAAGGTATTATTTATATCTTTTTACTAATAAAAGGCAGAATCTTCTGCCTTTTATTTATGCTGTTTCTCTATTATTTTTATTTGGTACATGTCTATTCTTTTTTAATTTTATATCTTCCTTATTTTTATTAATTATTAATTCTGGTTGAGCTTTATTTATTACTGTTTCTTGGTTTATTATACATTTTGAAATATTTGGAGTTGAAGGTATTTCAAACATTATATCTCTCATTATTTCTTCTATTATAGAACGTAATCCTCTAGCTCCAGTTTTTCTTTCTATTGCTTTATCTACAATTGCTTCTAATGCATCTTGTCTAAATTCAAGATCTACATTATCCATTTCTAATAGTTTTTGATATTGCTTTACTAATGCATTTTTTGGCTCTGTTGCTATTTTTATTAGAGCTTGTTTATCTAAGTCTCTTAATGTTGCAATAATTGGTAATCTTCCTATAAATTCTGGTATTAATCCGTACTTTAGTAGATCTTGTGGTAACATCTCTTGGAAAATTTCGTATTTATTAACTTCTTTTTCACTTTCTATTTTTGTTCCAAATCCTATACTTTTCTTTCCTGTTCTATCTTTTATTATATTTTCTAAGCCTTCAAATGCTCCTCCACAAATAAATAAAATATTTTCTGTATTTATTTGTATCATTTCTTGATTTGGATGTTTTCTTCCACCTTGTGGCGGTACTGATGCTATTGTTCCTTCTATTATTTTTAATAGTGCTTGTTGTACTCCTTCACCACTAACATCTCTAGTTATTGATAAATTTTCAGATTTTCTTGTTATTTTATCAATTTCATCTATATATACAATCCCTTTTTCTGCTTTTTGAATATCTCCATCTGCTGATTGGATAAGTTTTAATAAGATATTTTCAACATCTTCTCCTACATATCCTGCTTCTGTAAGTGTTGTTGCATCTGCTATTGCAAATGGTACATTTAATATTCTAGCAAGTGTTCTTGCAAGAAGTGTTTTTCCACATCCTGTTGGTCCTAATAATAAAATATTACTTTTTTGTATTTCTACATCGTCATCTTTTTTTTCTCTGTCTTCATGTGCTATTCTTTTATAATGGTTGTATACAGCAACAGATAGAGTCTTTTTTGCTTCCTCTTGTCCTATTACATAGTCATCTAATATCTTTTTTATTTCTTTTGGACTTGGTATTTTATCTAAATCATTTAAAGTGTATCCTACATCTTCGTCTTCATAAACTTCAGCAGCTATTATACTTGTACAAAGGTCTACACATTCATCACAAATATATACTCCTGGTCCTGCTACTATTTTTTTTACACTTTCTTGTGATTTTCCACAGAATGAACATATTACATTTTTAGGTACATCATTTTTAGCCATAATCTACTCCCTTCGTTTTTTACATGTTTTACATTCTTTTATCCATTATTCCATCTATCAATCCATATTCTAGTGCTTCTTGTGCTGTCATATAGTGATCTCTTTCTGTATCTCTTTCTATTACTTCTATTGGTTGACCAGTTTTTTCACTTAATAATTTATTTAGTTTTTCTCTTGTTCTTATCATATGATCAGCATGTATTTTAATTTCAGTTGCTTGGCCTGAAATTCCTCCTCCTTGCCCACCTATTAATGGTTGATGTATTAATATTTCTGAATTTGGAGTTGCAAATCTTTTTCCTTTTTCACCATTTGCTAATAGTACTGCTCCAAAGCTTGCTGCTAAACCTACACATATTGTTGTTACTGGACATTTTATATAGTTCATTGTATCTATAATTCCCATTCCATCTGTTATAGATCCTCCTGGTGAGTTTATATATAAAAATATTTCTTTATCTGGATCTTCTGATTCTAAGAATAATAGTTGTGCTATTACTAAGCTTGCAGATGTTGCATTTACATCTTCTCCTAAAAATATTATTCTATCTTTTAATAATCTTGAAAAAATATCATAAGATCTTTCTCCTTTACTTGTTTGTTCAATTACATAAGGTACTAAACTATTTCTCTCTAACATAAATATTCCTCCTTTATAACCATTACAATTTAGTTGCTTTGGTAATTATATAAATAAAAGTTGGGTAATGAATTTTATTATTTTTTTCACCCCAACCTTTCTTTACTCTATTTTATTTTTGCATTTTTTACTAAGAATTCTAATGCTTTTTCAGATTCTATTCCGCTTTTTATGTATTTTCTTACATTTTCATTTTTTAAGAATTCTTCGTCATCTGGTTTTCCATAATTTTTTGCCATTTCTTTAACTTTCTCTACTATTTCATCTTCTGTTGCTTCTATTTTTTCTGCTTTAATTACTGCTTCTAACATTAATCTTGATTTTATAGCTTCAATTGCTTGAGGTTCATATTCTTTTTTAACTTCTTCAGC
>CANRBK010000016.1 GCA_947628845.1 uncultured Clostridia bacterium | reverse complement strand
GTGGTGAAGGGGACAGTTTGCTAAACTGTTAGGTCTCGTAAGGGGCGCGAGGGTTCGAACCCCTCTTTCTCCGCCAAAAAATATAGAACTAATGGTGTTCTATATTTTTTTTAAGACTTTTTTTGTGTAATAAAAAAAATTACTTGCATAAAAGAAAAATATATTGTATAATTAAATAAGAATATTATCGAAAGTTGGTGAAAAGATGAAAAAAATATCAAAAATAAAAAAAACTTTTTTTATAATAACAATTTTTGTGATATTCTGTATTAATATAAATAATATAGTAATTGCAGCATCTCACTTGTATGATACAGATGCACTAAACCGATTAACTACTAGTGCTGATTCTTCATATAAGCCATCTATAAATATAGATCAAGACTCCAAAAATATGATAAATAAAATTTTAGGTGTTATAACAATAGTTGGTGTAGTAATAGGTGTAGTATGTATAGCAATGATTGGATTTTATTATGTATTGGGTAGTGCAGATGAAAAAGCTATTAATAAACAACAATTAATTATTTTTACTATAGGTGCAATATTATTAGTATTTGGTTCTACTATTGTTAAAGTGATATATAATCAATTTGGTAAATAGTTGTTAGTAAGGAGGAATATATGAAATTAATATATAAATGTTTTATAATTTTTTTATTATTAATTATATATATTTGTATACTAAAAACTAATGTAGTTGTTGCTAGGTCAGTAGATGCAGATGAAGCAACAAAAAGTATATTTAAAGATGCAGATGATTTTGTTTCAGGTGAGATAGATGACGAATCGAGTTTACATATAGGGATTAGCGAAAGTTCTTTAAAAACCTTATCAAAAATTGTTTCTAATGTATTAATGACAATAGGTGTATTTGTAGCATTTATTATGATTGCAATAATGGGAATAAAATTTATGATGCAAAGTACAGAAGAAAAAGCACAAATAAAAGAATCGTTAATGCCATTTTTGATAGGTTTAATTGTAACATTTGGAGCTTTTAGTATATGGAAAATAGCAATTAGTATATTATCAAAAATTTAAATAAGTAATTAAAATTATACTAATTTGATATAATTGGTATATTGTTATAAAAATAAAAAAAAAAGATTGGAGGAATAAATATGAAAAAAACAGTTAAATTATTATCAATGCTAATGATAGCAATTTTAGTAATAAGTACATTTCAAAGTGTAGCTTTAGCAGCAGCACCACAAGGTGCTGGACAAGGTGCTGGATCAGTAGTTAATGGAATAAAAGCTAATACAGAGTCTATAGATTCATCTGGAATGCAAACAATGGCTGGTAAAATATTAGGGTTAATTCAAATTGCAACTGCAGTTATGGCTGTTATTTTAGTAGCAGTATTTGGTTTTAAATTTGTATTAGGTAGTGCTCAAGAAAAATCAGACTATCAAAAATCTTTTATACCTCTTATTGTTGGTGTAGTAGTTGTTTTTGCTGCATCTAGTATAGCAAAAATGATATTTGGAATAGCTGGTAGTTAATAAGAAATAAAAAAACTTGTGGAATTTATGTTTCCGCAAGTTTTTTTATTTTTTATTTATTTATAAATATATTTCAATAATATTACAATAATATTAAATTTTAAATATATAGTAAAAAATATCAAAAAAAGTAGTTTTTTGTAGGAATACATGATATAATTAAAGAGAATAATAAGAGATTATATTACAAAGGAGGTAACATATGGCAGGAGGACCTTATAATATACCAAGAGATACAAAAGGAGAAGGAAGAATATTAATGGTATTTTCTACAAAAGCGTTTATAGCAACTGGAATAGGTGCATTGATTGCATTGTGTACTATTTATCCAATTTGTTCAATTTTAAATGTTAAAATTGCTGGATGGATTTCAATAATAATTTTTGGGTTTATAGGATTTTTTATAACTACGTTTAAAATGCCTAGTTCTAATAATTTTGAAATTTTTAGAAAGACTGCAGGAGAAAGCATATACGATATATTGAAAAGATTGGTAAAATTTAAGATGAAAAAAAATAAAATATATATTTATTTTATGGAGGAAGATAAAAATGAATAATGTAGATGGAGTAACACAATTATTGTTTATGCTATTAATTGGTATGATATCAATATTAGTAATATTAGTTTTTGTATATTTTATTTTATTAATAAGAAATAGAAAGAACAAAAAAGATAATCAAAAGGAATTAAGTAAAAATAAAGATATAAAAACAGATATTGAAAATTCTAAAACGAAAACATATAAAGAATACACAAAACAATCAATATTTGATTTTATGGAATTTGAAAAAATTGAAGATAATATGATAATACAAAAAAATAACAAATATTTAATGGCTATAGAGTGTCAAGGAATTAATTATGATTTAATGTCAGAGATGGAGCAAGTTTCGGTAGAACAGGGATTTATGCAGTTTTTAAATTCATTAAGATTTCCTATACAATTATATATACAGACTAGAACCATAAATTTACAATCAAGTATTAATGGATATAAAGATAAATTAACAGCTATAGAAAATAGATATAGAAATATGCAAACTGAATATAATGATATGCTAAAGATGGGATCATATACAAAAAAAGAAATGCAAAAAGTTTATTATGAACTAATAAAACAAAAAAATTTATATGAATACACTTTAGATATAATTAATAATACAGAAAGAATGAGTTTAAATCATAATGTATTAAATAAAAAATATTATATTATTATTTGTTATGACTCTGTTGAATTAGAAGCAAATAGCTATTCTAAAGATGAAAAACAGAATATGGCATTTTCTGAATTATATACGAAAGCACAATCTATTATAAGAACTTTAGTAAGTTGTGAAATAACATCTAAGATACTTAATTCAGAGGGATTAGCTGAATTATTATATAATGCTTATAATAGAGAAGATGCAGATACATTAAGTATAGAAAAAGCATTTCAATCTGGATACGAAGACTTATATTCTACAGCTCCAGATGTATTAAATAAAAAGATGGATTTATTAAATAAAGAAATTGAACAAAAAGCACAAGAATTAGCGCAAGAAAAAGTAGAAGAAGTTAGAAATGAAAAAGAAATGAAAATATTTGAAAAAGAGGAAAATATAGAAGATTTAATTACAGAATTAGCACAAGATTTAATTAGAGAAAATTCTAGATATATAGGTAAGGACGTTGCGGATGAAGCAATAATTAAGATACAAGAAGATAAAGAAAACTCAAAAGGAGGAAATGAAGATGAAAAAGAAAAAAATAAAACAAGAAGAGGTAGACCAAGAAGAAATTAAAAATGAAGAACTAAGGAATAAAATATTACATAAAAAAACTATAAAAGAATTAATAGCACCATCTGGAATAGATGCTTCAGATATAGATTGTTTAAAAATAATATCTAGTTTGAGTAAATATGCAAGGAGTTTTTATATATCAAGTTTACCAAGATCTTGTACATTTCCATATTTATTTAGAGATTTATATATGTTTGGAGATATAAATACTTCTATATACATAAATCCAATACCAGAGTCAAGATCTCAAAATGAATTAAATAGAGTTATAACAGAATTAGAAACAGAGAGACTTGTTGCTTTGGATAGAGGAAAGATAAATAGAGAAAGTATATTATCTCAAAAAAGATATGAAACAGAGCAATTAAGGGATCAAATTGCAGCAGGATTTAATAAATTATATGAAGCATCAATTGTAGCAACTTTATTTGCTTATAATTTAGAAGATTTAGATAGATTGACCAAAGTTTTAGTAAATGAAATGTCAAAAGGGTTAATTGGAATAAAATCCGCATGGGCTTTACAAGAAGAAGCATTTAAATCTAATTTACCATTAATGAATAATAAAATAGATAAAGTTCATACATTTGATAGATTATCAATGGGAACTATATTTCCATTTTTAACTTCAGAAGTTGGACATCCTACGGGAGTACCACTTGGTTTTAATAAACAAACGGGAGTACCTATTTTATTTGATAACTTTCATTCTTCACTTACAAATTATAATATGGTTATATTTGCTAAGTCAGGTGCAGGTAAATCAGTTACAATGAAAACTTTAATTTCTAGATCATCTGTATTGATGGGAATAGAAAGTTTAGCATTAGATGCAGAAGGTGAATATTATGTTGTTGCAGAAGCTCTAGGAGGAATAAATGTAGTTATAAGTCCTACTTCTCAAACAATAATAAATCTATTTGATATAGAAGTGGAAAAGGTAAAAGATGAAATAACTGGAAGGGAAAGAGAAATTTTAAGTATAGAAAATAAAGTAGAAGATGTTACACAAGCTTTAATAACTATGGCTAAAGGTAGTACTCGTTCAGAAGAAGTTAATGAATTGACAAAACAGATAATAGCGGAAGCTGTTGCAGAAGAATATGCATCATTGGGAATAAATTCAAATCCACAAAGTTTGTATGAAGCTTCAGATAATTCTAGCATTATTTCAAAAAAGAGAAAAGAGATGCCTACAATAGGATCTTGGTATAAAAGAATTGAAAGAAAAGCAGCTCAAAATGAAAATAAAGATTATCAGTTTCATTATAGCTACTTATTAAAAGTTATGAAACAATATATTAGAGAATATGATGGGCAAATGGCATATTTTGATGGACAATCAACATTTGAATTGCTAGAAGGAGCACCATTTATAAATTTAGATATTTCTCAATTAGAAGAAAGATTTGCAAGACCACTTGCACAACAAATTTTACTTTCTTGGATTTGGGAAAAATTTGTTAAGAAAAATAGTGAAGATAGAAAAAAAGCAACACAGAAAAGAGTTATAGTTGACGAAGCTTGGATGTTATTGCCATATCCAGAAGCTGTAGACTTCTTAAATAAAATGGCAAGACGTGCAAGAAAAAGAAATGTTTCTCTTGCTATTATTTCTCAAAGATTTCAAGATTTTTATGAAAAACCAGAAGCACAAGCTGTTCTTACATCTTCAGATACAAAATTATTTTTAGCACAAGATAAATCTGAAATAGAATATTTAAAAGAAGTATTTAAATTAAGTGAGGGAGAAGCTAATTTTTTAGTTACATGTACAAAAGGAGAAGGATTACTAAAAGTTGGTTCAGATACAGCAATATTACAAATAACACCAACTAAAAAGGAATTTGAATTTGTTGAAACAAACTTAAATAAAATTGCAGAAAAAAATAGAGGATAAGGGGAGAATTATGGAACTTTTTAAACATAGAGGTTTTTTACAAAAGATTATAATTACAATAGTTTTTATAACATTATTTAATTTCATATGTCCTAATTATATGATGATAGTTTCTAATGCTGCAAGAACAGAAGAATCTACGGAAAGTGATGATGATGGTGCGTTTGATAATATGGGTTCTTTTTTTTCAGATGCAGGTGGTATTTTACTAAGTCCTTTTGTAGCATTTATTAACTTTTTTGCTGATACTGCATCAAGTGCACTTCAATCTTTTATGATGCATAATGCAGAGGCTGTAATGACAGATGGAATTGATGATGATATAGAAACCAGTACAGAAGCAGATGTTGTAATAAAGAAGAATTACGGACCAGGAACATTTTATCCTAATTTTATATTTTCTTGTGAAGAAATATTTGCTAACAAAGTTCCAATGTTAGATATTAATTTTTTAAAACCTTCTGTAAAGGACTTCGGTGAAAATTCTGTTAACGAAGACCATAATATAGCTAAACAATTACAAAATATAATAAAAGCATGGTATAGAGTTTTAAGAATGATTGCTATTGTAGGTTTATTATCAGTTCTTATATATATTGGTATTAGAATTATGATAGATTCTAATTCGTCAAATAAGGCTAAGTATAAAGAAAAATTATTAGATTGGATTGTAGCTTTTGTAATACTATTTACAATGCAATATATAATGAGCTTTACATTAACAATGACTGAAGAATTATCTAAGTTATTTACATCTGAAAATAATGACACGAGAAATATAGTAGTTTCATATCAGGGAGAAAAATTTAAAACAAATCTTATTGGACTTGCAAGATTTAAAGTTCAAAATGAAAACTTTTTTTCTAAAGTAGCATATGAGATTGTTTATATAGCTTTATTGGTATATACAGTAAAATTTACAATTGTATATTTAAAAAGGGTTATAAACATGGCATTTTTAACATTAATATCTCCAATAGTTGCTTTAATGTATCCAATACAAGATGGAAAAGCACAGGCTTTTGGAATGTGGTTAAAAGAATATATATTTAATGCATTATTACAGCCATTACATTATTTATTATATACTGTATTAATTAGTTCATCAATTTCCTTAGCAGCTAATAATCCTTTATATGCAATAGTAGCATTAGCATTTATGACACAAGCAGAAAAATTCTTGAAACATATTTTTGGATTCGGAAAAGCTAGTGGAGGTATGGTTGGAGGAATGTCTTCATTTGCTTCAGCTGCAATTGCTTCGCATGCAATTGCAAGTATGAAAAAAGGTGGAGGATTCTTAGGAAAAGAACATGGACCACAATCAGAATTAGCTCAATCAAGGATGCCTACTACGAAGAAAGATACAGATATAGAAGGTATATCAAATAGAATGCAATTGCAAAGTGGTGATACTCCAGAAATGAATCTAGATAGAGGTGAAGGTACAAGAGAAAAGAGTCAAATATCTCCACAAGAGAGAGAAAGAGCACAAAGAGAACAAGAAATGCGTGAAACTCAGATGGAAATAGAACAGAGTCAAGATCAGATGAGAAATAAAGCAGATGGAAAAATAAATCAAAGCCAGGAAGAAAAAGCAGAATATTTAGATAAACAATCAAGACAAAATGGAGGTCAGCAGCAAGACCAAAATCCAGATGAACAAATGGAATATATAAATAAACAACCAAAACAAAATGAAGGTCAACAACAAGATAAAGATCAAGAAGGAATAGGAACAGATTATATAGATGAAGAACCAAGACAAAAAGATCAAGAACCAAGACAAAATGGAGGTCAACAGCAAAGGCAAAATCAAGATGAATCAATGGAATATGTAAATAGACAACTAAGACAAAACGAGGGTCAACAACAATATAGAGATCAAGAAGGAATAGGAACAGATTATATAGATGAAGAACCAAGACAAAAAGATGTTTATCAGCCAAGAAATCCAGCTTCTATTAATTTAGCAGAGTCATTAGGGAATAAGAAAAATACGGCTACTAAAAGAAGAAATGGTGCAAAAAGAGTATTGAAAAATATGGTAAAACCTATTTGGGATACAGATAAATCAGCAAAAGAAAATGGTAAAAGATGGGCAAAAAGATATGTACAAGCTGGAATGGGCTTAATGACAGCAGCAGTAGAAATGGGAGCTAGTGTTACAGATGGTAAATTTAATATAGCTGAATCAGCTGCCTCAATTTATGCAGGAGCTAAAGGAGCAGGAATTGCTTGGGAAAATTCCAAAAAAACAAAAGATAATTATGTTAATGCTTATAGAGTTGGGGCATATGGAAATGAACAAGCAGCGGCAATGAATTATATAAAAAAATGGAAAGATAGTGATGAAACAAATAAATTTTATAAGAATAATTATGGAGATGATTATAAATATTATAAAGAAGTGGCTAGTGAAGAATTATTAACAAGAGGAGTAAAAGATTATGATGAGCAAAAACAATGTTTAAAATATGCAGAAGCAATAAAAGAAGAAAAATATAATGAATGGGAAAAAAATGAAAAACAAGTAATTAGACAGGAACATAAGGATTATAATGAACAACAGGTAAATAATGAATTTAATATTAGAAAAAGTCAACAGGCAGAAGAAATAAGAAATTCATTAGGCAAGAATGGAAAAAAATTGACGGATGAACAAGCTATACAAAGAGGTATAATGGCTGAATCAACTAAAGAAGCAGCATCAATTATCAAATTTAGAAAAAAGGCATCAAATAAAGGAGCCTTAATAAATCCAACAGAGAAAAAAGAGTTTACAAAACAACAAGTTAAAGCATTAAAAGCAAAGCCTGAAAATGCTAATAAATCTACAAAAGAATTGCAAAATTATGTAAATAACGCATTCAATAAAGTAGATAAATTCGATGCAATAAATGATATATAGGAGGACAATAATGCATAAAATTATAAGATATTTTTATGAAAATAAAATCATAATTTTAAGAATAATATCTGGAATTATATTATTTTTTATAATAATTCAATTATTAAATAATATGTATAAAACAAGGCAAAAACAATTGTCCGAAGATATGAACAATATCGATAGTAGGAATTCTACTATCGATAATTATTCTGATTATATAATTACACAAAAAAATAATATTTCTGAAAGTGATAGTGATATTATAAAATCCACAATGGAGGAATTTGTTAATTATTGTAATGAAAATGAGATTGAAAAAGCCTATAATATGTTGACTGATGAATGTAAAGAAATTCTTTATAAGGATATAGAAATTTTTTATGATAATTATGTTAGTAATATTTTTACAGAGAAAAAGTATTATACAATGCAAGCTTGGAGTACACAAGAAGATGTGAACACTTTTTTAATAAATTATGAAGGAGATATACTAGCTAATGGCGGAAAAAATGAAATTATCCAAGAATATGATACATTTATTAAACAATCTGATAACACTTATAAGATAAATATTAATAATTATATTTATAGTGAAAATTTTGAAAATTTAATTACAGAAGTAGATAAAATAAAATTTGAAATCATCTCAATGGATGTATTTAAGGATTATGTTGAATATGAATTTAGAATATATAATCAATCAGAAGATGATATTTTATTAAACGGAGATAAATATAGAAAAAGCATATATTTATTAGGAAATAATGATGCTACTTATTCATCAATAAATAGTGAATTTAATGAAAAAGATGAAATAATAGTTAAAGCTAATAATAGTAAGAAATTTAAAGTTAGATTTAATAAAGTTTACAATACAAGTATTACTATAAAAAAGATGATTTTCAATGATATAGTTTTCAATTATGAAGAATACGAAGAAAATAAACAAATGGGAAATGAATATGAGAATAGAGGAAAAATAGAAGTTAATTTATTTTAAGCAAAGGCGGTGGAAACTATTGGAAGAAGATAATGATAGTAAAAAAAACAAAGGTATTTTAGGACAAGTACAAGATAATGCAAAACAGAAATTAAAAAATAAGGCAAAGAATAAAATATTAGCTAAAATTATACCAGTTGTTTTACCAATAATAGGTATAATATTAATAGTACTATTAATTATAGGATTAATATTATTAATTGTAACAACCATTAGTAATTCTATAAAAACATTTTTAGGATTGGATTCTAATAGTTCTGCTACAGTTGAACAAGATGTCAAAGGAGCTATATATCTATCTGATGATGGAAAAAATTATAAAATTAATGATGATTATATTAATAAAATAATTGAAGATTTAGAAAAAGGCGCTGTAGATACAAATGCAACAGGACTTACATATTCACAAAAAAATTCAAAAGACGAAAATGGAAATGTAAAAGAATCTATGATTAGAAATTATGTGAAAGCAGAGATAAAAACAATGTTTCCTAAAATAGGAAGTTCAGAAGTAGATGGTTTAGTTGAAATAGAGAGAGATACAGGTGAAGAAGGAACAAATGCAAAAAAATTAAATTATGTACCATACCAAACTTTAAAAGAATATGTAAACAATAATGATACAAATGCAGAAAACTATTTTTCACTAAATCCAAATACATTTCAATTATGTTATGCTACAATTAATATAAAACAAATTTATGATGAAAAAGGTAATAAAATCAATGAAGAAACAGACGTAAATTTAAATGAAGTTGAATATCAATATCTAGTATCAGCATATGCAATGCCTAGTAATTTTACAATATCAACTCATTTTATTGCACAAGATGAAAATTTTATGAAAGATATTTTAAAACTTCTCGAAAAAGATAAAGAAATTATACTAACATTGGAAGATACTATACAAACAACAACTACAACAGTCGATTATAGCGGAAAGATATATGACTTGCTAAATGAAACAGCTAATTATACAAAGATTAAAGAAATAGATGAAGATGACTCCACATCAACTAATTCACATTCAAATAGGACTACTGGTCAGGTGTCTGTCAATATTTCCAGAGAATATGATGTCAATAATGAGAATGTCTCTACATATTATAATAATCTTAAAAATTTTAAAGAAGTGAAAACTTATAATAGTACACAATTAGTATTAACAAAGGCTAATACATGGATTGCTAATAAAGAAGATATTTGCAATAAATCTAGTTATACTGATAAACAAGATCCAACAATTGTAGAAATAAAAGAACCTGAAAATGATGGAGAATATAATAAAATATCGGAAGAAACAATAAATGATTTAAGAGGATATAATGTTGACGTAGAATTACAAGAAGCAGTTGATTCTAAAGCTAATGATGATGAAACTATAACTATAAACAATATACATATAATAACTAACAGAAAAATAGATATTAAAGAAACTACCAATGAAGAAATAAAACAAGTAGTATGTAGGACTACTAATAAAACAAGTAATGTAGATAATATACAACAAATTATTGATTTAATAAATAATGAAAAATATAAAAAAGTAAAAAACAATTTAATTACTTCTGCTGATTTTTATTTTTCTTTATTAAATCAAGATGAGAAAACTCAAAATATAGAACAAGCTATGAGATATGTTTTATATAAAGTATCCGGAAAAGATTATGGAGTTAAAGAATATAGCTATAGCGATTTTGAAAAAGCTGCTATGAGTAGTATTACAATAGGAAGTGGAGGAGCTTCATATGAAGATCTAAATTTGACAGAAAGTGATTTACAAATATTATATAAAATTACTAGTGCAGAAAGAGGAGATGGAACACAACAACAACAAGAATATGTAGTAAGTGTTATATTGAATAGAGTATTATCTTCAAAATTTCCTAATACTGTACATGACGTTGTTTTTGCACCTATGCAATTTCAACCAACAAGAAATGGGGCTTATGAAAGAGCAAATCCATCAGCTACTACTATTGCAGCTGTAGATAACGTTGTAAAAACTGGAGATAAAGCAAAATGTGCAGTATATTTTATGACACCAGCTTCTTCGTTGGGACAACAATCATGGTTATGTAATTGCCAATTTCTTTTTAATGATACTAATGATAGTTTAAAAGATACAAGAACTAGTGGATCACATAATTTTTATACTACTCAGGAAGTAATTAGTGAATTACAGAAATATATGCCAGCTGGTAATGGTTCTATTGTAGATTCAGCTATAGCAATACATAAATATGTTCGAGAACGTGGTTATAAATATCTAAAACTAGGAATAAGATTACCAAACATAAATGGAAATACAATAGATTGTAGCTCATATGTTACATGGGTACTTATAAATGCTGGCGTATCAGGATTTACAGATGGAATGTTTCAATGGAATTCTAACACTTTTAATAGTAATCCACAAGGATGGCAAACTATATCACTCCAATATGCAGAGCCAGGTGATATATTAGTATATAGTGGTCATGTAGAGATTGTAGCAGCAACTGGTTCGGATAAATTTATTGTATATAATTGTGGTGGTAATTCATCAATAGGTTCAGAAGGAAGCCCAGATTTACCAGAAACTAGTACATCAGGACATAGAAAGTCACAAATTATAAAAATTTTGAGAGTACCATAAAGGGGATGATAAAGTTGAATAAACTAAAATTAGCAATAATAATATTGATGATAATGATTATAATTATCATTTCTATTATGATAAATTATTTGAAAAATAACAACAACAAGGATATTGAAAGTGATTTTGCTGAAACAGAATTTGAAAAAAAAGATATTTATGAGCCGAATAGAGAAATTATTCAAGTAACAAATAAAAATAAATATTTTGCAGTAGAAGAAATATTAAATAAATATATATATTTTATAAAAGAAATGAAGGGAATTATAAATTTTCAAAAATATGATGATATAGAAATAAGAAATGAAGGAGTTTCAAAACTATATAATATTTTAGATTCTCAATATTTATCAGAATTAGATATAAAAAAGGAAAGTTTGCAAAATAAAATAAAAGAATATACAGATTATAATTTAAAAATAGATAAAGTATATATCTTCGAAGAAACTTCTACAATAAATATATTCTTTGTATATTTTGCTATAGACGAGGAGCCTTGTAGCGTATTAATAAAAACTGATTCTAGTAATATGGCATTTTCTATATATTTAGATGATTATATAAAAAAATATTCATATAATATAGATATGGATATTAATGATATTAATATTAATAATCAAGAGATATCCCAAAATGAAGATAATCAATATAAATATATAAATATTACAGATGAATACATGGTAGTCCAATATTTTAATTCATTAAAAAATAGCTTTAAGAATAATATTCAATATACATATAATAATTTGATGGAAGAAGAATATAGAGATAAAAGATTTGGAAATATTGATAATTTTTCTAAATATATTAATGATAATATTGAAATGTTAGAAGATATAAAGCCGGATAAATATACAATAAATAATTATGAAAATTATAAAGAATATGTATGTATTGATCAATATGGAAATTATTATATATTTAAAGAAAATGCAATAATGGACTATACTTTTATGTTGGATTTGTATACAATAACAACAGAAAAATTTAAAAATACATATGCAGAAGCTAATGAAGAAAAAAGAGTCCAAATGAATATAGATAGATTTATACAAATGATAAATAGGCATGACTATAAAACTTCTTATAATTATATATCACAAGGATTTAAAGATAACTATTTTAGAACACAGGAAGAATTCGAAAAATATATAAAAAATAACTTTTTTGAATATAATAAATTTGAATTTTTAGATTTTGAGAAAAAAAGAGATAATGTATATACATATACGATTCAATTAAAAGATTTAACAGAAGAATCTACGGAAGTAAAAAAAGTTGATATTATTATGCAGTTAAATGATAATATGGAGTTTGAAATGTCATTTCAAATTTAAAATGAGGTTGTACAGCAACTTCATTTTTTAATGAAAAAAATAAATAAAAAATAAATAAAAAATAAATAATAAATAATAAAAATAAAAAAATAAAAATAATATTTAAAATATTATTTTTATTTTTTATTTAAATATATTAAAAAAAATATTTATAATTAATTTTAATGCATCATTATTATTATATAAATTAATAAAATAATTTTTTGTAAAAGGAATATTCCATAAAATAAAAATTAAAATTATAAAAAATAAAATAGTTAAAAATATAGCCAAAATATTTTTAAAAAAATTTTTATAATTATTTTTTAAATTTATATTATTAAAACTTGTTTTATAATCATTGTTATAAGTAAGATTGAAAGGATAATGTTTTCTTTGAACAAATTGATTTTTATTATCAAAATGATTTAAATTATTTTTTATTTGAAATAAATTATTTTTTAAATAATTTATTTCATTTTTTAAATTAATATTTTCATTATATAATTTATTATATTCATCTTTAGAAATTTCAAATTTTTTTAAATATAAATCATAATTATATTTTTTTTCAGGATTTGATAAAGTCTCATAAGCTTCATTTATTTTTTTTATTTTTTCTTCATAATTATTTTTATAATTATTTTGTTGTAAATCAGGATGATATTTTTTAACTAAAGTTTTATATGCTTTTTCTATTATTTCAGGAGACGCATTTTTATTAATTTCTAAAATATCATAATAATTTTCTTCCAATTTAATCAATCCTTTCTAAATATAATATAACATATTAAAAATAAAAATAAAATAATAAACACAAAAAAATATAAAAAACATATTATTAAATAGGTGATAATATGAGTTTAGGTTTATGCTTTTCAGGGGGAGGAGTAAAAGGTGCTGCACATATAGGAGCATTAAAAGCATTTGAAGAAGAAAATATAAAAATTGATTATATAGGAGGGACTTCGTCAGGGAGTATAGTAGCAACTTTGTATGCTGCAGGATATAATTCAGAAGAAATATATAATATATTTAAAAAATATTGTAAAAAAATAAAATATATAGATATAAAAAATACATTAAAATTATTTTTAGGATTAGTAACAACAGGAACCATAATAATAGATGGATTAAATTCTGGAAAAGCAGTCAATAGATTAGTAACTAAAATGTGTAATGAAAAAAATATATATAAAATTTCAGATATAAAAATACCATTAGCTATTCCAAGTGTAGATATGAGCTCTGGAGAAGTAATATGCTTTACATCACTAAAAACAAGAGGATTTTCAAATAATACAATTTTTTTAGATGATGTAAAAATTGGAGATGCTGTTCAGGCAAGTTGTAGTTTTCCAGCTGTTTTTTCTCCAACAAATTATAAAAATAGAAAGCTAATAGATGGAGGAATTAGGGAAAATGTACCATGGAGAGAAATAAAATTATTAGGAGCTGAGAAGGTAATAAGTATTGTTTTTGAAAATGAGATTGATAAAAATTGCTGTAAAAATATAATTGATGTTATATTTCGTTCTTATGAATTAATGACTAAAGAACTTTCTAAATATGAACTTAAAGGAGAAAATAATTTAATAAAAATAAAAAGTAAAAAAGTATCTCTTTTAGATATGAGCAAAATTGATTTGTTTTATGAATTAGGATATAAAGAAACAAAAAAATTTTTAAAACAATAAATTTTTTGCATATTTTGGACAAACAAATAATACAATTGAATATAAAATTAAAATAGGGAGGAAGTCATGAAAAATAAGAAAATTATTTTATTATTTATAATTTTGTTAATTTGTATTTTTGTAATAGGATTTTTTGCAATTAAATATGTAAAAAATATGAAAGAAGATGAAATAGAAGAAGAATATACTCCAGAAGAAGAAATTTCAGAAGAACAATTAAGAGAAACAATAGTAAGTTTGTATTTTCCAGATAAAGAAACAAACATGTTAAAACCAGAAGCAAGACTTGTAAATGTAAAAGAACTTATACAATCTCCATATAATATGCTAGTTGAATTATTGATAGGAGGTCCCAAAAATGAAAAATTAACATCTATTATACCAGAAAATACAAAATTAATTAATTCTTCATTAGAAGGAGAATGCTTAACATTAGATTTTTCTAGTGAATTGCTAAATTACAATAAAGAAGATAGCAAACAAAAAGAAAATTTAATAAATTCAATTGTTAATACAGTTACAGAATTAAATGAAGTAAACAAAGTTAAAATTTTAATTAATGGAGAAGTAAATGAAGATTTTAATGATGAATATATAAGAAAATAAATCAATATAAAATACTATTTTAATATTTTATACAATTTTATATATTTTATAAAGCCATTAAAATTACGTAAAAAATGTTCTACTTCATTTAGGGAATTTATAGTATTATTTTTACAAGTTTTAAAATTTAATTTTTTCTTTTTAGGAGGTGGAAGTTTTTTTTCACCTCTATATAAATTGGGCATAATTTTATATCCTTTCATTATTATATATATTATAATATTCTAAATTAAATAAGTTGCTACTTGTTTTTTCTAAGGTTTTATTGTATATTATAAAAAATAAATTATAATAGGAAAGAAAAATGGATATAGAATTAAAAGAAAATGAAAGAATAGATGATTTAGAATATAAAAATTTTAAAATAATACAAAATAAAGATGGATTTTGTTTTGGAATTGATGCTGTTTTATTATCTGATTTTTCCAAAAATATAAAAAAAGACTCTAAAGTTATAGACTTAGGAACAGGAACAGGTATTATTCCCATTTTATTATGTGGAAAAACGAAACTAAAAAAAATAGTAGGAGTAGAAGCTCAAAAAGAAGTATATGAAATGGCAAAAAAAAGTGTAAAATTGAATAATCTAGAAGATAAAATAGAAATAATAAATGAAAATATTTTAAATTTAGAGAATATATTAGACACTAATTCTTATGATGTTATTGTTACAAATCCGCCTTATAAAAAACAAAATACGGGATTAACGAATAGTGATGAAAGAAAGTTAATATCAAGACATGAGATTTTAGCAAATTTAGAGGATTTTATAGAAATATCTACAAAGATGCTAAAAGACAAAGGAGAATTTTTTATGGTACATAGACCAGAAAGATTAGTTGATATATTTTCTTTGATGAGAAAATATAAAATAGAGCCAAAAGAAATAAGACTTGTTTTTTCTAATGTTAAAAATCCACCAAAAATGGTTTTAATAAAAGGTGTAAAAAATGGTGGACAATATTTAAAATTTAGGGAAAACCTATATATTTATAATGAAGATGGAACATATACTAATGAAATTTTAAAAATATATGGAAAATTATAAAAAGAAAAGAGGAAAAATAATTGAAAGAAAAAATAGGAACTTTATATATTGTAGCAACTCCAATAGGAAATTTAGAAGATATAACATTAAGAGCTATAAGAATTTTAAAAGAAGTAGATTTAATTGCAGCAGAAGATACAAGGCATTCTTTGAAGTTATTAAATCATTTAGAAATATCAAAACCTTTAATTAGCTATCACAGACATAATGAAGAAGTAAAGTCTGATATTTTAATACATAAATTACAAGAGGGTAATAATATTGCATTAATATCTGACGCAGGAACACCAGGAATTTGTGATCCTGGAGAAGAAATTATTAAAAAATGTATAGAAAATGGAATAAATATAGTTCCAATTCCAGGAGCATGTGCAATGATTAACTCTTTAATTTGCTCAGGAATAAATACAAAAGAATTTACTTTTTTAGGATTTTTACCATTAAATAAAAAACTTAGAAAAAATAAATTAGAAGAAATAGAAAAAACGAATAAAACAATAATAATTTATGAAGCTCCTCATAAATTAGAAGCTACATTACAAGATTTAAAACAAATATTAAATATAGAAAGGAAAATAGTATTAGCTAGGGAAATTACAAAAATTCATGAAGAATTTATTAGAGGAAATATAGATTATTTAATAGAAAATAAAGAAAATATAAAAGGTGAAATTGTAATTATAATTGAAGGAAAGGCCAACGATGAAGAAGAAAACGAGTTAAATAAATTAAGTTTGGAAGAACATTATAATTATTATGAAAGACAGGGATTTAGCAAAAAGGAAATAATAAAAAAAATAGCAAAAGATAGAAATGTTAATAAAAATGAAATATATATAAAATTTATATAATAAAAAAGTATTAAAAATTTTTAATACTTTTTATTTTTTGTTTTTTTCTTGTAATACATTTATTTGTTTAGCACATTTATCACAAATTAATTTAGTTTTGTATTCTACTAAATTTTCTGTAGAACCACAAAAAATACAATTTGGTTCATACTTTTTTAAAACTATAGAAGAACCATCTACGTATATTTCAATTGGATCTTTTTCGACAATATTAAATTTGTTTCTGATCTCAATTGGAATAACAACTCTCCCTAGTTCATCAACTCTCCTGATAATTCCAGTAGCTTTCATGTTTTTCCTCCTTAATGTTACTTTTTATAATCCATAATTAACTATCAATAATATATCATAAATACTTATTATGGTCAATTAAAAAGTAATAAAAATTTAAAATAAATAATAAGATTATTTAGGTGATATTGATGTTAAATATAGTGTGGCCAATTTTTATAATAATATCTATTATTTTCGCTTTTTTATCAGGAAATCTTAAAGAATTGAATAATTCTATTTTTGAAAGTACAAACACCGCAGTTAGTTTATGTATAACATTAGTAGGCACAATGTGTTTGTGGAGTGGAATAATGCAAATTGCAAGTAAAACTTCTGCTATGAAAAAAATTACTAATTTTTTAAGACCTATTATGAAATTATTATTCCCAAAACTAAAAAAAGATAGTAAACTTTATCAAGAAATTTCTATGAATATGGTTGCTAATATTTTAGGACTTGGAAATGCTGCTACTCCATTGCGGAATAAAAGCAATGCAATCGATGCAAGAAGAAAACGAAAATAAGAAAATTTTAACAAACGATATGGCAACATTTATTGTATTAAATACAGCTTCTATACAAATAATTCCTACAACAGTAATTGCAATAAGAAATTCTTTAGGTTCACAAAATCCGACTGCAATAATTGTACCTGTATGGATAGCAACTATTTGTGCAGCAATAGCGGGAATTATAGCTACAAAAATTTTTATAAAATTAGGAAAGTAATTTATAAGGAGATTTAAATGAAATTCATAGAATTTTTTTCAGATTCTGCAATGCCATTAATAATAATAATAATAGTTATTTATGGTATTTTTGAAAGAAAGAAAATTTTTGATATTTTTTTAGATGGGGCAAAGGATGGAATAAAAATAGTTTTAAACATATTTCCAACACTTATTGGATTATTTGTGGCAATAGGAGCCTTAAGAAGTTCAGGAATAATAGATGTAATTGCGAATTTTTTAGCACCAGCCTTTAATTTATTAAATTTTCCAACTGAAATTTTGCCATTGTCACTTATTAGACCAATTTCTGGAAGTGCATCTATAGCTGTTGCTACTGATATAATGAAAAATTTTGGAGTAGATTCAAATATAGGATTAATAGCATCTGTTATTATGGGTTCTACGGAGACAACAGTATATACTATAGCAGTATATACAAGTAGTGTAGGAATAAAGAAAACAAGATTTGTTTTATGGGCAGCACTAATAGCAGACTTTGTTGGAATGGTTACAAGCGTAGTAGTTTGTCGAATTTTGTCTTAATTTTATTGTTGACATTTTATGGAAAATGATATAAAATAAATATGCTTAATAGGAGGCAATATGATTTTAAAAATTATCTTATTTATATCAATTTTTTTAATAGTCAAAAAAATTATTACTAAAATATTAGCAATAATAATTCTAAAAAAAATCAAACAATAAAATTTAAATAAGTCTTTAAACTTGTAGGGAAAATAATATATTTCATATACCTTTTCCCCCCAAAAAAATATAATATAGTTTTTGAAAATGAAAGTTTTTTATAAAAAGTCCCACTTAAATTTCTTTCAATAATTCAATAAGTTTATTTTCCCTACAATGTAATATATATTTATCGATGATATGTTTCACCATTAGATATTTTAAAACCTCGAAATAATTGTTCAAGCAAAAATACTCTTATTAATTGATGAGGAAAAGTAAGTTTTGAAAAACATATTTTTTGATTAGCCAATTTTAATACATTTTCATTTAAACCTAAAGAACCACCAATTATAAAAGTAATTTGACTTGATTCCATAGATATATTATCAATATTTTTAGAAAATTCTTCAGAAGAAAATTCCTTCCCAGTTAGATCTAAGCAAATAATATAAGAATCTTTTTTTATATGATTTATAATATTACTACATTCTTTTGATTTTATTTCGTTTTCTATACTAGCATTAGTTTTATCTGGAATTTTCTCATCTGGTAATTCTAAAATATTTAATTTACAATATTTTGATAATCTTTTTGAATATTCAGATATTGCATCTTTAAAAAATTTTTCTTTTATTTTTCCAACACAAATTATATTTATTGATAACATTTTTACTCCTTAAAAGATTACAAAGATATAAGATTTCCAGGAATATCTCTACTTGCTACATCTAATTTTAAAGAATCTACATTATAATTACTTGAGATTATTTCATCTATAACTGTTTTATAAGCAAGCTCTGGAAAATTACTTTCTTTACTTAAATGACCTAACATAGCTTGTTGTAATCCAGATTGTAGAAGATGTGAAATTGTTTTACCAGCCATTTCATTAGATAAATGTCCAGTAGGTCCAGCTATTCTAGATTTTAAATTATATGGGTATCTAGAGAATTTTAAAACTTCTGGATCATAATTTGACTCTAGCAACACAAATATACTATCTTCTAAATTTTTTAATATATCATTTGTCATATGTCCAATATCTGTTGCAATACTAATTTTTTTATTATTACTAAAAATATTAAATCCGCAAGGATTTGCGGCATCATGAGGGATAGAAAATGATTTGATTTTCATATCTCCAATTTCAAATTTTTCTCCAACTTTAAATTTTTTTATATTTTCTTCTGGTATTTTTTCTTTTTGCGTAGGCATTGCATCTAAAGTTTCTTGATTTACATATACTGACAAATTAAATTTTTTTGCAAAAGTTCCTAAGCTTTGAATATGATCAGTATGTTCATGTGTTATTAATATTCCATCTATTAAAGAAGGATTAACATCAAAATTAGTTAATGCAGTTTCAATTTTTTTACAACTAACTCCTGCATCAACTAATATTTTAGTATTTTCTGTTTCAACAAACAAACTATTACCACTACTACCACTATATAAACTACAAAAATTAAACATAATGTATTCTTCCTTTGATTATTCTTTTATTCTTTGTATATTAGCACCTAATTTTCTAAATTTTTCTTCTATATTTTCATAACCTCTATCAATATATTGTAAATTATAAACTTCTGTAATACCATTTGCAGAAACGCCTGCAATTATTAGAGCAGCCCCTGCTCTTAAATCTGTTGAATATACAGGTGCTCCAAATAATTCGTCTACACCTTCAAATATAGCAGATTTACCTTGAGCGGTTATATTAGCCCCCATTTTATTTAATTCAGCAGTGTATTGGAATCTTGATTCCCAAATACTTTCATTTATTATACTTGTTCCATTTGCTGTTGCTAGAACAACTCCCATTTGTGGCTGCAAATCTGTTGGAAATCCAGGATATGGTAATGTTTTTATATTAGATTTATTTGGTCTTTTGTTATACCATACTCTAATACTATCACCATTATCTTCTACATTTCCACCTATTTCTACTATTTTAGCAGTTATTGATTCTAAATGTTTAGTTATACAATTTTTTATAAGTACATCACCTTTTGAAGCCATTGCAGCTAACATAAATGTTCCAGCTTCAATTTGATCAGGAACTACAGAATATGTAGCATCTCCATGCAATTTTTCAACACCATTTATTTTTATAACGTCTGTACCAGCACCTCTTATATCAGCTCCCATAGTATTTAAGAAGTTTGCAACATCAACTATATGAGGCTCTTTTGCAGCATTATCAATAATTGTAGTACCTTTTGCTAAGACAGCTGCAAGCATTACATTAATTGTAGCACCAACAGAAACAATATCCATATATATTGAATTTGAATGTAAACATTTTGCTTTAGCTGTTATTGTTCCCTTTTCTACTATTACATCTGCACCTAATAATTCAAAGCCTTTTATATGTTGATCAATAGGTCTTGCACCTAATTTACATCCTCCAGGCATACCTACTTGTATTTCTCCAGTTCTACCAAGCATAGCACCAATAAGATAGTAAGAAGCTCTGAATTTACTTGTTAAATCTAATGGTGCTTGAGTTTTATTTATATTTCTAGTATCTATAGTTATTTCATTATTATTATTCCAAGTTATTTTTGCGCCCATTTCCTCTAAAATTTTACATAGAATTTGGACATCACTTATATTAGGAAGATTGTTTATAGTACAAACTCCATCTATTAACAAAGTAGCTGGTAAAATAGCTACGGCTGCGTTTTTTGCTCCATTTATTTCTACTTCACCTTTTAAAGGTGTTGGTCCTGTTATTATTAGCTTTTCCAATTAAATTCCTCCCAAATGTAGTATTAGTCTTTTAAAAATATACCATAAACATTAAAGTATTGCAAGTATTTTTGCTATTTAATTATTTGCTGTTAATAGACCAGAATTTGTAAAGAACTCTAATAATTTAAATTTAAACTTTATTCCATAATCAGATTTATCAGATATTATAGAATATTCTTCATCTGATAAAGCATTTTGAAGATCTTCTTTTGATTCGTCTGGTACTATGCCTGAAGAAACATCTATAAAACATAATGAAGGAAACATTACACACCACCAATTTCTTCCAGCGGCTTCACCTATTTCTACTTTTAAAGCATCATAATATCCTGCTGGAAGTGATATATCTCCATAGTGCTTTGTAGGAAATTCAAAATTTCCTATTTCTATATTCACGTCATAAGAATATCCTTCATTATAAATAGTAGATAAAGCTATTTCCCTAAACTCTTTTTGATGTTCTGAGGCAATTTCTATCGCTTCTTCCTTTGTAGAACAATCTTTACATATATCATTCATATAGGCTAGTAAACTATCCCTAACTTTATATTTTAAACATTGATCTTCATCACTATTACTATTTGCTATTACATGCAATCTAAAAACACTTTCACTAATATCAGAAGATACAGCTTTAGCATAAGAAATAGCGCAAACCATAGTATATAAAAATAATAATAAACTTAAAATTATCATAATTCCTATTTTGGAATTTTTGAGACTATTTAAAATTTTTTTCATAAGTTACCTCCAAAAAACTTTTTTTGAAAAATCTTCTTTAAATTAATTATTTACATTTTGTATAAATTTATACATTTATTATAAAAAAAAGTTGTATAACACTTACAACAACGAATTTACAGCCAATAATTGTAAATGTCGAAAAAAATCGATGAAATATTATTGAAATATTTATGAAATATTATTGACATATAAAAATAAAAATGGTAAAATTTACCAGCAGTCAAAAATAAAGTTATTCAAAAGAAAAAGCATTTCTTTATGAAATTGAAAGGATTGATATTTAATGGTAAAAGAAAATAATAAGGAAGAAAAATTATGTTTATTTTTTGCAAGTGACTATCATTTTGAGATGATAAGTTTGCCTTATATTAGTGAAAATTTAAAGAAAGATAAAAAAGTTATAGTAATTACTGAAAATGATTTAAATAATACTATAGAAAAATTATTATCAAATATAAATCTAACGGAGGAAGAAAAAGAGAAAATAGCAAAAATAGATTGGAAAAATAATGATGAAGATAAATTTGAACAAATAAAAAAAGCTAATGAAGAAAATAAAAATACTATAATTTTTGTAAAAGGAAAAGAAAATTATATTGATAGTATTAATAAAAATATAAAAAATTTAATAAGCTCTGATAAAATAAACATAGTGGATTGTTATGATATTAACGAAGTTCAAAATGATGTAAAGAACATAACAAAACAATATGGAAAGATTTTATCAACTTCAGGTGTTGAAAAATTATTATAAAATACTTGATAAATTTATATAAATGTTATAATATAGAAAATAACTACAATGCGAAAGGATGAAAAAAAATGATCGATACATTACAAGAAGTTAAATCTATATTAAAAAAATATAATCAAGAACATTTATTAAATGGTTATCAAGATTTAGATGAAAGAAAGAAAAATGAATTATTAAAGCAAATACTAAATACTGATTTTGAATTAATTAATAGTTTATATTTGAATAGAACAAAGGAAAAATCTTATAAAAATGATAAGATAGAACCAATGGAGTATTTAGATAAATATAAATTAAATGAAAAATATAAATATTATGAAGATATAGGAAAACATGCAATTAAAAATGGAAAATTAGCAGCAGTAACTATGGCAGGAGGACAAGGTACAAGACTTGGGCATAATGGACCAAAAGGTACTTATGATATTGGACTAAATTCTCATAAATCTTTATTTGAATTATTGAGTGATTCATTAAAAGAAGAAGGAAAAAAATATGGAGTTACAATACCATGGTTTATAATGACAAGTAGAGAAAATAATAAAGAAACATTAAATTTTTTCGAAAAGAACAAATACTTTGGATATCAAAAAGATAAGAATATATTCTTCTTTGTACAAGGTGAGTTACCTATGATAGATACAGAAGGAAAAATATTAATAGGAGAAGATGGATTAATAAAGCAAGCAGCAGATGGGCATGGAGGAATATATGAATCATTGGTAAAAAGCAATATGATAGAAAAAATGAGAGAATTGGGAATAGAATGGGTATTTATAGGCGGAGTAGATAATTGTCTAGTAAAAATGGTTGATCCAGTTTTAATGGGAATAGCAATAGACAAAGGTGTTACTGTAGCTTGTAAATCAATTGTTAAGGCAAATCCACACGAAAAAGTAGGCGTGTTCTGTAGAAGAAATGGTAAACCAAGTGTTATAGAATATTCAGAGATTACTAATGAAATGGCAGAAGCTGTAGATGAAGATGGTGAACTTTTGTATGGAGAATCACATATACTTTGCAATTTATTTAATATAGAAGCAATAGAAAGAATGGGAAAAACTCCATTACCATATCATAGTGCATTTAAAAAAGCAAAATTTATAGATAAAGATGGAAATTTAGTTGAACCAGAATCACCTAATGCATATAAATTTGAAGCATTTTTATTTGATGCCTTTGGAGAGGTTGACGATATGGCAATACTTAGAGTAAAAAGAGAGGAAGAATTTGCGCCTGTAAAAAATTCAGATAAAGAGAAAGTAGATTGCCCAAGTACAGCAAGAGAATTATATGAAAAATTCCATAATTTAAAATAAAGGATTGATAATATGAAGAATTATATAGAAGAATATAAAAAATGGTGTGAAAGCGCAGATTTTGATGAAAATACAAAAGAAGAACTATTAAAAATAAAAGACGACGAAAAAGAAATACAAGATAGATTTTATAAAGAACTAGAATTTGGAACTGCAGGTCTTCGTGGAATTATAGGAGCAGGAACTAACAGAATGAATAAATATATAGTTGGAAAAGCAACTCAAGGATTAGCAAATTATATATTAGAGCAAGGAACACAAGATAAAGGAGTTGCAATTAGTTATGACTCAAGAAAAATGTCAAAAGAATTCAGTTTGCAAACAGCATTAATATTATGTGCAAATGGAATAAAAACATATTTATTTGAAAATTTAAGACCAGTTCCGGAATTATCTTTTGCAGTAAGACAACTAAAATGTACAGCAGGTATTATGATTACAGCAAGTCATAATCCTCCAAAATATAACGGATACAAAGTTTACTGGGATGATGGATCACAAATAGTATCACCAAGAGATAAAGATATAATTTCAAAAATAAGAGCAGTACAAGAATATAGTGAAATAAAAGAAATATCAAAAGAAGAAGCTATTGAAAAAGGATTACTTAATATTATAGGAAAAGAAATGGACGATAAATATATAAATACTTTAAAATCTTTAATATTAAATCCTGAAATTGTGAAAGAACAAGGAAAAACTTTAAAAGTTGTATATACACCTTTACATGGAACAGGAAATACAATTGTAGAAAAATTGTTAAAAGAAATTGGAATTGAAAATGTATATGTAGTTCCTGAGCAAAAAGATCCAGATGGAAACTTTCCAACAGTTGACTATCCAAATCCAGAAGATAAAAAAGCATTTAAATTAGCATTAGAGCTAGCAAAAGTAGTTGATGCAGATGTTGTTTTAGCAACTGATCCTGACGCGGATAGATTAGGGATATATGCAAAAGATAGCAAAACTGGAGAATATATGACTTATACAGGAAATATGTCAGCATTATTAATTGCTGAATATAGAATATCTCAAATGAAAGAAAAAGGAAAATTACCTAAAAAAGGAATGATGATAAAATCAATAGTATCTTCTAATTTAACAGATGCAATAGCTAATGAATATAATTTAAAATTATTCTCAGTTTTAACAGGCTTTAAAAATATAGGTGCTGTTATGAAAAGAGAAGAAGAATTACAAGATGGTTATAAATATGTATTTGGATATGAAGAAAGCTATGGATGTTTAATTGGAGACTACGCAAGAGACAAAGATGGAATTTCAGCAGTAATGGCATTATGCGAAGCGGCATGTTATTACAAATCAAAAGGTGAAACATTATGGGATCAAATGAATAATATCTATGAAAAATATGGATATTACAAAGAAGATCAAGTCTCAATTGTATTAGAAGGAGCAGAAGGTGCTGAAAAAATACAAGAAATGATGACAAGTATGAGAAATACACCTATTGAAAAAATAGGGAATTATAAAGTTTTAACATTTAAAGATATAGATAGAGACTACGTAAAAGATATGGTGACAGGGGAAGAAACAAAAGCTGGACTTCCTAAATCCAATGTTTTGTACTATGCATTAGAAGACAATAGTTGGTGTTGCATTAGACCTTCAGGAACAGAACCAAAAATAAAATTATATATGGGAATTAAAGGAACGTCTGAGGAAGACGCAAATAAGAAACTAGAGCATCTAAAAAATGCAATGGTTAAAATTGTAAGATAGAAATAAATAAAAA
>CANRBK010000015.1 GCA_947628845.1 uncultured Clostridia bacterium | reverse complement strand
ATATTTATTTCAAATTCTTTTCCATCTTTATTTATTATTTTAAAATTTTCTTTCCAGTCAACTTGTGCTTGAAAACCAGGTGTAGTTTCAAATCTCATTGTAGCTTTATTTTGTTCTTCTTTCTTGTGTTCTTTGATAAATTTAGAAACAGTTCCGTATGAACCCGTAAATCCTTTATCTTTAATGAAGTTAAAAATTGATCTACCATTTGCAGAATAATCATCAACTTTTTCAATTACGATACCTTTAAAATCATCTAATTTAGAAGAATATTTTCTGGGTGTTTTATTATTCTCTTGAACATTTAAATATTTATTTACAGTATTTATTGAGCAATTAAATCTTCTTGCAATTTCAGATTTATTAATCAAATTTTTCACCTCCCTCATTTGAATTATCGCATTTAATATATCTTTTCTCATAAATTACCAACTCCTTCCATTTTTATTTTTAAGAAAAGATATATTAATTATACTAAATTTTGCATCAAAAAAACTGATAGAATTCTATCAATTTTATTTTGAATTTTTCTATCAGTTTTATTTTAACATTTACAATAGGAAAAATTACTACTGAAAGTTGGTCATATCTTAATGAAGTGCTTATTGAACATAAAGAAAAAGAAACACGCCCATCAGAATGGAAATTAGCTAAATGTGGAACTGAAAATATTAGCATTGGGATGATAAATCCTGCTTATATAGAGATTAATGAGATTCAAGATAGGAATGATGAGTACAAAAAAATTAAAAAATTTTTAAATAAATATGTAGAAAAATATGTAGAAAAAAATGGCATTTCAATTGAAGATATAAGTATTGAATTTATAAATTATGGTAAAACAGAACTTGTATATGTATTATCTGAAAGAAATGGTAAAAGATAATTCTTGTATGATTGCTAAACTTATTAGCTTATATGAAAGAGATGAATTTTCAAGAGCGACAATATCTGAAAATCAAAAAAATTTAATTATAAATTTAAGAGGTAGAGTTCCAATGAAAATAGAAGACATTGATTTTGGAATTCAATTAGGACAAGCAATTATACAAAGTAAGAAATATTGTCATTTGGAAAACAGACCTACAGAAATAAAAAAAGAAGATGATTTTGAACTATAATAATCAAATATGATAATAATAATAAGCATAAAAAAATACTGAAACTAAAAAAACTTATTGAAAATATAAAATTTATGTAATATAATAGGCTTATAATGTTTAAATCTTGCAAGTAGCAAGTTTTATATATAGAGATTATATTTCGCAACCAAAATTGGTAAGGAGGTACAAAATATGAGAGAGAAGTTAGCCATTGCAAATCAAATGAGGAACTCTCGGAAAAGTTTTAGCAACAATTTAGAACATCGAAAATTGTGTTCAAAATGTTATCGTACATATGTGATTGAATGCATTATTAAGGGAAAAGAAAATTTCAAAATTTCATTTGGAGGCAAATATATTCAAAGTTTTCCAAAGAGAATATATGACTATTATAGATATATTGTAAACAGCATCTATAGGTTCTTCTTGATACATTTCACTCCAAATGATGATAAAACTTTGAGAAAATTCGGACTTATCTATTTTGGCGTACCAAAGCCAATTCATTTCAAAATTGCTGAAGTGCCAAATGAAATTGTCTTATATAGTTTCCTTGAAAAAAATGGATTCAAAATTACAGATGAACATTTATATAGTGAATCAATAGTGTATGATGTTGCTAGAGCCTAACATGAAAACCACCTATTTCACAGGTGGTTTTTTGTATGTTTTTCCCATAGCATTTAATTAATCTCATAGGCACAACACATCCTCTTTTAATTAATTATAAAGGATGTATATTAGCAAAATCAATGGTTATTTATGGTAAATATAAGGTGCAATAGGAAAAATGCCATGTTCAGTTACCTCAAAATATTCTTGTTTTTTAGTATCAATTTTTAAAATATTTAAAAAGTAACTATTTCCAACAGATGAGTCAATATAATAATGAGATTTTCCATCATAAAAGATATTATGAAAGCTTAAATTTTTAGATATTTCATCTGTACCGATATGACCTGCTACAATTTTATAATCTTCATAAAAATAACCTATTTCTGCAGGATATTTGCTTGTAAATATATAATCCTCTGTTCCATATTTCCATAAATCTTCAGCTTCTTCATCAATTCCAGCATGTACAAAAATTGTTTTACCTTCGACGTAATATCTTGGCAAATTAAGCATCCAATTTATATATTTATCATCATTATCAGTAAAATATCCATTTATGGAATCTCTACCTTCACACACTGATTCTTCATGATTACCTAGTAAAGCAATAACTTTATCATTTCCATATTTGCATTGTAAATCCATAATTTTATCTAAAACTTGATAATTTTCTTTGCCACCATGAATATAATCGCCAAGTAAAATAAGCTTTGTATTAGGCTTTTTTAGTTCATCAATTATAAGGTCAAGTGCTTCTTGAAAGGCTGCAAAATAGCCATGAATATCAGATATACAATAACAAACCATAAAAATCCTCCATATATTATATATTCAAATTATGCTAACCATAATTGATAATTTTCAATATTATAGATATTGCTTTAAATCTTCTATAATTTCTTTTCTTGTTTTATTAAATTTCTTATTCTCAAATGTAAAGTTACACTTTTCTACTAATCTTATCAAAATTTTACACCAATAATTTTCATCTTCAATATATTTATTACAAAGTTGTATATAATCAAATGATTCATAATTACCTTCGTCAAACATTTTATAACTCCAAATTTTAAGAAAGCCTATAGGAAAACAACATGGATTCCAATGATCTAAATATACTTCATTTTTAGCAACTACAAAAATTACGTTACCAGCAAAGTCAATTTTTACTAATTGTTTTTCAGTTAGTGATTTTTGTAATTCCCAAATATCTATATTATTTATATTACACTTATTTAAATAATCACATTTATATTTATTCATATTTAATATCATTCCTTAATTTAATTATATTTTTTTAATGATTTTTCTAAAGTTTGTATAATGTCATCTTTCAGTTTTTTAGGACTTAAAACTTGCACATTTTCTATATGTCTTAATGTCCAGTTTTTAAAGCCTTCTAAATTGATGCGTGTTTTTAATAAAAATGTTTCACTATTATTTCTTGAAATATCTATATCTCGTCCAAATGTATCTATTACACAATCCAATAAATTATTATTAACAATAGCTTGTATTGTTTCTAATTTTCCGCCAAACATTCCTACTGATGATTCAATATAATCATCTAGTTGTTTTTTTGCTATTGAAATAGGTTTTCCATCTTTAAAATTTACTTTTTTTATTCTATCTAATCTAAAATATAATAAGTTTTTATCCTCATTTGTTGCAATTAAATAATATTGGCCGATATCACATAAAATGGAAATTGGAAAGAGTAAATATTTTTTTCTAAATTCTAATTCTTTTTTTAAGTTATATTTATAATAATCGAATTGTATATATTTTTTGTTTAAAATTGCTTCTGAAATTGTTTTTATTGTATAAAAAATTTCTTTATTTATTGTTTTGACATTTTTCATATATTTATCATAATAAGCAAATTCTTTTTTATCGTGTTCGTTTAATAAACATATCAATTTATGAGTTAATTGTTTTGAAAAAGTTTCATCCAAAAATCTAGAATAATTAACCATGTCCACTAACGCTCTTATTTCAGAAGAATCAAAGTCATTATCTTGGTAATCCATATAATATTTATTATTTACATTCTCAATAGTAATTCCAAATTTATTTTCTAATACCTTAAAGTTTCTTCTTATAGTTTTGCTAGAAATATCTACTTCATATTCTTTTTTTATAAGTTGAATTATTTCAGATATTTTTAAAGGATGATCTACGTCTGTATATTTTTTCATCATATTATAAATATACAAAATATTTCCATTTGCTATATAAATCTTTTCTTTCATATTTTCTCCTTATATTGTTAGAATAACTTTTACTTTAGGCTCACTATAATTTTTATCTATTATTGCATTATATATAATATGTGTATCGCTCTTTGCACCAACATAAAAGTTTGCATCTTTTACAATAGTTGAAATCGTGCTTATATCAATTTCTTCAGAAGAAACAAACAAAAGCAGGATTCCTTTTATTGTTGGAATTATAAATTTAGTGTTTTCATATTTTGAAGCTTCTCTTAATTTTCTTATTTCATCAAGTTTTAATTCTCCACCATATAGTATTTTACTACCATTAAAAAAATTATTTAGTTCACTCTTATCTATACCTATTTTTAATAATTTGTTTACAATTTGTATAACTTGAGTATTTGTGTCATTTTTGCTTTTATATGGGGAAAATTCTAAATTTATGTCATCAATAGTTACATGATTTTCTAAATTATTTAAGAGTTCTAATAATTCATTTTTTTGCTTAAATAAAAAAATAACAATGCAATTTGATATTATGATTTTTTCTTCAACATGATAATTAATCTTTCTAATACTAAAATTAACCTCATCATTATACTTTAAAATTGTATTTTCATTTAAAAGATTTTCAAGCCCTTTTTTATCGAATATTTTTTCTTTTTGAAGAACTTCCTGAATTTTATTAATGATTTTTGTTACTTCATTGCAATTATTAATTGCGTCTAAAAGTGTTTTTTTAGCGTATTCATATTTTGTTATTTCATTTTTTATGTTATCACACCATTTTGATTCAAAAGAAAACTCTATACAATCTTGATTCATATTTATTACCTCCTATGTAATTTATTATATTTGGTAATTTTTCACGTGTCAATAATAATGGTCAAATATGACCTTCTGTTTTGCTTTTTATAATCGATGAAGTTTATTTTTTACATTTATATTACATTTTTCAAAATTATTTGACTATAAAAATATGCAATGATATAATAATATCGAAAAAAAGGGAAAAAATAACAAAAAGATAAAAATATAGAAAAAACTAAAGAAATGGAGGAAAGAAAAATAAAAATGAATAAAAAAATAAAATTTATATCATTAATTTTAATAATTTCAATGATTATAAATATTTTATTAGTCATAATAATTCCAAATAAATCATATTCATCTATTAGTGCAGATATAGAAGGAATTAATAATACAAAATATCCAGGAATAAAAGAAAGAATAAAACTATTACAAAGTAAATATCCAAATTGGGACTTTAAAATATTATATACAGGGATAGATTGGAATCAAGTAATATCAAGTGAATATACAGGACATGGTAGTTCACCTAAAAATTTAGTATATAAAACAAGCAATTATCAAGGAGAATGGATTTGTGCTATTTGTGGAGATAGAGTATATGATAGTGGAAATTGGAGATGTGCATCAGAACAAGCAATAAGATATATGATGGATCCAAGGAATTCTTTAAATGCTTCAGATGTATTTCAGTTTGAAAAAATTGTAAACAAAGAATCAGATATAAATGTGTTAAAATCAATGACAAATGGATCATTTCTTTCAGGACATGAACAAGGAATTATAAATGCTGCAAGAAACAATAATATAAGTGCTTATTTTATAGCAGCAAGATTATTGCAAGAACAAGGAAAATCAGGAACTGTAGTAACAGCTGGAAAAGGATATAAAGGGCAATATGTAGGATATTACAATGCATTTAATATAGCTGCATCTGGTAATACTACAGAACAAATTTTATTGAATGAATTAGCATATGCTAAAAAGAAAGGTTGGACAACATTAGATGCATCAATAGATGGAGGAATAAGTTTTTTAGCTACACAATATGTCCAAAAAGGACAAGATACTTTATACTTACAAAAATTTGATGTAGAAGCGACTAATGGTTTATATTCAAATCAATATATGCAAAACATACTAGGGGCACAAAATGAAGGAATGACTTTAAGAAATGCATACATAACTATGAATTTGATGTCATCAAAACATGAATTTGTAATACCAGTTTATGAAAATATGCCAAATGAAGCATGTCGTAGACCAAATGAAAATGGCACAAGTAGTACAGATGTGGATTTTGTAAAAGTAAATGTAGATACTTCGTTAAGAATAAGAAATGCTCCAAATGGAAACACAACTATTGGATGGCTATATAAAGATGAAATTGTTACTAGAATAGAAAAAGCAACATCAAAAATCGCAGGAACATATTGGGATAAAGTAAAAAAATCTGATGGAACAATTGGATATTCAGCAAGAGAAACTTATGATAATGAAAAAGAATATAAACTTTATCTAGTACCGATAAATGAAAATAATGGAGGAAATAATCCTGGAAACAATTCAGAAAATAGTTCTGGAAGCTCATCTGGAAAACAACCTGTTAATACAAGTAAGTTAAAGGTAGATGAAAATAATAAATTATTGATAGTAAGCCCAGATGCAATTGCTGGAGACATTTTAGAAGCTTTCGGAGGACCTACAAAAATAACGAGAGCTGATGGAAGTTATCTTAACGGAGAACAGGACTTAGCAACTACTGGATTTATTGTAGATGATAGATACATAGTAGTGAAAAAAGGAGATTGTAGTGGGGATGGAAAAGTGGATTCCTCTGATGCACTAATGATACTACAATATAGTGTAGGAAATTTAAATATGGAAGAAAAATTTGTAAAAGCTTCAAAAATAAATAATGACGAAAAAATAGATTCGTCTGATGCATTACAAATATTACAATATAGTGTAGGATTACAAAATATAGAAATATAGAGAGGGTTAAAGTAGTGAAGAAAAAGATATATACAATTATAAGTGTGTTTTTAATTATATTATTTACATTGAATATAAGAGTTAATGCGTCTTATTATTCAAATGATGCAGTTGTAAATTCAGGAGATACTATAACAATAACATTGAGATCAACTGAAAATATGAAAAATTTTGACTTAAAACTATCAAGTTATAATGGACTTACATATATTGGCTGTTCAAATCCTAGTGATGCAGCAGCAGTAAATAGTGCTAATGGTTCAATTTCATATGCTACATTAGGATCTGGTACAACGACATTAGGAATATATACATTCAGAGCACCTGAAGTAAGTGCACAGACAATATATAATGTTATATTTAATATAAATGGAGTAACAAATAAATCTATTATAACTGTAAATCCAAGAAACAACAATTCAGGTGGAGGTACTACTACAACAAATCCAGCAACGTCTACAACACCAGCAACACCAGAGAAAAAATCATCAGTAGCAACACTTTCAAATTTAGGAATAAAACCTAATGACTTTTCAGGTTTTAAGGCTGCAAAAGACACATATAATACAGAAGTTCCATATAACGTAGAAAAAATAGAAGTGTATGCAACTAAAGGACATAATGGACAAACGATTTCAGGAACAGGAACAAAAACATTAAAAGTAGGAGAAAATAAATTTGAGGTAAGCGTAACAGCTGAGGATGGAACTACTAAAAAAACATATACGATAAATGTAACAAGAAAACCACAAGATGAAGATAAAGATAAAGATGAAGAAAAAACAGAGGAAGAAACACCACAAGAAGAATTACCTACAGAAGATCCTACACAAGCATCATTTGGTTTATCAGAGTTAAAAATTGAAGGGGTAGAAATTGATCCTGAATTTCAAACAGATATATATGAATATACGATTGAATTAAAAGAAGATTTAGATAAATTAAATATAACTACATTGGCAACTGAAGTAGGTACAAATTTAGAAATAACTGGAAATGAAAATCTTCAAGAGGGAGAAAATATAATTACTATTATTGTTAAAGGTGATAATGAAGAAAAAATAGCAACATATCAATTGACAGTCAATAAAATTTTACCAAAATTATATGAAGAAAGTAACAAAGAACAAGACCAAAAACAATTACTAAATAGAATTATTGCAATATCTATTGCTGTAATAGTAATAATTGTTATAATAATAACAATTATTGTAAAAAGAAGAAAAAATAGATTAAATAATGAATTTATACCTTATGATGGATTAATGGATGATGAAGACGACGAAGATTATGAAGAAAACATACAAGAAGATTACATGCAAGAAGAAGATTATCAAGAAGAAAAAGACGATAAATATGATAATGAATCATTTTATGATAAACTGAATAAATTTTATGAAGAAGCTGATAATGAAAAAAATCAAAAAGGAAAAAGATTTAAATAATATATAAGCAGGGTATTATACTCTGCTTAAAAAATTATAAAAATACAAAAATATGTTTGACATTTTTTAACTTGTATGATATGATTACAAAAAATGAGAAATGGAGTGATATATATGCCAAAAAAAAGACCAGAATTAAATGGGAGAGAAAAATCAATATTAAGATATATTGAAAAACAAATAATGAATGTAGGATATCCACCATCAGTAAGAGAAATAGGGAAAGCTGTTGGATTAAGCTCAACAGCAACAGTGCATGGATATTTAGCAAGACTAGAAGATAAGGGATACATAAAAAAACAAGATAAAAAAGGTAGAACATTAAGATTACTAAAGGGAACAGATGGAGAAGCAAAAAAGACTTCATCAAAAGACTTCTATACACAAAAAGAATTAGTAGAAGTACCAGTTGTAGGAAAAATAACAGCTGGAGCTCCAATATTAGCAGTAGAAAATATAACAGATACATTTCCTATTCCAATAGATTTTGTTGGAAATTCAGATTGCTTCATGTTAACTGTTAGAGGAGAAAGCATGATAGAAGCAGGAATACTAGATGGAGATTATATATTAGTTAGAAGACAAAAAGATGCTAGTAATGGAGAAATAGTTGTAGCACTAATAGAAGATGAAGCAACAGTAAAAACATTTTATAAAGAAAAAGACCATATAAGATTACAACCTGAAAATAGTACAATGGATCCAATAATAGTTCCAACATGTGAAATTTTAGGAAAAGTATGTGGCGTATTTAGAAAAATGTAAAATTAGGAGTAGTAAATGATAAAAAGAGTCATATTTGATATTGATAATACTTTAATTCCATGGAAATCAGAATACTTTAATGAAATAGATAAAGAATTAAATTTTTTAAAAATAGAACATACAGAAGATGATTGTAATAATATAGAAAAAGCATTAAGCGAATATGAAAATAAGTATTACATATTTGATAGAAAACTTATGATAGATTATATAAATCATTTTACCAATAAGCAATATCCTGAAAAATTTATATATAATTTAACAAAAAGATGGGAAAATTGTGTACCAGATAAGATAGATAATAATATTATAGAAGTGTTGAATTATTTAAAATCTAAATATGAACTTGTGTGTTTAACAGATTGGTATGGGGATCAACAAGAAAAAAGATTAGAAAACATAAAGATATTAAAATATTTTTCAAAAATATATTCTGCTGAAAAGACAAATAGAAAACCTTTTAAAGAAGCTTTTATACAAGCAATAGAAAATTATAAGCCAGAAGAATGTATAATGATAGGCGATAGCTTAGAAAGAGATATAAAAGGAGCATTAAATGCAGGATTAAAAGCTATATGGTATTGTCCCAAAAATAAAGGGAAAAATGAACAATATAATATCATCTCGGATTTAGAGGAATTAAAAAATATACTATAACTTATATGAAATTACAATTAACACACATACAAATGACACAACATCAGCGTAAGATGTGAAAGTGTCATTTTTAATTGTAAAGTACAAGGAGGAAAAACATGTTAAAAACATTAAGAAATTTAAAAGAATCATGGGTATCAGTAATCATAATAGTATTATTACTAATAGTTCAAGCAACATGTGACTTAACACTACCAGACTATACATCAAAAATAGTTAATGTAGGAATTCAAAATGGCGGAATAGAAGAAGTTGCACCAGATGCACTAAGAAAAAGTACAATGGAAAGTTTGCTGATTTTTACAGAAGATGATGAAACTATACTATCATGTTATGAAGAAATTTCTAAAGAAAATTTTGAAGAAAAGGAATATGAAAAATTAAAAAAACAATATCCAGCGTTAGAAAACGAAGTATTATACAAAATAAAAAAATTAGATAAAGAAGAAAAAGAAAATTTAAACACAATAATGGCAAAACCACTAACTATAATAAGCTATTTACAAAATGGAGAAATGCAAGAACAAATGCAAACTCAAATGTCAATGCCTAAAGAACAATTAAATTTAGTAATTGCAGAAATAAATAAGCAATTAGATGATATGCAGGATAGTATATTAGAACAGGCAGCAATTCAAGCTGTAAAGCAAGAATATAAGGATATGGGAGTAAACACAGATAATATTCAAAATAAGTACATAATAATATCTGGAATCAAAATGCTTGGAATATCCTTAATTATAATGTTATCTGCAATAATAATTATGTTATTATCTGCAAAAGTAGGAGCAAGACTTGCAAAAACATTAAGAGAGAAAGTATTTAAAAAAGTATTAAGCTTTTCTAATAAAGAATTTTCAGAATATAGTACAGCATCATTGATTACACGTTCAACAAATGATATACAACAAATACAAAACTTGATAGGAATGCTATTTAGAGTAGTTGTATATGCACCTATAATGGGTATAGGAGGATTTTTAAGAGTATTAAACCAAAGTGATAATTCAATGGCATGGATAATAGGAGTTGCAATTTTAGCAATATTATTTGTAGTTGGAACGCTATTCTCAATTGCAATGCCTAGATTCAAAAAATTACAAAAACTAATAGATAAATTAAATTTAGTTGCAAGAGAAATATTAACAGGATTACCAGTAATTAGAGCATTTAATACAGAAGAAAGAGAAGAAAAAAGATTTGATTTATCAAATATTGATTTAACAAAAACAAATTTATTTGTAAATAGAGCAATGAGCTTTATGATGCCAATACTAATGTTAATAATGAATAGTATTTCATTATTGATTGTATGGGTAGGAGCACATGGAGTAGATAATGGAACAATGCAAGTAGGAAACATGATGGCATTTATACAATATACAATGCAAATTGTAATGAGTTTCTTAATGATATCAATGATGTCAATAATACTTCCAAGAGCTTCTGTATCAGCTAATCGTATAAATGAAGTACTAGAAACAGATGAGTTTATAAAACAAAGTAAAAATCCAAAAGAATTAAATCCATATAAAAAAGGCTTAGTAGAATTTAAAAATGTAGGCTTTAAATATCCTGATAGTGATGAAGAAGTTTTAAGTGATATAACTTTTACAGCAAAACCAGGAGAAACAACAGCCATTATAGGAAGCACAGGAAGTGGAAAATCAACAATAGTAAATTTAATACCAAGATTTTATGATATTACTTCAGGAAATCTTTTAATAGATGGTGTAGATATAAAAGATATATCAAATAAAGATTTAAGAAAAATAATAGGATTTGTTCCACAAAAAGGAATATTATTTTCAGGAACAATAGAATCAAATATAAAATATGGAAATCCAGAAATGCCAGATGAACAAATGATAGAAGCAGCTAGAATTTCACAATCAGAAGAATTTATTGAAGCGAAACCACTAAAATATCAAGAACCTATAGCACAAGGCGGAAGTAATGTATCAGGAGGACAAAAACAAAGATTATCAATAGCTAGAGCAATAGCAATAAATCCAGAAATATTTGTATTTGATGATAGTTTTTCTGCATTAGACTTTAAAACAGATAGTATTTTAAGAGCAGAACTTAGCAAAAAAACAAAAAATAAAACAGTAATAATAGTAGCGCAAAGAATAAATACAATATTAAATGCAGACCAAATTATAGTACTAGAAGATGGAAAGATTGTAGGAAAAGGAACACATCAAGAATTAATGAAAAATAATGAAACATATAAGCAGATAGCATTATCACAACTTTCTGAAGACGAGTTAAATATGGAAGGAGGAGAAAAACATGAGTAATAATGTAAGTAAAAATCCTCCTGTTATGAGAGGCCCAATGGGCAGAGGACCAAGAGGTCGCGCTCCAGTAGAAAAAGCAAAAGATATGAAAGGAACAATAAAAAAACTTGCAAGTACGCTTTCTAAATATAAAATAGCAGTAATAATTGTAATAATATTTGCAATAGGAAGTACTATATTTAGTATAGTAGGACCAAAAATATTAGGAAATGCAACAACAGAAATTTACACAGGACTAATGAATAAAATAAAAGGAACAGGTGGAATTGACTTCAATAAAATTGGTCAAATAATTTTATGGGTTATGGCATTATATGGAACAAGTGCATTATTTAATCTAATACAAAGTTATATTATGGCAGGAGTAGCACAAAAAATAACTTATAAAATAAGAAATGATTTAACACATAAAATAAATAAATTGCCAATGAAATATTTTGATAAAAAAACAAATGGAGAAGTATTATCTATAATAACAAATGATGTTGATACATTAAGCATAGGACTAAATCAAAGTATTACACAAATAATAACATCAATATGTACTATAATAGGAATTCTTATAATGATGTTTTCAATTAGCTGGGAAATGACAATTGTGAGCTTATTAATATTACCAGCAACAGCAATTATATTAAAAGCAGTAATAAGTAGGTCACAAAAATATTTCGTAAAACAACAAGAATATTTAGGACATGTAAATGGGCAAGTAGAAGAAGTATATAGCGGACATAATATAGTAAAAGTATTTGGTAAAGAAGAAGATGCAATAAAAGAATTTGAAAAAGAAAATAAAGAATTATATAAAGCAGGATGGCGTTCTCAATTTTTATCAGGTGTAATGCATCCACTTATGAATTTTGTAGGAAATGTAGGATATGTAGCAGTTGCCATATTAGGAGGATATTTTGCAATCAAAGGAAGAATTACAGTTGGTAATATACAAAGTTTTATACAATACAATAAGCAATTTACACAACCAATTGGTCAAGTAGCACAAATATCAAGTACTATACAAGCAATGGTGGCAGCAGCAGAAAGAATATATGAATTTTTAGAAGAAAAAGAAGAAATAGAAGATATTAAAGATCCTATATCAACAGAAGGATTAAAAGGAAATATAAAATTCGAGCATGTAAACTTTGGATATGACACAGAAAAAACAATAATAAAAGACTTTAATAGTGATATAAAAGATGGACAAAAAATTGCAATAGTTGGACCAACAGGAGCTGGTAAAACAACTATGGTTAAATTACTAATGAGATTTTATGATGTAAATAATGGAGCAATTTTATTAGATGGACATAATATTAAAGAATTTAAACGTGGAGAACTAAGAAAAATGTTTGGAATGGTTCTTCAAGATACATGGCTATATGGAGGAACAATTAAAGATAATATTAGATATAGCAAACCAGAAGCAACAGATTCAGAAGTAATAGAAGCAGCAAAAGCAGCACATGTGCATCATTATATTAAAACATTATCTAAAGGATATAATGCTATAATTAATGAAGAATCAAATAATATATCAGCAGGTCAAAAACAATTACTTACAATTGCCAGAGTTATTTTAGCAAATCCTAAAATATTGATTTTAGATGAGGCAACAAGTTCAATAGATACTAGAACAGAACAACGAATTCAAGCTGCTATGGATAACTTGATGAAGGGTAGAACAAGTTTCATTATAGCTCATAGATTATCTACTATAAAAAACGCGGATTTAATTTTAGTTATGGATCATGGAGATATTGTAGAACAAGGAAATCACGAAGAATTATTAGCTCAGAATGGATTTTATGCTAAATTGTATAATTCGCAATTTGAAGAATGTAATGATGAAGTTGAATAAATTAAAAAGAATAAGTACATACTTATTCTTTTTTACTTGATTAAAAGCAAAAAATTTTATATAATCATAGTAGATGGAGATGAAGAATGAGAAAAATAATAATACGAGTAATTATAATAATGATTTCAATTTTAGCAATTATAATTTCATATAATATTAATAGAAATGCAAATGAAGTAGAAGAAGTGCAAGTAGCTACTATTCCAATAGAAGAAAATATAATAGATGAAGAAGAAAATTTAGAGGATAAAAAACCTATAGATAGTAATACTAGTGATTGGAATCTAATTTTAATAAATAGAAACAATGCAATTCCAGAAAACTATGAAATAGAGACAACTAAAATAGAAAAAAAATGGAATATTAATGTAAAAATTAAAGAGGCTACAGAATTAATGTTAGCTGATGCAAGAAAAGAAGGGTTGAAACCTGTAATATGTTCAGCATATCGAACATATGCATATCAAAAAAATCTTTTTAACAAAAAAGTTAAGGAATATAGAAGAAATGGGTATTCACAACAAAATGCTGAACAAGAAGCATCATTTTGGGTAGCTATCCCAGGAACTAGTGAACATGAAGTTGGACTAGCCCTTGATATAGTAAGCGAAAATTATCAAATTTTAGATGAAAACCAAGAAAATACTCCAGTACAAAAATGGCTTATGGAACATTGCTATGAATATGGATTTATTTTAAGATATCCAACAAGTAAAAAAAATATAACTAATATAAATTATGAACCTTGGCATTATAGATATGTAGGAGTTAAAGATGCAATGTTTATGAAGGAAAAAGGTTTTTGTTTAGAAGAATATATTGAATTTTTAAAGCAATACGAAAAATAAAAGAAAACGACGCTTGTATAGTAAAAGTTGAAGAAGTAGTATAAGGAGGAAAAGAGTTATAAAAAATGCCAAATATTATTGATTATGTTAAATGGAGAGGGGAGCTTGAATTAAAAAATTCAGAATTTAATGAAATAGATAGTTTAATATTAAATAGATTTTCATATTTCCCATTAGATAGTATAATGAAAGAAAAAGAAATAGTATCAATAAAAGAATTAAGTAAAAGATTTGAAAAAGAAGATAAAGAAAAATTAAAAATATTATGGAAAGATGATGCAGACCTTTTTCCAGCAATGGGAGAAAGCAAAAGATATGGCGAAATGGTAGCTATTGAATACATAAATAAGTTAGAAAAAGAATCAGAAGAACAATTTGCTGCAGTTACAGTAATTTTACCAGATAATACAATATATGTATCATTTAGAGGAACAGATAATACATTAATTGGTTGGAAAGAAGATTTTAATATGAGTTTTAGAAGTCATATTAAATCACAAATAGATGCAAAAGAATATTTAGAAAATGTTGCAAGAAAATATCCAAATAAAAAAATAAGGATAGGAGGACATTCAAAAGGAGGAAATTTAGCAGTATATGCCTCTATTTTTGCCAATCATGAAGTTAAAGAAAGAATTATAAATGTATATAATGATGATGGACCTGGCTTTCATGAGGATATAGTAAATACAGAAGAATATAAAGATGCAATAAAAAAAGTTATAACTTATATACCACAAGATTCTATATTTGGAATGCTATTAAATCATGAAGAAAAATATACTATAGTACAAAGCATACAAAAAGGTGTAATGCAACATGATGTATACTCTTGGCAAGTAGTAGGAGGAGATTTTGTTATATTAAAAGAAGTAACAAATGGAAGCAAATTTGTAGATAAAACAATAAAAAATTGGCTAAAAGATTTAGATTTATCTACAAGAGAACAGGTAATAGATATAGTGTTTGAAATAGTTAATTCAACAGAAGCCCAAACAGTAAAAGAGTTAAAACTTTCGTTAATGAAAAATGCAAAAAAAATATTGACAGCATATAATAATATGGAATATGAGAATAAAAAGATGATAACAGCTACAATAACTGCATTTCTTGGAATATTAAAAGAAAATGTTAAAGAAGAATATAAAAGGAGATTATAATGAGTTTTACATTTGAAAGAAAAATAAATTATTATGAAACAGATAAAATGGGAGTAGTGCATCATTCAAATTATATTAGATATATGGAAGAAACAAGATGTGCTTGGCTAGAAGATGTAGAAATGCCATTTTCACTTTTAGAAGAAAATAATATAACAATACCAGTATTAGGAGTAAATTGCAATTATAAATACCATATTACATATGGAGATACAATAATAATTAGACCTTTTGTAAAAGAATATTCAGGAGTAAGAATGACAGTTGGCTACGATATACAAGACAAAAAAACAGGAAAAATAGTTCTTACTGGAGAAACCAAACATTGTTTTACAGATAAAAACTTAAAACCAATCAACTTAAAAAAATATGCACCAGAGTTTAGCAATAAATTCCAAAATTTATTGGAAAAATAATAAAAAGAAAGGAAGTTATAAAAATGAAAGAAACAATTATTAAAGTAGAAGGAATGGTTTGTAATGGATGTGAAAATAGAGTTCAAAATGCTCTTAAAAATATAGAAGGAGTTGAAAATGTAGTCGCAGACCATGTTGCAGGAATAGTTACAATTACTTCAAAAAATGAAGTAGAAGAAAGTGTTATGAAAGAAAAAATAGAAGACATTGGATTTGAAGTAAAGGAAGATTAAAATATGAAAAAAATAAATTTATCTATTGATGGAATGACTTGTAGTGCTTGTTCTAATGGACTTGAAAAATATTTAAACAAGCAAAATGGAATTTTTAATGCAAGTGTTAATCTTGTAATGGCAAATGCTACTATTGAATATGATGAAAAAATATTAAATCAAGAAAAAATAGAGCAATTTGTAAAAAATGCAGGATTTAAAAGTTTAGGGGAATTTAAAGAAATAAAAATAGAAAAAAAAAGTAAAAGGGAAAAAATCAAATTTATACTTTTTACAATATTAGCAATAGTGTTAATGTATATTTCTATGGGACATATGATACATTTGCCAACAATCCCTTTTCTTGACCCACATACTAATACTACAAACTATATGATTAGTTTACTTTTATTAACAATATGCTTTATGATTTATGGATTTGATATTTTAAAAAACGGATATAAAAATTTAATTCATAGAACTCCTAATATGGATACATTAGTAGGAATAGGTGCAATAACAAGCCTATTATATAGTCTTTATAATATGTATATTGTATTTAAAGGAAATCACGCCCAAGTTATGAATTTATATTTTGAGTCTGCAGCAATAGTAATATATTTTATAAAACTTGGTAGATATATTGATGGAATTAGCAAAGATAAAACAAAAGAAGCAATACAAAAATTAGTAGAAATTACACCAAATACTGCAGTTGTAAAAAAAGATGGAATAGAAAAAATAGTTACACTAGATGAAATTCATAAAGGAGATATAGTAGTAAGCAGAGCAGGAGAAAAAATAGCAGTAGATGGAGAAATAGTAACAGGAAAAGCACATCTAGACGAATCATTTATTACAGGAGAGAGTAAACCTGTATCAAAAGAAATTGGGAATAAAGTAATTGCAGGAAGTATGAATTATGATGGGTATATTGAATATAAGGCTGAAAAAATCGGAAAAGAATCAACAATATCTGAAATTGTTAGATTAGTTGTAGAAGCAAGCAATACAAAAGCACCAATTAGCAAAATAGCAGATAAAGTATCAGGATATTTTGTACCAAGTGTAATAGCTATTGCAATAATTACGTTTTTAGTTTATTTAATAATTGGGCAAAGCTTTGAAACTGCAATAACATCATTTGTTACTATATTAGTAGTAGCCTGCCCTTGTAGTTTAGGATTAGCAACACCACTTGCAATTGTTGTAAGCGAAGGCTTATGTGCAAGTAATGGAATATTGGTAAAGAAAAGCGAAATATTAGAAAATGCACAAAAAGTAGATACAATTGTATTTGACAAAACAGGAACATTAACTTATGGAAAATTAAAAATAGCTGAAATATTCAATTATAGTAATATGAATGACAAACAATTATTGCAATTAGTTGGTAGTATAGAAAATAAATCTACGCATCCTATAGGAAAAGCATTTACAGACTATATAAAACAAAATAAATTACAAGTGCTAAAAGTTGAAAAATTTGAAAACATTGCAGGTTATGGAATTGTAGGAAATATTGAAAACGAAGAAATTATTTTAGGCAATTCAAAAATATTAGAAAAATATGAAATAGAAAATACGCATTTAGAAGATGAAAGAAAACTAGCTGACAATGGAAATAGTATTATATATGCTGTAAAAGATAAACAAATAATAGCACTTATTGGAGTAAATGATATTGTTAGAGAAAACACAAAAGAAGTAATTAGTACATTAAACAAAAACAAAATACAAACAATTATGCTAACAGGAGATAACAACGAAACTGCTGAAAAAATTGCAAAAAATATAGGAATAACAAAGGTAATTGCAAATGTTATACCATCAGAAAAAGCAAAAACAATAAAAGACTTAAAACAAGAAAATAGATATGTAATGATGTGTGGAGATGGAATAAACGATAGTCCTGCATTAGCTAGTAGCGATATAGGTGTAAGCGTAAATAGTGGAACTGATATTGCGATGGATTCATCAGATGTAATATTAACTAAAAATGATTTAGAAAGTATTATAAATTTAATTCAAATTAGCAAAAAAACAATTAGAAACATAAAACAAAATTTATTTTGGGCGTTTTTCTACAATATTTTGATGATTCCAATAGCTATTGGTTTTCTAAAACCTATCGGAATTTCAATTAACCCAATGATAGCAAGTGCAGCTATGGTCTTTAGCAGTATTACGGTTATATTAAATACTTTGAGACTAAGAAAAATTAAATTTTGAATATAAAAAGGTGGAATAACCAATGTTAGATCAGTTTTCAAGAACAGAATTATTGATAGGAAAAGAAGGAATAGAAAAATTACAAAAAGCAAAAGTTGCAGTATTTGGAATTGGAGGAGTAGGCTCTTTTGTAGTAGAAGGCTTAGCAAGAGCGGGAATATCAAATTTTATATTAGTAGATAATGACCAAATATCTATAACTAATTTAAACAGACAGATAATTGCTACACATACAACAATAGGAAAAAATAAAGTAGAAGTCGCAAAAGAAAGAATACTAGATATCAATCCAACAGCAAATATAGAAATATATCAAGAATTTTTTATGCCAAATAGCAAAGGAATTTTAGACAATACAATTGATTATATAGTAGATGCCGTAGATACAGTAACTGCAAAAATAGAATTAGTTGTAAGAGCAAATAAATTAAATATCCCAATTATATCATCTATGGGAACAGGAAATAAATTGGATCCAACTAAATTTGAAGTAACAGATATTTATAAAACCAGTGTCTGTCCTTTAGCTAAAGTTATGAGAAAGGAATTAAAAAATAGAGGAATTAAACAACTTAAAGTAGTTTATTCTAAAGAAGATCCAATTAAGACTTATGAAATTATTAAAAATCAAGTACCAGGAAGTATATCATTTGTTCCATCAGTAGCAGGATTAATTATAGCAGGTGAAATAATAAAAGATATAATTAGTAAATAGAAGACAAGAGCGAGTATGTAAATACTTGCTCTTAAAAATTTTTTAAAAGATAACGAGAAGAACACAAAAAAAACACAAATTCAAGGTAAGATAATAAAAAAAGATAGGAGGAAAAACATGTATATTTTAAAAAATAGTTTAATTTCAATAACTAGAAATAAAGGAAGGAATATTTTAATAGGAATTATAATTTTAGTTATTGCAGCAAGTAGCACTATAACTTTAGCTATAAGAAATACAGCTAATAAATTAGTTAAAGATTATCAAGAATCTAATGATATTATAGGAACAATATCATTTAATAGACAACAATTGTCTGGAAAATTTCAAAAAGGAGAAGATGCTAAAAAAAGTAATATAGAAGCATTTAACCAAATAGAACAACTAACTTTAGAAAATATTAAAAATTATGGAGAAAGTGAATATTTGAAAAGCTATTATTATATTTTCTCAACATCTTTAAATAGTGACACTTTAACTAAAGCTACAGATTCTTTTGAAAATCAAATAGAAAACGAAGGAGAAAATAAAGGAGAAAATAAAGGAGAAAATAAAGAAAGAGATAAAGAATTATTCCAAAATGATAGAAACTTAACAGGAGATTTTGAATTAAATGGATACTCCTCTTATGATGCAATGACTGATTTTGTTAGTGGTGCATATAAAGTAACTGAAGGAGAAATGATAACAGATTTTAATAATTTTGAATGCGTTATAAATTCAGAACTTGCAACTCTAAATGAAATATCAGTAGGAGATACAATAACTCTAAAAAATCCTAATACAGAAAAAACTTATGATTTTATAGTAAAAGGTATTTATAAAGATGATTCAAACCCAGATGATTCAGTTAATATGTATTCGCAATCTGTGAACAAAATAATTACAGGAAGTAATGTTATAGAAACAATAATTGAAGATGATAATACACTTGTAACAAATATAACACCATCTTTTATATTACAAAGTGAAGATGTAATCGAAGCTTTTACTGAAGAATTAAAAGAAAAAGGACTAAATGAATATTATACTTTAAATACTAATTTAGATGAATTAGAAAATGCAACTCAATCAATAGAAAATGTAAAAACATTTGCAACAACATTTTTAATTATTACTTTAATAATTGCTTCAATAGTATTGTTTGTAATAAATATGATAAATATAAGAGAAAGAAAATACGAAATAGGTGTATTTAGAACAATTGGAGTAAGCAAATTTAAATTAACTATGCAATTTGTTTTAGAATTACTAATAGTCAGCATTATAATGCTATGTATAGGTTGTATTGGAGGAGCATTTTTATCTAAACCTATAGGAAATCAATTACTTAAAAATGAAATAGAAGCAAGTGAAACTGCAGATAAAGAAATTTCAAACAACTTTGGTAGAGGTGGCGAAAAAATGGGAGGACCAATGGAAACAAGAGGAATTTCTAAAGTCCAACAAATTGATAGTATGGAAGCTGTTGTAGATATTCATGTAATTGTACAATTATTAGGAATAGGAATATTATTAACAATAGTTAGCAGTCTAGCTTCTATGATTAGCATTCAAAGATTTTCACCACTTACTATATTGAAAGAGAGGTCATAAAGTTATGGAAATATTAAAATTAGAAAATATAGGATATAGATACAAAGATGCACCAAAAGATAAATATGTATTCAAAAATATAAATTATGAATTTGAGCAAGGAAAAATGTATGCAATAAAAGGAAAAAGTGGAAGTGGAAAAACAACTTTATTATCACTTATTACAGGATTAGAAAAATGTACAGAAGGAAAAATATTGTATGATAATCAAGATTTGAAAAAGATGAATTTAGATAAATATAGAAACACTGATATAGGAATTGTTTTTCAAAGTTATAATTTATTACCTAGCTTTACAGCTATAGAAAATATTATATTATCAATGGATGTTAGCAATGTAAAAATAAAAAATAAAAAGCAAAAAGTATTGGAACTAATGAAAAGTGTAGGACTATCAGAAGAACATGCTAATAGAAAAATATTAAAATTGTCAGGTGGGGAGCAACAAAGAATTGCCATTGCAAGGAGCTTATCATATAATCCTAAAATTATAATTGCTGACGAACCAACAGGAAACTTAGATAAGGAAACAGAAGCAGAAATTCTTAAAATTTTTGAACACCTTGCTAAAGATGAAAATAAATGTATTATAATAGTAACTCACTCACAAAAGGTATGTGATGCAGCAGATTATGTTTATGAGTTAGTAAACAATGAAAAATAAATGGATATAAACTATATGTTAACGGAACAGCAATTAACTAATATTTTATAAAAGCAAGAAATTATTTGATAATTTCTTGTTTTTATTATATAATAAGCTCAATAAAAAATTAGGAGGTAAAAATATGAAAAATCAATTAGTAATAAAAAAATGTAAATCTTGTGGTGCAATAATAAAAATATTAAAAGATTGCAATAATGAAGGATGCCAAATAAAATGTTGTGGAGAACCAATGGAAGAACTAGTACCAAATTCAGTAGATGCAGCATTTGAAAAACACATTCCAACATACGAAAAAATCGGAGATGAAATTTTAGTTAAAGTAAATCATGTTATGGAAAAGGAACATTATATTGAATGGATATGTATGGTAGATGATAATAGCGAGTACATGGTAAAATTATATCCAGAGCAGGTTGCAGAAGTTAAATTTCCTTATAAACAAAATTCAACCTTATATTCATATTGTAATAAACATGGCTTATGGAAGTCAGATGTTAAATAATTTTATAATTAAAAATAAACGATAAAATAAGAAGGAAAAATAAATGGAAAAAAATAAAAAAACACACAATTTAGGAAAATGGTTAAAAGAAGAATGCACAGATTGGAAAACATTAGTTGTTTTTCTATGTGTAGTCGCTGTAGTATATATGCCAGTATGGGGAGGATATTTGCTATATTATATGTTTAAATGGAACTGGTGCTTAGCAATGGCATCAATAACATTTACTTTTTGGGTAGGACCATTCACACCATTTTTTCCTATATGTATTGCAATTACATTATTTTTGAAAAAAATTATGGAACAAAAAAACATAAAGTATAAGGAGCAATAAATTATGAAAATGGCTATAAAAAGAGGAATTATTGTGGCTTTAGGATTGATTTTACAAATTTCGTTATCATTATCTATGTATTTATTTTTTATAGATCGTGTAGTTATCATACATCTATTTTTTGAAATATTAGGACTACTACTTACATTAAATTTAATAAGAAATAGTAAAGATTATTCTTATACATTGCCAATAATTTTGAGTTTAATTGTATTTCCTATACTAGGAACTTTACTATATATAATACTTAATAGAAATAAAAAACATAGTAAAACTTTAAAAAAATTACAACAAAGTGAAAAAGATAATAAAAAATATTTAGTACAAGATAAAAAGATAAGAGAAGAATTTAAAGAAAATAGTAAAATTAGATATTTAAGTGACTTTTCAGGATATCCAGCAACTAAAAATAATGATGTTACTTATTATCCATTAGGAGAAATAGCATTTAAAGATATGCTAGAAGAATTAAAAAAAGCAGAGAAATTTATCTTTTTTGAATATTTTATTGTAGCACATGGAAAAATGTGGGATTCGATTTTAGAAATATTAGAAGAAAAAGTAAAACAAGGTGTAGATGTAAGAGTAATGTATGATGATATGGGATGTATTTCTACATTAAGCAAATCATACCCAAAAGAATTAGAAGCGAAAGGAATAAAATGTATTGTATTTAACAAATTAAATCCTATTGCAGGTGTTATAATGAATAATAGAGACCATAGAAAAATATTAGTTATAGATGGAAAAGTTGCATTCTCAGGTGGCATCAATATAGCAGATGAATATATAAATGTTGACATTAAATATGGACACTGGAAGGATAATGCAATACGAATTTCAGGAGATGCAGTATGGAATTATTCCGTAATGTTTTTAACTATGTGGAATGCATTCAGAAAAGAAGACGAAGATTTTTACAGATTTAAGCATGACTTTACTAACAAACCTGAAACAAATGGTTATGTAATACCATATGGTGAGACACCTTTAGACGAAGAAATTACAGGAGAAGATGTATACTTAAATATTATAAATCAATCAAATCACTATGTTTACATTTTTACACCATATTTAATTATAGATACAGATATGATAAATGCATTAAATTTAGCAGTAAAAAGAGGAGTAGATGTTAGAATTGTAATTCCTGGCATACCAGATAAAAAAATAGTATATACATTATCAGAATCTTATGTAGAGACTTTAGTAAAAGGTGGAGTAAAAATTTATAAATATACGCCTGGATTCATACATAGTAAAGTATTTATATCAGATGATAAAGTAGCAACTGTTGGTACAATAAACATGGATTATAGAAGTTTATATTTGCATTTTGAATGTGGATGTTATTTTGAAGAAGTTGATGTAATCAAAGACATAAAAAAAGATGTAATGGAAACTATAGAAAAAAGCTCAGAAGTATCAAAAAAAGAAGCATATCCACATTTTATAAAATCTATATTTCAAGCATTGTTAAGACTAGTTGCACCTTTAATGTAGTAAAAGAATAAAAGGGAGAAATAAAAAATATGAAACTTGATAAAGAAAAAGTAGGAAAAAATATAGAAGGAATATCAAAAAAGACAACAAATATGGTAACAAAATCAAAAGAGAAGATAGTTTCTACAATAGATGCCAATGGAGATGGAAATATTGATATAGAAGATGTAATAATTCTAGGTTTAAAAACACCAGGAATTGGTATTGATAGAAAAGAATTTCTTACAAAAGAATTTTCAAAAAAATATTCTAAAGAAACAATAGAAAAAGCAATATCGACCACACCAAGTAAAGCAGGAATACCACTTGAAGAAATAAATAAAATAGCAGATAATGTAATTATATTTGAAAGAAATTGTGTTACTGGAATTTCTACAGCACTTGGAACACCTGGTGGTGCTGCTATGGTAGCAACAATTCCAGCTGATATTGTTCAATATTATGGATATATGTTAAGAGCTGCACAAAAAATGATGTATTTATATGGCTTTCCAGAAATAGATGTAAATGAAAAGGGACAAACATTTGATACAGAAACATTAAATATTTTAATTATATGTTTAGGTGTTATGTATGGTGTTGCAGGTGCAAGCAATGCAATAAAAGTAATGGCAAAAGCGCTTGCTACTGGAGTTCAAAAAAAATTGATAAGAGCTGCTCTTACAAAAGGAACAATTTATCCAATTGTAAAAAATATTTCTAAATGGTTTGGTATAAAAATGACAAAGGAAGTTTTTGCAGGATTTTTTAAAAAAGCAATACCAATAGTTGGAGGAGTAATTGGAGGAAGTATTACATTTGTATCATTTAAACCATGTTGCGATAAATTAAAAAAATCATTACAAGATACTTTATTAAGTAATCCTAATCATAAAGAAAGTAAAGATGAAATATTAGAAATTTAAAATAGAACATTAAAAAAATGATTGTATAAAAAAATTATAAAACTGCAATAATAAAATAAAATACTTTAGTATTATAAAAATAGTGTTTTTTAATTATTTGATTGAAAGGAAAAACAAAAATGAAAAAAAATATTGTTTCAGTTTTATTAGTTTTTATACTGGCATTTGTTTTAATCCCAAATATTTCTAATGCTAAAACTACCGAGGTATATGATGAGGAAACTTTGCGCCAAGCTATTGAAAATGCAGAAGATGGTGAAATAATTTCATTAAAATCTAATATAAATTTAACTTCTTATATAGGTATAAATAATAAAAACATAACTATTAATGGTAACAATTTTACTATATCAAGAATTCCAGAAGAATGGTATTCAAATGAAGGGAATGGGAGTTTAATTACATCTGGTTCAGGAGCTAAATTAAATTTAGTAAATATTACTTTAACTAAAGCCTCAACATACGGAGTACAAGCTTATAATGGTGGATATGTATCATTAGATAGTGTAACAATTTTTGATTGTAATTATGGTGGCGTTTTTATTAATGGTGGAACTGTAGAAATTAAAAATTTAATTTTAAAGAAAAATGGAGGTCAAGGATATAATAATGGTATAGAAATTGGCAAAGATAGTTCAACTACTGGAAAAAATACTCCTACATTGATAATGAGTGGTACATTATCATCTACTGAAAACTCAGGAGTAATTTATGTTGATATGTATGATCCTTCAGCTGGTCTTAATGTAATAAATTCTGAAAATACTTCAAATAAAGTTTTTACTAATGGAAACACATTAGTTATAACAGATCAAAGCAATAGTATATTATATACAAGCAATGAAATTGCCAATATAGAAATTACAGGAGATCCACTTGTTCAACCAGTTGAACCTCAAATAAAAGATGAAACACCTGAAACAGGAATTGGAAATACATTACCAGTTGATATATTAATTAGTGCTTCATTAGTTATATTAGTAATAATTTTAAAAAGAAAATATTTTTAATGATTAAATAAAAGCTCATAGGAGCTTTTTTATATTGTAGGAAAGTTCTCCTAGTAGGAGGACTTTCCGTACAAGATAAATATGGGAATTTATAGAATTTCTTTGCGGTTGCCACCGCTTAGAAATTCTTAAATTCGTTTTTTATTTTATGTTAAAAAATAATGTAAGACAATAAAACTAATAAAATCACATTATTTAATTTGATTCATATTATATATCAAATTTATTTTGGAGGTTTATATAATATGGATTATGAATTAATGATGAACGGAAATGTTAAGATTGGGCAAAAAGCACCTGAATTTGAAGCTATTACGACTTGTGGACCTAAATCTTTAAATGATTACAAAGACAAATGGTTAGTATTCTTTAGTCATCCAGGTGATTTTACCCCAGTATGTACAACCGAGATGATTGCTTTTGCAAGAGCAAATCAATACTTTCAACAAATGAATACAGAACTTTTAGGTTTAAGTATTGATAGTAATGCTTCACATGAAGTATAGCAAAAGTTACCAACAAAAAAGACAAGCAATCACCTGCAAAACTTTAGAATAATTATAATTAAATTATTTTTTTAAGTTTCGGTTTTTTGCAAAAATAATTTAATAAATATAAGTATAATTGGTAAAATATGGATATTATTATTTAT
>CANRBK010000014.1 GCA_947628845.1 uncultured Clostridia bacterium | reverse complement strand
ATACTACTGCTTGTCCTATAAATGTATAAATTTTGTTTTTGTCTAGTTTCTTTTTCATTTGTTCACCTTCTTTCTTTAATTTTTAACCAATCATAAAATTTAGTTTTTATAATTAAGTAATTCCATTGTCCTGTTTTTCCTTGAAATGCAACTCCGAAAAGGAAATTTATCTTGTCTTAATCCTGCTCTTACATTTTCTGCTGTCATATGTAATTTTGTTGCAACTTCTGCTGGTGTCATTCTTTCAACTTCTTCTATTTCTTCCATATACTCACCTTCTTTCTTTACATATCGGGTTGTGGTTATTTGTCTAAAAATTTGTTAGCATCTTCTTTAAGAATGTTTATTATAGAAGAAAATTCTTCAACATTTAATTTTCTTTTGTCATTTAAAGAAGCATTTAATTTTGGCAAAGCAATTTTTGATTGCTCAGATACCCAAGTTTGACTAATTCCTTTTTCTATTAAATACAATCTGATTTTCTTTCCTACTGACATTTTTTCACCTTCTTTCATTTCAGTTTTTCTGAAGTTGTTTATATATTATTTCATTATTTCTGAAATGTCAATACCTTTTTTAAAAATTTTTTCAGTTTTTCTGAAATTTTTTATTTACATATCTTAAAATATATGTTAAAATATAATTGTTTCAACAAGTGAGGTGAAATTATGTTTTTGTATAAAAGAATTAGAGAAGCTAGAACTGAGAAAAAAATAACACAAAAGCAACTAGCAGATGAATTAACAAAAAGAGGAAGAAAAACTTCTAATACAGCTATTGCTAATTGGGAATCAGGATTAAATAGTCCTGATGTTGATACAGTTCAACTTATGTGTGAAATATTTGAAAAAGATGGAAACTATTTTTTTGATACTAATAATAATTTTCGATATGCTTCATATCAAGGAATTAATATAGAAGGATTAGATGAAAATGACATTAAAGAATTAAATAGATTTGTCGAATTTATAAAAAATAAAAAGAAAAATGAAAATAAATAGAGGTCTGATATTATGAACACTTTAGATATGTATAAAATAGCTGAAAAAGAAAAAATAGACATTTTAAATTATAATTGGACAAATACTAAAGCTAGAATATTTGAAATACATAGTAATTATTATATTGGTTTAGATACTAGGAAAATTTATGATAGTATAGAAGAAAAAGAAATTTTAGCTGAAGAACTTCGGTCATTACTATTGTAATGCTTTGTATTATTTGGATTCTGATAAAATATTAAGGGATAAATGCGAATATAGAGCAATGAAATGGTCATATAGTATCTTAGTTCCATTTCAAAAATTAAAAGAAAAAATCATACAAGGATTTAACTTATATGATTTAGCTGACTACTTTAACGTAGATGTAAAATATATGATTAATTGTATAGACTTTTATACTAAAAAATATGGATTTTTAGTATAAAAATAAGGAAATAGATGTAATCAAATTTACCACAACCCGATACATTTATTTCCTCGAAACCACTATTGAAAGTGATTAGTATTATTATATAAAAAATTACTTTCATTTTCAATAGTTTATAAAAAATAAATTAAAAAGATGGAGGTATTTTTTATGAACAATTTAAAAAAAAGAGCTAATGGAAAAGGTTCTGCAATATATTTAGGTGATAATAGGGAAAAGCCTTGGGGTGCTAGAATAACAATAGGAAAAGATAAAAATGGAGTTGCTATTAGACATTTTATCGACACTTTTCCAACTCAATTAGAAGCATTAGTTTGTTTAGAAAATTATCATAAAGATCCTTATTCTTTGTATATTAAAGAAGAAAAATATAATAGAATAGTTACTTTTCCAAAAAGGCCTTATCCTATTGTTCCTGTAAAAAATCCACAAAAAATAGTAGAGGAAAAAGTAAAAAAAGATACTTATACTTTTAAACGATTATTTGAAGAATTTAAGGAAATGAAACTTCCTACAGATGCTGAAATAAAACTTGAAAAAGAAAAGCATGTAAAACCAAATGGAAAATTCGCATATCATTATTCTAGAGGAATGATTACTGCTTATCATAACTCAAGTGCTTTATATGATAAAGTATATAAAGATTTAAAAACATCTGATTTCCAAACGCTTTTAAATAATTGTGGAAAAAAATATGACACCTTAAGAATAATGAAAAATTTATATATAAAATTAGATGAATATGCATTACAGGAAGATATTATTGAAAAAAGTTATGCTCAACATATTACACTTACAAATACTGATAAAATATCTGAAAAGCCAAAAACTATATATACTTATGATCAAATTGAATACTTATGGAATATTAAACCTGAAAACTATAAAGAAGATTTTATAAGAGATTTATTACTAATATCTTTATATACTGGATGCAGAGCAGAAGAAATATTATTTATTTATACAAAAAATATATATTTAGATAAAAATTATTTTATAGGTGGTTTAAAAACACATGCTGGTACAAATAGACAAATACCTATTCACCCAACAATAAAATCAATATTTTTAAAATATTATAACCCCAAAAATGAATTTCTTTTTATAATGCCTAATGGTAAAAGAACAAATTATGATTATTACTTATACCATTATAAATTTAATTTTATAAATAAACATCCTTTTTTAAATAATCATACAGCTCATGAATGTAGACATACTTTAAGAACAGAATTAGAAAAACAAAATGTTAAACAAGTAATTATAAATTCTATAATAGGTCATAGCAATGAAAATGTAGGTCAAGATATTTACACTCATATATCTATTGAAGAAAAACTAGAAGCAATCAAATTAGTGTCTTATAGAAAAACAAATAATTTATATATTTTATCTGTTAACCAATAAATTATCTTTTTAAACTTATTAAGTGGGTAACAAAAAGGTAACAAACAATAATACCAAGGTGTTAAAAGCCTTGGTATTTGTGTATTTTATTAAACCTCCATAATAATAGGAATAATCATCGGATTTCTTTTAGTTTTTGCAGAAATATAATCTCTTAAATTTTCTCTAACTGTGGATTTTATTGTAGACCAATCTCTAACTCCTTTTTCTTCGCATTTTTTAATTTCATTTCTTACCACACTTTTTACATCATCCATCAAATTTTCTGATTCCCTAACATAGACAAATCCTCTTGAAATAACATCTGGTCCTGCTACTACTTCTCCTGTTGAAGAATCCATAGTTAAAACTATTATGATTAAACCATCTTGTGATAAATGTTGTCTATCTCTTAAAACTATATTTCCTACATCTCCTACGCCCAAACCATCTACTAGAACTTTTCCATTTGTAACCATTCCATTAAATTTAGCATCTTCCTCGTTTATTTCTAATACTTTTCCATTTTCCATTAAAATAATATTTTTAGCTGGTATTCCCATCATTTGAGCCGTTTCACCATGTGCTCTTAATTGTCTATATTCTCCATGAACTGGTATAAAAAACTTTGGTTTTGCTAATGCTAAAATTAACTTTTGTTCCTCTTGACAAGCATGTCCTGATACATGTACATCTGCTAAAGCACTATATACAACTTCTGCTCCTATTTGCATTAAATCATCTATTACTTTTGATACAGATTTTTCATTTCCTGGTATTGGATTAGCTGATATTATAACTAGGTCATTTGGAGTTATTTTTACTTTTCTATGTTCTCCAGCTGCCATTCTTGTTAATGCAGACATCGTTTCTCCTTGGCTCCCTGTTGTTATAATTACTAATTGTTCATCATTATAAGTTGACATTGTATCAACATCAATAAATATATCATCTGGACAATCTATATATCCTAAATCTTTTGCAGTCATTATCATATTTATCATGCTTCTACCACATATTGCAACTTTTCTTTTATATTTTTTTGCTGAACTTACTATTTGTTGTACCCTGTGCACATTTGATGCAAAAGTTGCAACTACTATTCTTTTAGTACATCCGTCAAATAAATCATCAAATACAGGTCCGATTGAACTTTCAGACATAGTAAATCCTTTTCTTTCTGCATTTGTACTATCTGACATAAGTGCTAATATTCCTTGGTTGCCTAATTCTGCAATTCTTCCAAAATCCATTATTTTTCCATCTATTGGAGTATAATCTATCTTAAAATCTCCAGTGTGCAATATTGTTCCTACTGGTGTTGTTATTGCTAACATTACAGAGTCTGGTATACTATGTGTGCTTCTTATAAATTCCACTCTAAAGTTTTTTCCAAAATTTATAGTTTGACCTTGCATAACTTCTACTAATGTTGAGCTTCTTAATATTCTATGTTCTTCTAATTTATTTCTTATCAATCCCATTGCAAGTTTTGGTGCATATACTGGTATATTTATTTGTTTTAATAAATATGGAACACTTCCTATGTGATCTTCATGTCCATGTGTTATTATTAATCCTTTGATTTTATTTACATTTCTTTGTAAATATGTTATATCTGGTATAACTAAGTCTATTCCTAACATATCATCTTCTGGGAATGATAGACCACAATCTATTACAATTATCTCATCTTCATATTCAAAAACTGTAATGTTTTTTCCAACTTCATGTAATCCTCCCAATGGTATTATTTTTAATTTGGATTTTTTAAATATTTCATTATTTTTTTTGGGAACTTTCTTTTCTCTCTTTTTTTCTTGAATTCCTTCTTTTTTTACCTCCTTGTTGACTTTGCTTTTTTCTTTAGCTTTTATTGAAACCTTTTCATTTGTTTCTTTCTTTTGCTTTGTAGCTTTTGTAGTTTTTCTTGTTCTTCTTTCCTCTTTTTCTTCTCTATTGTTTAATTTTTCTTGTGTCATTAATTTTCCTCTCTTTCTTTTATTATTATTTTCTCCTTTTTTGGATTTACTCAATTTTAAAAAAACCTTTTAATTTTAAAAAGCACTTTATAAATTGTTATCTACCATTTTTATCTCTGATAGCAACATTTTTAACAAATAATTGTTAATTTCAATTATTTGTTTTTCATATTTCATATTAATATTTCTCTTTTATTTAATTTTTAATCCGTTCAATTCTATTTATTTAAATCATTTTTCTTTTTACTTTTGGTTTTTTAAAATCTCATTTTTTGCCCTCTGGCAATCTATTTTGTATTTTACCATAAAATGGGAAAAAAGTCAAATTGCATATTTTACAATTTGACTTTCTAACTAAAGTTATAAATGATTATCATATATATTCTATTTTCTTTCATTTTATTCTTATTTTAAATCTGTTTCATATTCCCAAGAGTATTCTCCTCCATATACTCCTAAATCCGCTGGGCTTCCATCTAAATCCTCTCCTGTTCCTACATCTTTCCATTTGCTCTTATCTTCAGTTATTATATATGTCTCACTATCAACTTGTGGAGTTGTAGTTTTATAATTTGTTTGTTCTTGCCAATCACAACTACCAAAACCAGGAACAAATTTTCCATAACAATTTTTAACTTTATGAACACACCCACCGCCTCTAAGTCCAGCATTATATGAGCCTATAGCAATACAATTTCTATATTCAAAATATTCAGCGTGACCGGGAAAAAAGAATCCCCAATTATCAGTATTTTTATTATTTATAAATACTACATTTTCAAATGTTATTGAATTATAGCAAAGCAATCCTTGAGTTGATGATTCTGTAAAGTTCCATATTAACCTATTAAAATTCACAGAATACTCTTTACTTCCTCCGACCTTATTATTAAACATTCCTCCTACATTTAATGTAGTATGGTTTTTATTTCCAATTATATTAATTGATTTATTGCATTGTAAACTAAATATCTTTGTTGATAATGTATATGTTCCATCTTTTAATATAATTCCGTATGTATATTCTTTTTCTATAATTCCACTATCTGCTATTTTATCTAATGTTGCATAAGGCTTTTCTGGACTTCCATTTCCTTCTGTATCATTTCCATTTACTGCATCTATATAAATATATTTATTAAATTTCTTATAAATATCTTGAAGTGGCTTTCCTAATAATTCTATTTCTTTGCTTTCTGATTTTAATTCTATATCATTATATTTTAATATAACATATACTTTATATGTACCTTTTCCAATATTTATTGTTTCACTAATAGAATCTGTATTTTCTATAAATTTTCTATCGTTAATATAATAATCATATAACATTTCTGACATATTGGAATTCTCATTTTGTATATTTATTTTAATTTTTGTTTCATTTATATTTTCTAATGTTATTTTTGGAATTTTTAAATTTATAGATTGTATTGTTACACTTCCGTTTCCTCCAGATGGTACTGAACCCACATTTCCTCCCGTCGCATTTATATTTCCTTGTTCTATAAGTTCTTTATAAAATATATTTACACTTCCTCCTCCTGATGCTCCCCCTGAACCATTTGAATCTGTTCCTTTTGAATCTATTTCTCCTTTATTATTTAAGGAATCTGCATATATTATTAATAATCCTCCTGTTCCTGATGTTCCACCTGGAGTTCCTCCTGGATTTCCTGTGCCTCCACTATATCCTGCTCCTCCGGCTCCTCCATTTGCTTGCCCTGCTGAGCCATTACTTCCCATAGTTTGTGGCCAAGTATTACTTCTACTATATAAATATCTATATCCATATCCTCCTCCTGTTCCACCTGAATATGATGTTCCCATTGCTCCTGCTCCTGATGATGCGCTTGTTGATTGAGGATTTCCCCAAAATAAACACCCATGAGTTCCTGCCCCTCCAGAGCCTCCGCCTCCAGTTTCTCTATTTTTTATTGCATTATTTCCTTTATTTCCATTTTTCAAAACGACTTGTGTACCATTGCCACTCACTGAAACTCCAGCTGCACCTGCGGCTCCTTCTGCTGGAACATATTCATATTGACCACTTTTATATTTTAATAAATATACATTTTGACCTTGTGCTTTTGCACCTCTTGCTGTCATACTTATTTCTCCATTATTCGTTAGTTCTCCTTCTACATATATAAACATTCCTTTTTTTCTTGCCTGTGCTGTTATTATATTATTTGCCTCTATATTTAGATTTCCTTTATATTTCATTATTAACATTCTGTTATCATTTTCTGTCGTCCCTAAATTTTTATCTGTTATATAATTTACTTTTTCATCTTCATAATTATATATCTCTGCTGGATATTGTTCTCCATTTACTTCTAGTGTGTAATTTCCTGATTTTATATCATCATGGTCTCTTATACATGCTATTATGCTTTCTCCTTCTAATATCTGTTCTTCTTTATTGTACAAATTTTCTGGTACGTTAAATTCTTCTAACTTATAACTTATTTCTACTTTATTTCCATAATTATCTTCTTTCTTTAAATTTATTGTTATTGTCTTATCTTCATTTATTCTTTCTTTATGAAATGCATCATATTCATCTATATTTATTATGTCTTCTCCTTCTACTTCTTTCCAATCTGTACTTTCTGTTCCTATTGAATAATAAAATTTTGACTCTATTATTTTGTTGTTATAGTTTATGCTATAATCTTTTTCTGTTGATATTTCTTGTAGTTTCTTAAATTCAAATATATTTTCTCTAAAATTTTCATCTACTTTTATATTTTTTGTCTCTATTTTTCCTGTTGTTGATTTATATTTAAAAGTATATGTATCATCTGTTGTAATTATATAGTCAATTGTTACTTTCTTTTTTCCATTACAATATAATTTATTTCCATCTGGGTATTCTATTTCCTCTATTCCATTTTCCTCATCTGTAACAATTATTAAAATTTTTAATATATCATCTTCATTTGAATATACTTCATAGTCTATTCCTTTTTTTATTTCTTCTTTTTGGAATAATGAAATCATTGTTTCTCTTGCTGGTTTTATTCCCAAAAACGCAGAAATAGCTATTATTATGACTAATGTTACTATCAATATTATAATATTTTTTCTTTTTAATTTCATTATTATCTCCTATTAATTCTGTTCTTAATCTAAGTCTGTTCCATATTCCCAAGAATATTCTCCTCCGTATACTCCTAAATCCGCTGGACTTCCATCTAAATCTGTTCCTGTTCCTACATCTTCCCATATACTTGAATCCTCTGTTATTCTATATGTTGTACTATCAACTTGTGGAGTTGTAGTTTTATAATTTGTTTGTTCTTGCCAATCACAACTACCAAAACCAGGAACAAATTTTCCATAACAATTTTTAACTTTATGAACACACCCACCGCCTCTAAGTCCAGCATTATATGAGCCTATAGCAATACAATTTCTATATTCAAAATATTCAGCGTGACCGGGAAAAAAGAATCCCCAATTATCAGTATTTTTATTATTTATAAATACTACATTTTCAAATGTTATTGAATTATAGCAAAGCAATCCTTGAGTTGATGATTCTGTAAAGTTCCATATTAACCTATTAAAATTCACAGAATACTCTTTACTTCCTCCGACCTTATTATTAAACATTCCTCCTACATTTAATGTAGTATGGTTTTTATTTCCAATTATATTAATTGATTTATTGCATTGTAAACTAAATATCTTTGTTGATAATGTATATGTTCCATCTTTTAATATAATTCCGTATGTATATTCTTTTTCTATAATTCCACTATCTGCTATTTTATCTAATGTTTGATATGGACTTTCTGAGCTACCATTTCCTTCATCATCATTTCCATTTACTGCATCTATATATATATATTTATCATATTTGTCTCCTAATTTTATTTCTGGTACATTTAATGTTTTTTGCTTTACTTTTCCTATGCTTATTGCTGTTTTTGGAATAGCTTTTACTTCCACTTCATAATTTGTGTTGCTATCTAATCCTCTAACAACATATTGTTTCTCTGTTCCTTCATATAGCATTTCTCCTCCTACATAGTATTGATACATTGCTATATTTTCTGGTTCTTCTGGTTCTACATTTATTGTAAATCTACTTGTCCTTACGTCTGTTATAGTTATTTTTACATTTCCTACTTCTTTTTGCTCACTACTATTAGACCCTCCTTGATTATCCTTATTATTGTCATATGTTATTCCACTTGTTGTTCTTACTTCTAGTATCTCTAAGTTTTCTCCTATTTTTACTTGTATTTCTTCTCCTATTTTTGTATCTGTTTCTGGATATATTATATAAGTTGGAAATTGTTCTTCGTTTTCTGCATGAGTCTCTCTGTTGTTACTTTTATTTACTTCATCTGATATCATTTTAGGTGTTATTTTTTTATTATTTATATAACTATCTGTTATATGTGTGTCTATTGCTAGTGAAACTTCTTCTCTTGCTACTGCTAGCATATTTACTTTCTTAGCTTTATTTGCTTTTTCAAATACTCCACTATTTGTTATTATACTTAGTGATATTCCCGCCAATATCAATAAAACTATGATTGTTATTACTAATGATACTAGTGTTATTCCTTTGTTTCTCTTTTTCATTTTTTCCTCCTTAATTTTTATATAATTATTATATTATTGTAATATCTAAAAACTCAATAAAAATGCTATATTTAATTTATAACTATTTTACATAATTGTATTTTGCCAAAATAAAAAATGCAGCTTTTATTACTGCATTTTTTATACATCAAGATTTTTATAAATTTAGTATATAATCTATATTCTTATAATTATTATTGTATATAAGCTTTTCCATTTAAACTCTGTTCACTGCACCATGCTTCATACATAATTCTCTCCAACTATCATAAGAAGTATTATAATACAATGAATATTGTGCCGTACATTGCAATTCTAAATTTCTTGCATTGTTACACTTCCGTCTCCTCCAGAGCCTCCAAAGGAGCCCCCATTTCCTCCTATTGCATTTATATTTCCTTGTTCTATAAGTTCTCTATAAAATATATTTACACTTCCTCCTCCTGATGCTCCACCTAAACCATTTGAATTGGTTCCTTTTGAATTTATTTCTCCTTTATTATCTAAGGAATCTGAATATATTATTAATAATCCTCCTGTTCCTGATGTTCCACCTGGAGTTCCTCCTGGATTTCCTGTACCTCCTCTATCTCCGTTTCCTCCAGCTCCTCCATTTAAATTTCCCATACTTCCATTTGAACCGCTTTCTACTTTTCCTTTACTATGATCGTATGTTACCAATCTGTATCCACTTCCACCTCCTGTGCCACCTGAATATGAAGTTCCCATTGCTCCTGCTCCTGATGATGCACTTTGAGTATATTCTTTTAGATAAGCTGTGTTTTTATATCCATGAGCCTTTGCTACTCCAGAACCTCCTCCACCTGCTTGTCTATTTATGCCAGTACTTCCATCTTTTCCTTTAGTAGCTTCTGTATAATTGCCACTACTCTTTATTGACACTTTTTCAGCACCTGTGGCTCCTTCTGCTGGTACATATTCATAATCTCCATTTTCATCTTTTAATAAATATACATCTTGTCCTTCGGCATTCGCCCCTCTTGCTGTCATACTTATTTCTCCATTATTCGTTAGTTCTCCTTCTACATATATAAACATTCCCTTTTTTCTTGCCTGTGCTGTTATTATATTATTTGCTTCTATATTTAGATTTCCTTTATATTTCATTATTAACATTCTGTTATCATTTTCTGTCGTCCCTAAATTTTTATCTGTTATGTAATTTACATCTTCATCATAATTATATATTTCTGCTGGATATTGTTCTCCATTTACTTTTAGTGTGTAATTTCCTGATTTTATTTCATCATGGTCTCTTATACATGCTATTATGCTTTCTCCTTCTAATATTTCTTCTTCATTATTATATAAATCTTCTGGTACTTTAAATTCTTCTAACTTATGACTTATTTCTACTTTATTTCCATAATTATCTTCTTTCTTTAAATTTATTGTTATTGTCCTATCTTCATTTATTCTTTCTTTATGAAATGCATCATATTCATCTATATTTATTATGTCTTCTCCTTCTACTTCTTTCCAATCTGTACTTTCTGTTCCTATTGAATAATAAAATTTTGACTCTATTATTTTGTTATTATAGTTTATACTATAATCTTTTTCTGTTGATATTTCTTGTAATTTCTTAAATTCAAATATATTTTCTCTAAAATTTTCATCTACTTTTATATTTTTTATCTCTATTTTTCCTGTTGTTGATTTATATTTAAAAGTATATGTACCATCTGTTGTAATTATATAGTCAATTGTTACTTCGTTTTCTCCACTATACTGTAATTTATTTCCATCTGGATCTTCTACTTCCTCTATTCCATTTTCCTCATCTGTAACAATTATTAAAAGCTTTAATATATCATCTTCATTTGAATATACTTCATAGTCTATTTTTTCTTGCTCGCCAATATGAGATCCTCCTTGATTATCTTTATTATTGTCATATGTTATTCCACTTGTTGTTCTTACTTCTAGTATCTCTAAGTTTTCTCCTATTTTTACTTGTATTTCTTCTCCTATTTTTGTATCTGTTTCTGGATATATTATATAAGTTGGAAATTGTTCTTCGTTTTCTGCATGAGTCTCTCTGTTGTTACTTTTATTTACTTCATCTGATATCATTTTAGGTGTTATTTTTTTATTATTTATATAACTATCTGTTATATGTGTGTCTATTGCTAGTGAAACTTCTTCTCTTGCTACTGCTAGCATATTTACTTTCTTAGCTTTATTTGCTTTTTCAAATACTCCACTATTTGTTATTATACTTAGTGATATTCCTGCCAATATCAACAAAATTATAATTGTTACTACTAATGCTATTAACGTTATTCCTCTATTTCTAATCTTTCTTTTGTTTTCCACATTTTTTCTCCTTATTTACTATATTTTTTTTCATTTTATTTCTTGCATTGTTACACTTCCGTCTCCTCCAGAGCCTCCTAATGAGCCCCCATTTCCTCCTGTTGCTTTTATATTTCCTTGTTCTATAAGTTCTTTATAAAATATATTCACACTTCCTCCTCCTGATGCTCCTCCTGAACCATTTGAATCGGTTCCCTTTGAATCTATTTCTCCTTTATTATCTAAGGAATCTGAATATATTATTAATAATCCTCCTGTTCCTGATGTTCCTCTTGGAGTTCCTCCTGGATTTCCTGTGCCTCCACTATCTCCGTCTCCTCCTGCTCCACCATTTATAGCTCCTGGTTTTCCGTTGATTTCAGTTTTATAACTACCTCCACTCCAACTATTGTTATATAAGTTACCGATATCCACTTCCTCCACCAGTTCCTCCCGAATATGAAGTTCCAGCTTCACCTTTTCCTGAATATACTGTAAACCTACCTGAGTTAAAATTATGAATATTAACACTCTTAACATTTCCAGAACCACCACCTCCTGTTCCTCTATCTTTTCCATTATTTCCTTTCTCTCCTGGTATAGTTTGTGGGTTAGTAGTTCCTGCTGATTTACTGTTTCCGCCTGTTGCACCTACTTTTGGAACAAATTCATATGGTTTTTCATCATTGTCTTCGTTTTTCCATAAATATACATCTTGTCCTTCGGCATTCGCCCCTCTTGCTGTCATTGTTATTTCTCCATTATTAGTTAATTTTCCATTAACATATATGAACATTCCCTTTTTTCTTGCTTGTGCTGTTATTATATTTCCTTCTTGTATAGTCAAATCTCCATTATATTTCATTATTACCATTTTTTTATCATTTTCTGTCGTCCCTAAATTTTTATCTGTTATATAATTTACTTTTTCATCTTCATAATTATATATCTCTGCTGGATATTCTTGTCCATTTATTTGTAATTTATAATTTCCTGATTTAATATCATGGTCTTTTATGCATTGTATTAAACTTTCGCCTGTTAATGTTTGTTCTTCTACATGATACAATTCATTTGTTACATGAAATTCACTTAGTTTATAGCTTTTTTCTACCTTATTTCCAAAGTTATCTTGTTTTTTTAAATTTAGTGTTATTGAACCATCTTCGCTATTTATTCTATTTTTATGAAATGCATCATATTCATCTATATTTATTATATCATCTTGATCAATTTGTACCCATGTGGTATTGTCTGCTCCAATTGAATAATAATATTTTGATTCTATCATTTCACTTTTATAGTCTATTTTATAATCTTTTTCTGTTGATATTTGTTGTATTATTTCATATGAAAATACATCTTCTTTAAATTTATCATTTACTTCTATATCTTGAGTAAATTTTTTTTCATTTGTTGTAGTTACTTCAAATTCATATGTTCCATCTGTTTCAATAACATAATCTATTGCTACTCTATTCTTTCCATTACATTTTAATATGTCTCCATTTGGTAATTGTATTTGTTTTATTCCATTTTCTTCATCTGTTGCTACAACTAAAATTTTTAATATATTATTTTCATTTGAATATATTTCATATTTTATGTTTTGTTTTGGTTCTTCTTGAAATAAAGAAATTATTATATTTCTAATTGGTTTTACCCCAAATAATATACATATTGTTACTATTATAATTAATATTATAATTGAAATTATAATATTGATTTTTTTTAATTTCATTATCCTTTCCTTCCTTTATTTTATTCTTAGTTTAAATCCGTTTCATATTCCCAAGAATATTCTCCTCCATACACTCCTAAATCTGCTGGGCTTTCATCTAAATCTTCTCCTGTTCCTACATCTTTCCATATACTTGAATCTTCTGTTATTCTATATGTTGTACTATCCACTTGTGGTGTTGATGTTATATAGTTTGTTTGATAATTCCAGTTAGAATTAATTCCCCAAATTGAAGTTTGAAATCCTCCGTAACAATTTGTTAAATATATATATCCAGATGGTGTTTTGTCATATCCTCTATAAGATCTTAATAAACTTGCAACATTTGTAGGTAACGTGCAATTTTTAAATGTATATGTCGAATTATAAGTAAGAAAATAAGAAGTTGCAGCTTCTGTAAAATCCATATCAAATACAATATTATAAAAATATACAGATGTTTTTAAAAATATACCATTTGTTTCTGCTTTTGTTCCATGCCATATTAATCTATATAGGTTTATATTATAATTTGTACTTCCTCCACTACTATTTGGATATAATGAAGTTACATTTAATATTGTTTTCTCTCTATTACCAAATATATTGATTGACTTGTTACAATTTAATTCAAATATTTTTGTTGATAATGTATATGTTCCACTTTTTAATATAATCCCATAAGTATACCCATTTTCTATAATTCCACTTTCTGCTATTTTATCTAATGTTTGATATGGACTTTCTGAGCTACCATTTCCTTCATCGTCATTTCCATTTACTGCATCTATATAAATGTATTTATTAAATTTATTTTTTAAATCTACTTGCTTCCCATTTTCTAATCTTACTTCTAGTATTTCTAAGTTTTCTCCTATTTTTACTTGTATTTCTTCTCCTATTTTTGTATCTGTTTCTGGATATATTATATAAGTTGGAAATTGTTCTTCGTTTTCTGCATGAGTCTCTCTGTTGTTACTTTTATTTACTTCATCTGATATCATTTTAGGTGTTATTTTTTTATTATTTATATAACTATCTGTTATATGTGTGTCTATTGCTAGTGAAACTTCTTCTCTTGCTACTGCTAGCATATTTACTTTCTTAGCTTTATTTGCTTTTTCAAATACTCCACTATTTGTTATTATACTTAGTGATATTCCTGCCAATATCAACAAAACTATGATTGTTACTACTAATGCTACTAGTGTTATTCCTTTGTTTTTCTTTTTCATTTTTTCCTCCTCAATTTTATATAATTATTATATTATTGTAATATCTAAAAACTCAATAAAAATACTATATTTAACTTATAACTATTTTACATAATTGTATTTTTGTCAAAATAAAAAATGCAGCTTTATTACTGCATTTTTATATATATCCATATTTTTATAGGTTTAGTATATAATCTATATTCTTATAATTATTATTGTGTATAAGCTTTTCCATTTAAACTCTGTTCACTGCACCATGCCTCATACATATAAAACTTAACTGGTGCAGTTCCACCAACAAAGCCGTATCCAAAAAGTCTGTAGTGGTATTTTTACACTCTTAGTTTGTAAATTTATACCCATTTGTCCTGAAAGATCACATATATAACCATTTTTTAAAACTTTATCATCCTTTTCCGTTAAAAAAGAAATAGCTCCATATTCTCTCCAACTATCATAAGAAGTACTATAATACATTGAAATATATTTTTCCCAACATGTTGGATCAACATTAATAAATCTATAACTAGTTCCAGGTATACTACTATTAGTTGAAGGATTTTCATCATAAGCTTCTTTTGTTAATGAATCTTGTGCTGTACATTGCAATTCTAAATTTTTTGTATATTTCTTTACTTTTATTATTACAGAATCCACTCTATCTTTATATACACTTTTTACTTGTATTTTATCTTCTCCTTGATATTGTGTTTCAACTTTACTTATATACTCTGTCCATGATTCTCCACCATCTAGGCTATAATAATATTTTATATTTTCTTTTTTAGGAGATGTTATCTCTAATGTTACACTTTCCCCTACATTAGGTTCTAAACTACAATTCATCATTCCGCCTAGTGTTAATATAGGATAATCCAATGCTTTTTCAGTTGCATTTTGTTCATTAAATGTTATTTTTGATGATGGTGGTATAGGTAATGTATATGTTGTTTCACTTATAGTAGTTGATGTTTTATCATTTTCTGCTTTGTCATACACTTTCACATATACCATATATTCTGTTCCAGCTTTTAGCCCTGTTACTATATATTTGTTGTCTGTTGAATTATATGTTGTATATTCTGTGTCTGCTTGTGTCTTTTCTTTTACAAAATATTCATATCTACCTATTCCACTTTTTACACTTTTTTCATTTGTTTCACTTGCTTCTGCATCTTCAGCACTCGCTTTTATTGTAAATCCATCAATTTCTATATCACTAATTTCTATAGTAATATCTTTTGGCCCTAATTTATCTATTTTTTGTATATTTATTGTTTTGTTTTTGGTATCACCTGTATTATCTGTTACCTCAAATTCATATTCTCCATTTGCTGTTATTGTAAATACTCCTTCTTGTTCGGTTTCTTTTATGTTATTATTATTTAAACTTTTTATACTTTCTATTTCTCCATTTGTTGATTTTGCCGTTATTGTTAATGTTATATCTTCTTTTGTATATCCTTCTGGACTTATTTTATAGCTTATACTTATTCCTTGTACTTTATTTTCTATTGTTACATTTAAATTTTCATCTATTTTATAATTATAGTCTTTATATTCTCCTATTATTTCATCGTTTTCTAATTCAGCTGTTATTCCTTCTAAATTTTCTACTAATTGTCCACTTGCTAATGAATCTAGTGTTACATTGTTTCCTTTTTGTATTTCTTCCATTTGTATTCCCATTATCGCCATTTCTATTTCTTCTTTTAATTGTGCCTTTTCTGCTTCTTCTTTTGCTTGCTTTGTTTTATTAAATAATCCATTTTCTGTTAATTGTGATATTGTTACTCCTGCCAATATCAATAAAATTATAATTGTTACTACTAATGATATTAATGTTATTCCTCTATTTCCAATCTTTCTTTTGTTTTCCATATTTTTTCTCCTTATTTACTATATTTTTTTTCATTTTATTTCTTGCTTTGTTACACTTCCGTCTCCTCCAGAGCCTCCTGAGCCCCCATTTCCTCCTGTCGCATTTATATTTCCTTGCGCTATAAGTTCTCTATAAAATATATTTACACTTCCTCCGCCTGATGCTCCCCCTGAACCATTTGAATTTGTTCCTTTTGAATCTATTTCTCCTTTATTATCTAAGGAATCTGCATATATTATTAATAATCCGCCTGTTCCTGATGTTCCACCTGGAGTTCCTCCTGGATTTCCTGTGCCTCCACTATATCCTGCTCCTCCGGCTCCTCCATTTGCTTGCCCTGCTGAGCCATTACTTCCCATAGTTTGTGGCCAAGTATTACTTCTACTATATAAATATCTATATCCATATCCTCCTCCTGTTCCACCTGAATATGATGTTCCCATTGCTCCTGCTCCTGATGATGCGCTTGTTGATTTAGGATTTCCCCAATATAAACACCCATTAGTTCCTGCCCTTCCAGAGCCTCCGCCTCCAGTTTCTCTATTTTTTATTGCATTATTTCCTTTATTTCCATTTTTCAAAACGAGTTGTGTACCTTTGCCACTCACTGAAACTCCAGCTGCACCTGTGGCTCCTTCTGCTGGTACATATTCATAATCCCCATTTTCATCTTTTAATAAATATACATTTTGACCAACTGCATTTGCTCCTCTTGCTGTCATGCTTATTTCTCCACTATTTGTTAATTCTCCTTCTACATATATAAACATTCCCTTTTTTCTTGCTTGTGCTGTTATTATATTTCCTTCTTGTATAGTCAAATCTCCATTATATTTCATTATTACCATTCTTTTATCATTTTCTGTCGTCCCTAAATTTTTATCTGTTATGTAATTTACATCTTCATCATAATTATATATTTCTGCTGGATATTGTTCTCCATTTACTTTTAGTGTGTAATTTCCTGATTTTATTTCATCATGGTCTCTTATACATGCTATTATGCTTTCTCCTTCTAATATTTCTTCTTCATTATTATATAAATCTTCTGGTACTTTAAATTCTTCTAACTTATGACTTATTTCTACTTTATTTCCATAATTATCTTCTTTCTTTAAATTTATTGTTATTGTCCTATCTTCATTTATTCTTTCTTTATGAAATGCATCATATTCATCTATATTTATTATGTCTTCTCCTTCTACTTCTTTCCAATCTGTACTTTCTGTTCCTATTGAATAATAAAATTTTGACTCTATTATTTTGTTGTTATAGTTTATGCTATAATCTTTTTCTGTTGATATTTCTTGTAGTTTCTTAAATTCAAATATATTTTCTCTAAAATTTTCATCTACTTTTATATTTTTTGTCTCTATTTTTCCTGTTGTTGATTTATATTTAAAAGTATATGTATCATCTGTTGTAATTATATAGTCAATTGTTACTTTCTTTTTTCCATTACAATATAATTTATTTCCATCTGGGTATTCTACTTCCTCTATTCCATTTTCCTCATCTGTAACTATTATTAAAAGCTTTAATATATTATCTTCATTTGAATATACTTCATAGTCTATTCCTTTTTCTATTTCTTCTTTTTGGAATAATGAAATCATTGCTTCTCTTGCTGGTTTTATTCTTAAAAACGCAGAAATAGCTATTATTATGACTAATGTTACTATTAATAATATAATATTTATTTTTTCTAATTTCATTATTCTTTCCTTTCTCTATTTTATTCTTAGTTTAAATCCATTTTATATTTCCATTTACTGCATCTATATAAATATATTATTTATATAACTATTTGTTATTATACTTAGTAATATTCATGCCAATATTAGTAAAACTATAATTGTTACTACTAGCGAAATTAGTGTTATTGCATTTTGTTTTTTCATATTTCCTCCTTTTATTAGCCTTTTTGAATTTTATACATAATTTATTATGTATAACTAAAAGTATAACATAATTTAAAAATAATATATCATTTTTTTTAATTTTTAATAAAAACTTAATCATATTGTAATATTTATGTAATAATACATATTTTTTTATGTATAGAACTACGTTTTTTTATTTTTTTGTTAAAATAAAGTAAACTTATTTAATCTGGAGGTTATAGTGAAATTTAAAAGAATTAAGGATTTACGAGAGGATAATGATAAATTACAAAAAGATATTGCTAAATTATTAGGTATTTCTCAGCAATATTATTCTGAATATGAAAATGGAAATAGAACTATTCCTATTACACATTTAATAACTTTATCTAAATATTATCATACTTCTATAGATTATATAGTTGGTTTAACAAATAAAAAAACAAGTTAATTTAACTTGTTTTTTATTTTTAAATTTCCATTTGGCTTGCTAAAAACGTTGCTGCTGATTGCGCTACCTTTTTTTCCACTTCGTTCATTTTTGTGTTTTCGTCTTTAGACATTAGTATAACTGTACCAATTGTATCTCCGTTTGATATTATAGGATATACTATTTGTGCATTATTTTTTTTAGCATTTTTTTCATTTTTAGTAATTGGCATAGCCATATCACTATTTTCTTTGCTTGTGTAAACTTCTTTATCTTCCATAAGTTTTTCTAATTCTGTACTTACATCCTGTTCTAAAAATTCTTTTTTAGAACCTCCGGAAACTGCTATAATTGTGTCTTTATCAGTTATACATGCTATATGACCTGTTGTTTTTGCTAAAGTTTCTGCATACCCTGTTGCAAATTCTGATAATTCTCCTATTGGAGAATATTTTTTTAATATTACTTGACCTTCTCTGTCCGTAAATATTTCTAATGGATCGCCTTCTTTAATTCTTAATGTCTTTCTTATTTCCTTTGGAATTACTACTCGTCCTAGGTCATCTATTCTTCTTACTACTCCAGTTGCCTTCATTTTTATCCTCCTTTAATTTCAAGTCTAATTTTATTATCTCAAAATAGGAAAATTTTATACATTTTTGTTATTTTTTTTTGCTAATATAAAAAAATAAAGAATTATCTAATTTTTGATAATTCCTTATTTTTTATTATTATATAATCTTTCATTAAATATTCATTAAAATTATGCTTAAGAGATCAAAGGAGCCTCCTTTTTTCCTTCTTCTTTTTTAGGTAAAAAATTTATTTTATATTTATCAATTATAATTCCTAAGCTATTTGAGAATTCATTAAGCATAACAATTTTTATTGATTGATCTTTTCCTTTTAAATAGTCATCTATAACTTGTTTTAATTGTTTTATATTTTTAATTTCTGGTTCTATTTGCTTTGGATATTTTTCTGCTCTATTTAATAATTTTTCTTTTATTAATACAATGTCTTCATTGCTTGCACAAGATATTCTTTGAAATAATTGATATACATCATAATATTTAAATATTGGTATATCCATACATTGTCTATCAAATTTTTCATAGAATTCTTCCATTTTCATAGGAATACACTTAAATATATCTTCTGCCTTTTCTTTATACATTTTATCTAACAATTGATTATTTAACATATTAAAATGTTTTATTATTTCATCCATATCTTCTTCAAATTGCTCTATAGCAATTTTAGAAAGTTCTTCTTGAACATTTGGACAATATTTTGATTTTAAAGATGATATATTCATTCCATTGAAAAATACATTTTTTAATGTTTTTATATCATATTCTATAAGTTTTTTCCTTGAAAAATAGCTAAAATATGCATATATTTTTACAATGTCTATTAACTCTATGTTTCCTTGTTTTATTTCTTCGAGTACTTCTTTTATTACTTTTACAAATTCATCATCAGATATTTTCCAATATTCTTCTGTTAGAAGTCTTTTATATCCTGGAAGGTTTTCAGTATCTACTGTATTTCTTATAGTTTCCATATTTTCTTTAAATATTTTCATATCAAATATTCTTGTTCTAACATAATATTCTATAAATTTAAAAAATCTATATTCTGATTTGAAGTTGTAGTAATAATTATTATCAAATTCCTTAATATAAAATTGTCTATTATCCATCAAAATTCTTGAAGATACTAATAATGATTTATATTCTTCGTTGTCTTTGATATTTATAAATTTCTCTTTTGTTATTTTTCCTGCTTTTATTTCAAACGAAATAGCTATTGTAAATATTAGCATCGTCTGCATTACTCTATTATTTGTATTCGGATAATTTTTCTCTACCATTTCATAAATTTTTTGAAAATCATTTAATGCATGTTTTAAAATTCTTAAATTTCTAGTTCCGCTTCTTTCGAATGTTAATATTATTAGTCTTGTATTCTCTCTTAAAAATCTTAATAAATCCGGATTGTTTTCAAATCTCATTAATATGCCATTTATAATATAATCAAATTTTGGAGAATATTCAAACGTTTCACCAATCAATTTTTCTTTAATTCTTTCATAGTCATTTGCTTTATCAAATACATGCTCTATTTTATTTTGAATTTTTTCAACCATTGGTTTATCAGTAGTATTTAGTTCACCTTGTTTATCTAATAAATAAGTTGCAATAAAAGTTTTCATTTCTAAATTTGAGCTTTTTAATTTTGTTGATAATTCTTTTTCATTACATATTATAATAGTCTTTATATGATCATGTTCAACAAAGTTATTTATATATCCTAAGATATCTATAACATCCACATTTGCTCTCTCTAAATCATCAAAGCATAAAACTTTATCATCTGTTGAAAAGAAGTCTGAATAATCTAATTTATCTTCATTTTGTGTAACTCCAAAAAAGTTAGCCATATCTAATCCTGTTTTTGCATATTCAGGTATTGTTGTTTGACCATTTGAATCCATAAATTTTCTTAAATTTTTATCCATTAATTGAGTTGTTTCTATAAATATCTTTTTACTAATTTCTTCTAAATTTGATATTCCATATAAAGACATATAAATAGTAGTATATCTTTTGCCATTTAATTGCATTGATTCAATTTTTTTTCTTATTTTATTATTCCAAAAGTGAGTTTTTCCAATTCCCCATTCACCATTTATCATTACCGCATAATCTGTATAATCTGATCTAACATAATCTAATATACTTTCTATTAAATCCTCCATTTTAACCTCCATTTTGTTCCATATTCCAAAAGGAATGTTTACTTATGGAACATTTTAATCTTTTGCTATTACTAGAATTCCTATTTTTTTTGGGTTTGCTTGTCTTAATGTTTTACTACATTCGTTTACTGTATTTCCAGTTGTGTATATGTCATCTAATAATAAGATTTTTTTATTTTCTATTAGTTGTTTATTTTTTATTATATATGCACCTTGTATGTTTTTTTCTCTATCTTCTTTGTTTAATTTACTTTGTTCTATTATATTTTTTGTTTTTAATAAACAATTATTCACTAATTCTAAATTTGTTTTTGTTGCAATTTCTTTTGCTATTAGTAAACTTTGATTATATCCTCTTTCTTTTTTCCTTTTTTTGCTTATTGGTACTGGAATAATTTTATCATATTTTTTTATATTTTCAAATATTTTTTCATTTTTTAGCAAAAAATTTGTAAATGTTAAATAGATATATGATTTATTGTTAAATTTGTAATCTAATATTAATTTTCTTATCTGCCCTTCATATTTAAATATGTACATTAATTCATCAAAATATTTATTTTCTATTTCTCCATTTCGATTTATTATATTTATTTCTTCTTGTTTTTTTAATTCTATTTCACATTTTTTACATAATGAATTTTGATTTAGTTTTCCACATATTCCACATATTGGGGGATAAATTAGATTCAATATATTTTCTTTGATTTTTAAAATTTTATTCACTCTTTCTTTGATTTAAAATAAATTGAGGAATTAGTAAAAAACTAATTCCCCTAAACTTTTTTTATTATACTCTGTTTTATGTATATTGTCAATAAAAATATTTCGACATTATTCTACATTTCATTTAATATCATATATTTGTCTCATCTTAAATTCTAAACCTGTATTTCTTTTTTTGCTATCAATATTTTGTATCATATAGCTTATAACTTTATCATTCCCTATAATTATTAATAATTTTTTTGCTCTTGTTATTCCTGTGTATAATAAATTTCTTGTTAATAGCATTGGTGATGATTGTGGTGCTAACATTATTACTACATCAAACTCACTTCCGTTGAGCTTTGTGTATAGTTATTGCATAGCTATGTTCTATCTGCTCTAAATCTGAATATTCATACCATGCAATTTTTTCATCATCAAATTGTATCTTTACCACCTTATCTTTTTCGTCTATTTCTATTATTGTACCTATTTCTCCATTAAATACACCTGTTCCAATTTCTGTTTTGCTATTATTTTCTCTTTCCCATGTAATATCATAATTATTTTTTATTTGCATTATTCTATCACCAACTCTATATACCACTCCACCACTTGTTTTTTCTGGTAATCCTTCTAAATTAGGATTTAATACAGCTTGAAGTGCTTTATTTAATTCTTTTGTCCCTAATGGTCCTTTTTTGGTTGGTGTTAGTATTTGTATATTCTTAAAGAAGTCATAATTTCCAAATTTTTCTAATCTTCCTGTTGATAGGCTTATTACCTCTTGTAAAACTTTCTCTGTGTAGTTTTGTTTTATAAAGAAGAAATCTTCTTTTGTGTCTTCTTCTAATTTTTTATCTCCTTTTTGTATAAATTCTAGTCCATTATTTACTCTATGTGCATTTAATATAATTTTACTTTTTGCAGCTTGTCTGAAAATTTTATCTAATTTTACTGTATTTATCATTTTAGAATTTATTAAGTCTTTTAATACTACTCCTGGTCCTACTGATGGTAATTGATCTACATCTCCTACTAGTATCAACTTAGTACCTTGATATATACAATTTAGCAAGTAATTCATTAAAAACATATCTACCATAGATAGCTCATCTACAACTATTAAATCTGCATCAATTGGTTCTCCTTTATAGTCACCATTTTTTACATATATTCCTTCATCATCTAATTTTCCTATACATAATAATCTATGTAATGTTGATGCTTCCCTTCCTGTTGCTTCTGTCATTTTCTTTGCTGCCCTTCCTGTTGGTGCTGCCAAAACTATTTTTTTATTTTTTTCTTCATATAATTCAATTATTGTCTTTATAATAGTAGTTTTCCCTGTTCCTGGTCCTCCAGTTATTATTGTTACATTGTTTTTATTTATTGCTTTAATTGCTTCTATCTGTTTTTCGGATAATTGGATATCTGATCTTTTTTCTACCCTTTTTAATTCTTCATTTATGTTTTTTATTTCTTTCATGTTAGGAGCTTTGTCTAATCTTGATATTCTTAATGCTATTTCTTGTTCTACTTTATAAAAATTTTCAAGATATATCCATTCTACATTTTCTCTTTTTTCTATTATTATTTGTTCTTTTGCTTTTAAGTTTATTAAATTTTCTTCAACAATTTCTGTCGTTACATCTAATAAAGTTATTACAAATTGTATTAAATTTTCTTTTATAACACATGTATGTCCATTATACGTAGATTTTATTAATCCATATTTTATTCCACTTTGAACTCTTTTTTGATTATCATAATTGATTCCTAAATTTAGTGCCATTTGGTCAATTTGTTTAAAGTCTACACCTCTTGCTATATCTATCAATATATATGGATCTGATTCTATTTGTTCTATTGCATTTATTCCTAATAAGTCATATACTTTTTTTGCATTTTCTGCTCCTATTCCAAATCTCTCTAAAAATCCAACTATTTGCCATACTTCCCAGTTTTCTATAAAGCTATCTGCCATTTCTTTCGCTTTTTTCTCTGTTATTCCTTTTATTTGGGCTAATTTTTCAGGTTCAAACTTAAATATATTTATTGTATCTTCACCAAATTTTTTGATTATTTTTTTTGCTGTTGCTTCTCCTATTCCTTTTATGTTTCCATTTGCTAAATATCTTTCTAATGCTCCTAATGTTTCTGGCATCATTTTTTCAAATGTATCTACTTTAAATTGTATTCCATAATCTTTATGTTCTACAAACTTTCCAATAACTTTTAATGTATCTCCACTTTTTACAAAAGGTAAATATCCTACTATTGTTGTTTCTTCTTCTTCAGTTTCAAAAACTGCTATGGTATAACTATTCACTTCATTTTGATATATTATGTCTGTTACTTCACCCTTAATTTCCAACCTATTTCTCCTTATTTTTTTGTTTAGTTTATCATAATAATAATTAAAAAACAATAGGTAACTCCTATTGTTCGTCTATATTATCTATAATTTCTTTACATTCTTTCCAACTTGTTACTTTTAACACTTCATAATCTTTAGAAAGTTTTTTTGCAATTTCTTTTGTATTATCTGTTGATTGTAAATCTGCAACAATTATATTTTTTAAATATTCTTCTCTACCATATAGTATTTTAAATATTATAGAACGCAAAAATCCTTCTATTTTTTGTTCTTGATTTTTTACAGCTATAATTACATATGTGCCATCTGATTTAAAATTAGTATATGTATATATGTATATAATATTTTTTACAATTTCAAATAAACCATAGATGGCTAATGTCCAAAATATTGTGTTTAGTACAAATTCTAACATTTTGAGCCTCCTATGGTTATTATATGTTTTTTTATTTTTTATGTGATTATTTTACATCTTTATAATTATTATTTTTTATTCCTAATACTATTGTTATAGCAATCACAGAAACTAATATAAAAATATATTTATTATCTGCTCCTGTTTTTGGTAATGTACTTGAAGACATTGTTTTATCATTCTTATTATTACTAGCACTGGCTTGTTTTGAATTTGATGCTTGTGTCTGAGTTCCTCCATTAGGTGTATTAGTTGTTCCTGCATTATTTCCATTAGATGCATTTCCATTTAATTGTGCAATTGCATCTGTATTTACACTTATTGTTGATATAAGTTTGCAATTTTCTTCTGTTTCACCACTTTTTTCAATAGTCCAACTAAAAGTATTATTTGAGTCTGCTATTGTTTGTTTATTTTTATATGCATCATTTACATATTCTATTATTTTATCTCCAAATTCAGATTTATATATAGTTTTAGAATTATTTCCCTCATTTTCTGTATTATCTTCTAATACCACATAAGAAGGATTTCCATTAACTGAAAATGATGAATTTAGTTCCATTTGTAAATAAAAACCTATTACATTACTTTTTATATCTTCAAAATTTATTCCTTGTATATCTGCCACTGCTACATATCCAAGTAATGGTAATACTAATTTATCTGTTTCATTTAAAAAATCATCATAAGACATTCCTTTTTTTATAGGAAATTCTAATGTAAATGTTGGTTTATTATTTAAATTATACTTTAAATTATATGTTGAATTATTTACCATCATTGTTATGGTATTATTTGATATTGATACATTAGAAACATTATATCCCAATTCTCCTGCTTTAGTTGCAATTACATTTTTAAATGAATCACTTAAATTTTGCTCTGTTACAACTACTGGTGTAGCACAAGATATATTAATATACAATGTGACAAATATAAATATTATAAATAAACTACTAATTAATACTTTTTTTAACATTTGTACTCCTCCTAAACTTTTGTAGAAAATTTTCATATTTTGTAATATTTTAACTACTTATATCACTATTAGTTATATTTGTCAATGTATTTTTTATTACATTTTTGTTACAAAAAAAAAACATCCCTATAAGGGATATTTTCTATATTAATTGTAAGATTGCAACGTCCGCTGAATCTCCTTTTCTTGGTCCAACTTTTACTATACGAGTGTAACCTCCTACATTTTTATCTGCATATTTAGGTGCTATTTCATTAAATAATTTTGCTGGTACATCTATATTATTACCATCAACATCTTTTACTTTATTTAACTTTTTCATCATTTTTCTTCTTGCATTTAATCTTGATGGCATATCTTTTTGTCTTTTTTCAGTTGTTTCTTCTTTTACTACTTTTAAGAATTCTTTACCATTTTTACTTTTTACTAGTTCTGTTACCTTATTACCTTTTGAGTCTAATTTTGCTTTAACAACTTTTACTTCTACTTCTTCAAAATTGTCTTTTTCTTTTATTGCAAGTGATATAAGACTATCAACTATAGCTTTTACTTCTTTAGCTCTTGGTAATGTTGTTTCAACTTTTCCATATACTAATAAATCTGTTGTCAAATTTTTTAATATTGCCATTCTTATATCTGTAGTTCTACCTAATTTTCTATTTATAGCCAATTGTTTCACCTTCCTTTTAATTTATTGTGCTTAATTAATCTTCTTCTTGTGCAAAGTCTAATCCTAATGAATGTAATTTTGCAGTTACTTCATCGAAAGACTTTTTACCTAAGTTTCTAACTTTCATCATTTCTGTTTCAGATTTGCTTATTAAATCTTCAACTGTTGATATATTTGCTCTTTTTAGACAATTATATGATCTAACTGATAATTCTAGTTCTTCAATAGACATTTCTAAGACTTTTTCTTTCTTAGATTCCTCTTTTTCTACCATAACTTGTGTATTTTTAGTTGTTTCAGATAAATCTATAAATAATTCTAAATGTCCTGTCATTACTTTTGCAGCTAAACTTAAAGCTTCATGAGCTTTTAAGCTACCATCTGTCCATACTTCTAT
>CANRBK010000013.1 GCA_947628845.1 uncultured Clostridia bacterium | reverse complement strand
GGATTGTTTTTTGCATATAGTCCTTTTAATAATTTTTCTATAACTAAATGACCAAAAAAGAGACAATAGCTATTCTTCTTTCCATTAAATAAATACTTCATCACATTATAATCTTCTTCGCTACTATTTAACCAATATTCCATTAAACTTTTATTATCCATTTTTCACTCCTTTGTTTCATTTATATTATAACACTAACTTAAAATTTTTACTAGTTTTTATTCATATTTTAAATTCATTATATCTATTTATCACTTTTTTGATTCATCTATTTCTAATAAATCATTAATTATTTTAAATAAAGGTTTAAACCCATTAAATTTCTCTTTAGGTAGATTAGATGCTTTTCTCCAAAAATCTTTTTTATTAGATATTTTAGGAATACTTATTGAATCAATTATTTTCTCTGTCGTATATTCATTCCCTCCATACATTTTTTTAATTTCTTCATCTGTAAATAACAACTCTATTTCTAACCTATTAACTGAATTTTCTTCGTTAGCTATATTCTTTCTGTGTTCGGGTACAGGTAACATTAATGCATAGACATTGCTATATTTTTCTCGACTAGAATATAAACCTGTATTTTCTGTTCCTTGCTTTTTAGTCCATTTAGATTGTTCATTTTTGTTGTCTAACAGCTTTTTAAAACAATTATAGGCATCATCAAAATCAAATAATCCTACAACTTTTTTACCCTCTAATTCATCCAAAGATGGATTAGCTAAATAACCTTTTAAGCTATCTTTATTTGATTTAGAAAATATTTTAAAAGGTGAATAACTTTCAAAATCACTTTCTACATTTTCTTTATTTGAGTAAAAATCATTAAGCTTTAGCCATGCTAATTTATAAATTTGTGTGTATTTATCTTCAACGAATAAGATTTTATCATTATTTTTACTTTCAATAATATCTTCTAATTCTTCTATTCTTTGTGTTTGATTTTGTATTTTTTCATAGTAATTTTTATTTGCAACCATTAATTCACTGTATTGATATTTATCTACAGGAATAACTTTTGGAGAGCTATTATCTTGTCTAAACATTTCATAATAAGTTGTATACTCTGGTGACATAGATATTGTTACAGGAGAATGTGTTGTCATAATAACAACAACACCTTTTTTTATAAAATAATCTTCTATAATTTTGAATAATGCTTCGATAAGTGATGGATTCAATGTATTATCAAACTCATCTAATAGTAATAATCTTTCAATTGGTCTTCTAGTTTCATTTAAAAGTGCAAAAATTAATGAAATGATTGATTTCTCTCCATCAGACAAATCTGATAATTCTCTAGGAGATTTAAAATCTAAATTACCATCACTAAATAAAGGATAAAGCATTATCTTTTCTTTAAAGTTAGGCATCTCAAATTCATAGTCCTTTTTAAATCTATAATTGAACTTTAACATTTCAAATACTTCATTCAAAATTGTCCATGGTGCATTTTTTATATATTTACTATTGTCAAATATATTGGATGTCATTGACATTTTAACTTGTTCGTTGTTACGTTTAACTGCAAACTCATAAAATAATTCATCGATTCTATTAGAAAATAAATCATCCTTTTGCCAAATAAAATCATCTGGTAATATTTTTTTAAATTCATCTTCTAAAATACCTATTTCAGTATTATTTTTCATATTCGGATTCCAATTTGGATCAGATTTAAAACCATTTTTATTTAAGCACTTTCTAACTATTGATTTTGATTTTGAAAATTCATTAGTACCATCCTTCCATTTTTGAAAATCAGAAAATGCTTTCCAGGCTTCCTCTTTATGCCATTGAAAATTTTTAGGATTTGGAATAGCAATATTATTAATATTAATATTATTCTTAAATGAACGTCTTGAAATTTCTGTTCTATCCAATTCTTTATTGTCTATTTTTATTTCAGCATTAATATATAGCTTTCCCAAATCTAAGTTACTTGTACCTTCTTCTATGAATTGTGTTTTACTTAAAATATCTATCAATTGACTTTTTCCACTACCATTTACTCCAGATATAATGATTAATTCTCCATTTAAGTTTATTTCAAATCCCTTTTTAAATTGTTTAAAGTCTTGATTTAATTTTACTTGTATATTTTTCATATCATATTTCCTTATTATATAAATTTTTATTATTACATCAAAATTTCAATTGGTTATCATAAATAATACCATATATTCATACTTTTATCAATAAAAATTCTTTATAAAAACTTTAAGTTTCGGTTTTTTTCTAAAAAAATTCGAAATGTTATCCACAGAATTATGAAATTTATGTGAAAATGAAGAAAAACCACCGATGTTTTAGTATAATTAACTTGAATTAAAAAAAAATACACTAAACAAAACACGGAGGTTTTTTCTATGAATAATTTTATCACAAATAACTTCGAAATGAAAAGAGATTCTGTTTACTTTTTAAAATTATTTTTGCAAAAAACCGAAACTTAAAGAAACAAACAAATATTTGTGAATTTTTTATAGTAAATATCTTGAAATTTTCTTAATAATCTGTTAAGCTATATATAACTTGATTGATTATTGTGTCAATGGTTAAGTGAGAGAAAAAGTTGTAGATAACTACGACGTCTGCTCCATTAAGTAAAATCATCGCACCAGACGATAAATGGTTGTGTTATGACTTTAGTCATTACAAACCATTATATGCAGATTTATCTGCAAAACGATTAATCGACTGTAAAAGGTCAATTTTTTTGTTTCTTATGCTTCTATTGAAGTAGATGGAGAAAAAAATAGGAAAAATTCTGCTTGAAATAATTTTTGTACACTCACTGGTACTCTATCAAGCAGTGTTTTTATTTTTTATACAAATTCTTTAATGGCACGCCACATTTCTGTGGTCTCCATCTTCTATTTATTATTATACAATATTTTTTTTTAATGTCAAATGTTTCTGTTCCATCTGGTAAGTCAATTATTTTCTTTACAATTTCATAAATAGGAATGTTCCAAAATGGATCATTGTTTCCAATTACTTCTTCTACTAATTTTTTTTAATTCTTCATCTTTCATATTTTTTCTTCTTTAAATTATTATATTTTATAAAACTTAAAAATTTTATATCTTAATTATTATAATTCCATACCCCCCATATCTATTGTTGGTTGTCGTGGTGGAATTTGTTGTTGCACAGGTTGAGCAATGTTTTGGCCATTTTGATATTCTTCTTGTTGTAAAGGTATTTGTTTTTGTTGTTCTTCTTGTTCTCGATGTTTTTGTGCAATTTGTGCTGTTTCTTTTTGTATTCTTGCTTTTTCATCTGGCTCTAGTTTCCAAAATTTTTTCTCCTTTTGTTTCATATGCTTTTGTCGCTTTCTATTTTCATTTTGTTGTAAATTATCAGTCAAAGTATCATCTCTTTGTGTATTATACCTACTTTGCCTAGAAAATCTAGCTCGTATTTGACTAAAAAATTTTGAAAATCTATTTTGCCTTGCAGGTAGGTTGGCCTGTGTAGTTTTATTTTGAAATGTATTGTTGTATAGTTCCTGTCCTATCATTTGACCTCGTTCTTTATTAGCTTCTATTCTATTACCAATTTCCTGTAAACTTTTTCTTTCTAATAAAATCTTTCTTCTTAACTCTGTTGTATCCATTCCATTTTGAGAATAATATGTATACATTTCTTCAGCAAATCGTAAACTTTCTTTAATTGAATCTTCAAAAATATTTGCTTTTTCATTTTGAGATGTAGGAATGTTGCCATCTTGTAAGTATTCATATAAGTTATTACCTGACAAATTTATATGAAAATCTTTAGTTTGATAATCATAAAAGGCATTCCCATTAATATCACTTTGTTCATATAATTGTTGGACTATGTCTTGTTTTTCTATTTCACTTTCTTTGATATTTAGTTGCAACATTGGAATATTATCACTACTTTTTGTCGTACAAGCTTCTGTTCTTATTCCTTTACTCCATAAATTTTGTAAAGCTAATGATAAATCTATTCTACCTCCAGAAATACTATTTGCCATATTTCTTTGTTGTTCTAGTGGTAATTGCAATATATAGTCAGGCTTTATCATATAAAAATCTGATAGGTTGCTACTAACTTGATTATTTAATAAACCATCTAATATACCTAAACCATTGCCATTAGGTGTCATATTGTGCAATTTTCCATTATTTATAATATTATCAAAAATAGCTTGTTGTGTTTTTGAGTCAAAAATATTATCTAGTCTCTCTCCTCCAAGTAATTCCTTTAATGCTTCTTTAGGTACTATTCCATTTTTTATTTTTTCGGCAGTTTCTATAATCTGTTTTTCATCTAAACTCATTACTTTTACTTCCTTTTTATTTCTTTTGTTATTTTAGATTTATCTTTATTTTATACTACTTATACTTTTTTTACAACAATTTTTGATAATTTTCCATATATATGTAACAAAAAGTATTGATAAAATAAAAAAATACAGCTCTAAGTAAAATTAATTACTATAGGGCTGTATTATGTTTTATTAAAAAAATTAGTTAATTAAATATCCAAAAGTTCAAATTTTTTTGCAACTTCATCAAGAGAAACTTCATTTCGGTCTGTAAACTTGCAATAAATTGCATTACTCTCACAAAAAGATTCTGAAATATTCTCTTTTTGTTTTTTAGTGATAATGTGTAAAAATACTCCAATAAGTCCACCTGATAGCATAATACCAATACATAGTAAAGTAAAAGGTAATGTACTCATTTAGCTTCCTCCTTTCAGACATCTTCTAATAAAACATATGTTGGAATTTTCTATTACATTGTTTATTATATCAAAAAATCTTCTAAAATACTAGTATTTTAGAAGATTGTGAGGGACTAACAGATAATTAATATATTGAACTAGATTTGTATTTCTTATTCTATTAACATTTTTTAGTTTGGAAAATCAAAATTCAGATATACAAATTTATTCATATCATAAGATAAATTATTATCAATCGTTTTTTTAGCAATTTTACAACATTTAGACATTCTTTCTCCATTAAATAAAGGATCAATATATCTTATTTTTGCTCCATGATGTACATAATATACATTTTTTGGTTCTTCAGTTGATACTTGAACTTTTTTCGCTTTTTTCCACATATTAAAGATTTCTTTATATTTAGAAGATTCAATAATATTAATTACTTCACTTTCTTTCATTTCATATAAATCTTTTTTTGATATTTTATTTTCCTCATTTAACTTTTTTAAAATATCTGCTATAAATTGCATAGAATATCGAGTTCTATCTTCACGATATATAACTGATAATCTGCTTGTAACTTTTATAAAATTTCTCGCTATTTTTTTAGTTTTAAATCCTAATTCAACTTCTTTTTCTTCATTTTTTTGAATTTCTATATCATTATAGATTTCTTTAATAATTGCCAAGTCTAATAATCTATAAGTAAATAGAGCATTTGATAAAGAATATTCTAGCCTATCAGCAGATAACTTTGGAGTATCGTTATCAGCTATTGGATAAAGATGATAGTTATCTACTTCTGTTATATCAATGTTATCTCTTTTTAAAAGAGTCATAATTTCTTTTGATTGTTTAATTAATTCGGTTGTTAAATCTTCTGTGGATTCTTGAGTCATGTAATCACCATTAAGAAAATCTACACAATGTTTAAATGCAGGTGTTGCTATATCATGAAATAACCCAGCCAAAGTTTGTTTTTTATCGTGTGTAAAATGCCATACTATTAAAGCAACTGCTACTGAATGATCTAAGCTTGAAAAGAAAAAATTACTATCAAATAAATCAGAATAAATTGTACCGCAAGTATTACTGATATATTGTTGTGATAATAATTCTTTCGTATCTATATATTCATTTAACCATTCTGGATAATTTGGCTCTAAAATCTTAAAATATTCTTTTAGTTCGTTATTAATATTATCATAATACTTATGCATTTATTATGCCTCCTATACAAAATTTAAACTAATTATACTATAAAATAACAAAATTTTCTATACATCTATTGAAATATAATATAATTTTATATATAATACTTTTATAAAGAGAACAAAATAGTTCGTAACTTGTAGCTCAACTGCTCCAACGCCGAATCTGTTCGAACTTTCATATAGAATAGATAAACACAAATATCATTCTGAAAAAGAATGGTATTTTTTTAGTTTTATTTTCAGTATGTATTATATTATCCCAAAGTTTTGTACTATTGGTCAAAACTCATAGATTTTCTTCTTTTAAATCCATAATTTTATTTACCTTCAATTAATACTTTCATAACTTCTTCAATTGAAATAGGTCCTGACCTCTGTATTATTATTTCTTTAGAAGTACAATCTATTATTGTACTAGCTTGTCCAAATAATATTTCCCCTTGTAATATTCCATCTAAATTTGGAAATACCCTTTCAATTTCATCTAAGCTATTGCATGTTGATTCTCCACTTATATTTGCACTAGTTAAAAAAATTGGGCTTTCTGTTTTTTGTATTAACTCTTTTAATGTTTTTAAAGTTGCCATTCTTACAGCTACTTCGTCACTAGTTCTTGATCCAGCATTATTAATATAAGAAAATGCTTCAGGCTTTTTCTTAAGAATTAAAGTAATTGGTCCTGGCATAAAATTATGAATTAATTTTTCAGCCTTTTCATCTACAATAGCAATACTTTTAATCTGTTCTTCATCTAAACACATAACAGGAAAAGATTTATTAGCAGGGCGCTTCTTCATGTTTACTAATTTATTATATGCTTTCTTTGAATTTATACGGGCACATATACCATATACTGTGTCTGTGGGAATACTAATTACTCCATCTTTTTTTAATATATTTGCTAATTTATCTATCTCATTTGATTTATATATTTTCATTAACTCATCTCCTCTGATGTTACTATTATAACAAAAATAATCACCAAAATTTAAACAATCTAATTATCTTAACACCAATTTTGTAATACCAAGGTTGCAATTCTCTTTGAGCTTCTTTTAATTTTTTTCTTATTTCTATATGTTGTGGACAATGTATTTCACATTTTCTACATCCTATGCATTTATTAATATCACTCATATTTTTTTGCAAAGCAACTATCTGAAGATATTCATGTCTTCCAGAGCCCTTATTTTCTGTGTACATTTGATTATAGCATTTAAAAGTTGTAGGAATATCAATTCCTTGTGGACAAGGCATACAATATCTACATCCTGTGCAATTAACCTTTACATTAGCATTTATCTCATTTTTTACCTTCTCTATCATTTCAAAATCTTCTTTAGAAAATTCATTTACCCTCACGTCTGACGCTACTTTTATATTTTCATCTATCATCTCTATAGAATTCATTCCAGATAGTACACATGTAACTTGTGGTTGATTCCATAACCATCTAAAAGCCCATTCTGCTGGTGTCCTTTTTATTTTATAATTTTTTATAATAGTCTTTGCTTTTTCTGGCAATAAATCAACTAGTTTTCCTCCTCTTAATGGTTCCATTATTATTACTGGAATATTTTTTTCAGCAGCTGCCATTAGTCCTTTTACTCCAGCTTGACTAGTTTCGTCCATATAATTATATTGAATTTGGCAAAAGTCCCAATCATAATCTTCTAATATTTTTATAAACATATCTGTATTTCCATGAAAAGAAAAGCCTAAATTGATTATTTTCCCTTCCTTTTTCTTTTTAGAAATCCATTCTTCAATTCCTAATTTTTTTAATTTTTCCCAAGCAGCAATATCTGTAAGCATGTGCATTAAATAATAGTCTATATGATCTGTTTTTAATCTTTTTAATTGTTCCTCAAAATATTTATCTAATGCAGCTTCTGACTTTATAAGATATTGTGGTAACTTAGTTGCAATATACACTTTATCACGAATTTTATTTCTGTGTAATATTTCTCCAAGAGCTACTTCACTTCCTGGATAAATATAAGCTGTATCAAAATAATTTACTCCATTATTTATAGCATTCATTATTTCTCTTTCAGCTTTTTCTAAGTCAATACTATTTCCTTTTTTCGTAAATCTCATACATCCATAACCTAAAATTGAAATATCTTTTCCATATTTATCTTTTCTATATTGCATTTTTACCTCCATATTCTAAATGCCAAAAATGCATCTCCATATTTTCTAAATGGAGGTGCATTTCACATTTTTGCTTATTTTCTCTTTTAAGAATTTTCTCCTCTTCCTTCTGGTAATGCTTCTGGATATTGAATAACAATTCTGATTTTAGAGATATATCTTATAGCTCTAACAAATTTGCAATTTTTAACTCTTTCCCATAAAGATGGCTTAGCTTCAAAAGTTGTTTGCTCAATATATTGTTGTTGAACACTTTCGTTATTTTCTACTGCTTTTTGTTCTTCAACTTTTTCTACCTTTGTTGTATCTTCTACTGGAGTTGGTATTGTTTTTAATGCATCTGAAATTTCTATTCCTATATAGCTTAATGCTTTTGATCTATCTTCTATTCTTTCCATATCTATTTCAATATGTAAATTAGACTCTAAATTACTAACTCTAGCATTTAATAATTTCATAGAATCTATATAATTTTGTGATTTTTTACTTTTACATTTTCCAAGTATGTTTAAAGTTTCTATTATATCTTCAGAAAAATCTTGTTCAGATTCTTTTATTCTTGTCTTCCAATCAGTTTCTTTATTTTCAACTTTTTGAATCAATTCTTTTAATTTATTAGCTAAACATATATTTTCTTCTCTTTGCCTAATTAATTCTTCTATTTTTTTTGTATTTTCTTCAAATTGATTTGTTGCAAATTCAACTAACCCATAAGCAGCTTTATATACACTGCTAGGAAAATTCTTCTTTTTAGGATATTCGATTAAATATGTTTTTATAGATTCTATTAAATCTTTAAAATATGTATCTTCTTCTAATTGAACAATTTGCTTCTTGCTGTTAGGATTTATCATTTTTTGAACTTTTTCTATATTAAATAAAATTTTTTCTTCCGTGATTACCATTCTCACGTTTACTATGCCAGATCTAGACATTGTAAACAACCTCCTTCATCTTACGCTTTTACGTATTACAATTTCATTTATAATTATACAATAAAAAACAAAAAACTACAATAGAATTGTAGTTTTTTTATATTACATTTTTGTTACAATATCATTACAATATTATTTCAAACAAATTTTTTTCATTTCTTCGTGTCTTTTAATCTTTCTTGTTGTAGTTTTTATTAATTCTTCATCTGTTATAATTATCTTTTTTATATATTTATATGTAGGCATTGTTTTATTTATTTTTTTAATTTCTTGCCACAACTTTTCTTTAATTTCTTCTTTATCCTCTATTCCGTAAACATCTTTCATGATATCTTTATCATAAACAATCTTTGCAGATATTTTATAATCACCATCTTCTTGTAAATCTCCATATACAAAACTTTCAGATACTCCAGCTATTTTATTTATTAGTATTTCTAATTCTTCTGGATAAATATTTTTTCCATTTTTTAAAACTATAACATATTTTTTTCTTCCTGTTATAAATATAAATCCGTCTTTATCTATCTTAGCTAAATCCCCTGTATGTAGCCATCCGTCCTCATCAATTGTTTCTTTTGTGGCATCATCGTTTTTATAATATCCAATCATAATTGTTGGACCTTTTACAAGTAATTCTCCTATTCCTTCTTCATTTATTTCATCAAGTTTTACATCTAAACTTGGAAATGCCTTTCCTATTGAACCTATTCTCGTATATTTGTCATCTTCTGCAGCAATAACTGGTGATGTTTCTGTTAATCCATACCCTTGATACATTGTTATTCCCAATCCATTAAAAAGTTTCTCTGTTTCAGGATCTAATGCTGCACCACCTGCAACCATTAGTCTTAATTTAGGTCCTAAGCTTCGACGAACTTCGCCAAATATTTTATCTCTAACATCTAAACCTGCTTTTAATAATACATTAGATATTTTCATTCCTACATTTACTTGTTTTAATTTTCCTTTATTTTCTATTGCTTTTAAAACTTTTTTGCCCATACTTTCAAATAAAACTGGAACAGATATCATCGCTGTTATTTCAAATTCTTTTATATTATCTGCTATATGTCTTATTCCTTCGCAAAATGCTATTGAGCTTCCTTTTGATATTGGGTATAAAAATCCAACTGTGCATTCAAATGTATGATGTAATGGTAAAAAAGATAAAAACCTATCTGTTTCATCTACTTTTATCGTTGCTGCAATATCCATTAAATTACTTACAATATTTTTTTGTGATAACATTACAGCTTTTGATTGAGATGTTGTTCCTGATGTAAATAGCATTATTCCCATAATTTCTGGATCGATTTGTGCGTCTATAAATTTTGTATCTCCATTACTTAATTGTTCTTTTCCCTTTTCAATCAATTTTTTAAAAGAAATTACTCCATTTGTACTTTCATCTAAATCCATTGAAATAAAATATTTCAAATCTGTATTCTTTTTGTGTTTTAATTCATCCATTATTCTCTCATATTTATTAGTATAGAATATGGCTTCAACTTCTGAACGCATTATTAAACTTTCTATCTCATTATTAGGAAGTGCTTTATCAAGTGGAACTACAATTCCTGTTCCATTAGTTATTGCTAGATAGCTCACTCCCCATTCATATCTATTATCACCTATTACTGCTATTCTTTTATCCTTTAGTCCTAAGTTTATTAGTGCTGTTCCTAAGCTATCAACATCATTTTTAAATTGTTTATATGAAATTTCTTTAAATTTTCCTGGTTCATCAGTTTTAAATACATATGCTGGTTTGTCTGCAAATTTTTCTGCTGATTTATTCATCATATCCTTTAAATCTGTAAATTTTTCAAATTCATGTATTGGCTCTCTCATAATTTTACTCCTTTAATCCTTTAATAATAGTATTTTCAAATTCTTTATATAATTTTATTACTTCTATATCTGATTTACTTTCCATTTTATACACTAGTGTTGATGCTATTAAAGCATATATTTCTGATGCAATTACTTTTACATTTCCATTTTTTATTTGTCCTGCTTTCATTCCATCTTCTACTATTTTTTCTATTTTATTTATATATTCATAAACATATTTTTGACACATCTGATTTCTAGCTTCTTTGCCATAAAATTGACTTAATAATATTGTTATAAAGTTTTCATATTTATTTACAATTTTTATTTGTATCAATATGACAGCTTTTAATTTGTCGATATAATTATCTAGCTTTGATGTTTTTATGTCGATACTATTTTGTAATAATTTAACACCTTCTTCAATTAAAAAGTTAAATATTTCTTCTTTGCTTGAAAAATGATAATATAATGTTCCTTTTGCTACTCCAACAGTTGCTGTTATTTCTTCTATGCTTGTTGCATCATATCCTTTTTCAGCAAATAATTTCATTGAAGCTTCAAATATTTTTCTTTTTGTCTTATTCATATTTGTCATCCTTTCAAATTTAGTTTTATTTTGCGTTATTATTATATATATAAAATTAAATAATTGCAACATTTTTTTACTTTTAAGTTTAGTTTTTTTATTATTGATTATGAAAAAAAATATGTACTATAATTTTATATTATCAATAAATATTTTTTTACAAATCTTTACAAAATTCAACATTTAATATACAATAACTATGATAATAAAATACATAAAAATGGAAACACTAAAAGAAAAAATTTTGGAGGGAAACTAATGAAAAATAAAAATGAATTAAGTTTTAAAAATTTAAAAATGTCTTGTGATAAAAATATTTTTAATTTTGAAACTACTGAACAAGTTAAAAGTATTACAAGTGGAATTGGTCAAGAAAGAGGAATTAAGGCTTTAGAATTTGGCTTGCAAGTAGATATAAAAGGATATAACTTGTATCTTGAAGGGCCTAGCGGTGTTGGAAAAACTATGTATACAAAAAACTATTTAGATACAATATCAAAAAAACAAAAAGTACCTAATGACTGGTGTTATATATACAATTTTGATAATCCTAACGAGCCTATTGCTGTAAGCCTATCTGCTGGTCAAGGAAAAGAATTTAAAGATTCAATGGACGGATTTATTATCGAAATAAAAAAAGATATAAAGAAAACATTTAATGCTGATGATTTTGAAAAAGAAAAAGCTCTAATTAAACAAGAATATGAGGAAAAACGTTCTAACTTATTAGACCAATTAAACCAAGATGCTTCAAAATTTAATTTTCAAGTGCAAACTTCACAAAATGGTATTTATATGATGCCTATCGTTGATGGTAAAGCTATTGATGAAGAAGAATTTGATAAATTGGATATGTCTGTAAAAAAAGAATATGAAGAAAAATCTGTAATTGTACAAAATAAAATAATGGAAGTTATTGAACAAATAAAAATTCTTGAAAGACAATCAGATAAAAAAATATCAGAATGGCAATCTAACATTGCTCTACTAACAATCAATGTACACATAAATTATTTAAAATCTAAATTTAAGAGAAATAAAAAAATATCTAAATTTTTAAATGATGTTAAAGAAGATATTTTAAAAAATATTTCATATTTTGTTGATGAAGATAAGATTAAAGATAAACAACAAACAAATCCAGTAAATAAGAAACAAGATCCATCATTAAATTATCGTGTTAATCTTTTTATAGATAATTCTAATCGTGAAGGTGCTCCTGTAATAATGGATTCTAATTACTCTTATCATAACATCTTTGGATCACTTGAATATGAAAACTATTATGGTTCTTTAAAAACAGATCATACTATGTTAAAACCTGGTCTTTTACAACAAGCAAATGGTGGCTATATAATTTTTCAAGCAAAAGATTTATTACAAAACAATATGTGTTATGAAGCTCTAAAAAAAGCTTTAAGAGTAAAAGAAATTAGCATTGAAAATACTGCAGATCAACGTTCATCAATGGTTATGATATCTTTAAAACCTGAGCCAATTCCTCTTGATTTAAAGGTAATTTTAATTGGTAATAGTAGCATTTATCAAACTCTTTTAGCAATGGACTCTGATTTTAGAAAATTATTCAAAATTAAAGTTGAATTTGAAGATGATGCACCTTATAATAAAGAAAATGCTAACAAATTAGCTTCTATAATTCATGGTTTTTGTGAAGCTGAAGATTTACCACATCTTGATAGAAGTGCCATGTCAAAGTTAGTTGAATATTCATCAAAACTTGCAGGAAGTCATAAAAAATTGTCTACCAGATTTGATAACTTAATGCAAGTTGCTGGTGAAGCTGCTACTTGGGCAAAAATTTCGAAATCAAAAGTTGTTACTGGTGACTTTATAGATAAAGCTTTATCAGAAAGAATTGAAAGAGTAAAAAAATTTGATTCGAAATATATGGAAATGATAAAAGATAATTCATTATTGATTGATACTACTGGTTATGAAGTTGGAACTTTAAATGGTCTAACGATTATGACAATTGGAGATTATTCTTTTGGAAAACCTGCAAAAATAACAGTTAACACTTATACTGGAAAAAGTGGCATAGTTAACATTGAAAGAGAAGTAGAACTTTCTGGTTCTTCACATTCCAAAGGTGTTTTAATATTAACTGGTTACTTAGGAGAAATGTTTGCTCAAGATATACCTTTATCTTTAACAGCAAGTATTTGCTTTGAGCAATTATATAATGGTGTAGATGGAGATAGTGCTTCAAGTACAGAACTTTATGGATTACTTTCAAGTCTTTCTGGAATACCTATAAATCAATCTATTGCTGTTACAGGTTCAGTAAATCAAAAAGGTCAAATACAGCCTATTGGTGGAGTTAATGAAAAAATTGAAGGTTATTATCAAGTTTGTAAAATGCGTGGTTTAACAGGTGAACATGGTGTTATGATTCCTATTCAAAATGTTGATAATTTACAATTATCTGATGAAATTGTAGATAGTGTAAAGAATAATCTATTCCATATTTACTCTATCTCTACCATTGAAGAAGGAATTGAAGTTTTAACTGGAGTTCCTGCAGGAAAAAAAGATAAAAATGGCCATTTCCCTGCTGGTACTATCAATTACTTAGTTTATGAAAAACTTAAAAAATATGCAAAAGTTAGTGAAAATATAAAATAAGTAAACGGGGTAAAGTAAATTCTTTACTCCGTTTTATTTTAAAATACATTTTTTAAATTGAATGCCAATTTATCTTTAATATGCTCTAAAATATATATACTTCTGTCTAATCCAGCAACTGCTTCAACATATTCCTCTTTATCTACATATCCTCTTAGTCCTGTTAGCTCTGTTTCTACTTTTTCTAATTCATTATGTTCAATATAATAAGCAAGTTTTTCATATCTAACATCCCACATTTCATGTATTTTATCTATCTTTTTTATACATTCTTCCGAATTAACTTCGTAATCCTCTTTCATCATTTCAGTTCTTAATTCTTGTAAATTATTTGTTGTTTCTTCTACAGAAGCTTTTGTATAATTTCCTGTTAAAGCATTTCCTACAAAAATAAGAACTACAATTATTATAGAAATAATTATTTCTTTAAGCATAATTCCTCCTTTATAGAAATTTAAATCCGATCCTAAAAAACTGCTAGGAGTGTTTTTTAGAATCTTACTTAATCCCTTATCTCTTTTGGCAAAAAATTTGTCCTTTTCCATCAATTGTTACAACTAAAGCTTCTTCTGGTTTCATTTTAAATTTTTCTATTTGTTTTTTTAACCATTCTCTATCTTTTCCAATTGCTTGTAAATTTTTATCCATTATTTTTCCATCTACTACTAGGTCATATGGTATTCCTTCATAATCTGGTACAATATTAAAATCTTCTGGTATAGTATTTCTTTTTTCTGGTTTTTGTATAACACTCACCTGTCCACTTGTTTCTAATATTGCATATTCAACATCACCTAAATTAAAAATATTATTGCCTCTTAATCTTTCTTGCAATTCGTTTATAGTAAATCTTTCTTTTATTAATGCTTTTTCATTTATTTTTCCTCTATATATCAATATAGTAGGTTTTCCACAGATAATTTCTCTTGCTTTCATACTTTTCATATTTATAATTGATATTATTAAATGCATTAATAATAAACCTAAAATCGGTATAATTCCATTTGATATCGGAACTCCTGTATCTGTCATTGGTATTGATGCTAAATCTGCTATCATAATTGAAATAGCAAGTTCAAATGGTTGTAATTGTCCTATTTCTCTTTTTCCCATTAATCTCATAACAAATAATACCAATATGTATAATAAAATTGCTCTAAAAAAAGTAATTAACATTTTATCCACCTCTCTAATTTTGTTTTTTATTTTATTTTTTACAAAAATTAACTTTTTTATACTTATATTTTTGAATAAATATTTTTTTATTGTAAATAATAACTTTGAGCCTTAAAAAAATTTACATTAAAATTCTTTAAAACTAAGGAGGTTTTCTATATGTCAAATTCGGAAACAAGAAGTCAAAATGGTACTTCTACAATATGGCAAATAGTTGGTAGATTAGTCGCTGCAGCCGTTGTTCTAGCTATTACTGCATTTTTCACACCAGGATTTACAATAAGTAATATCTGGACTTTAATTATAGCTGCTGTTGTTTTAACAGTTATAGATTATTTAGTTACTAAATTTACAGGATTGCATGCAAGCCCATTTGGTAAAGGCTTTGTAGGTTTTGCATTAGCTGCTATTATTTTATATGTTACTCAATTTTTTGTAGCTGGTTATTCTATTTCTTGGATTGCTGCTATAATAGGTGCATTAATCTATGGTGTTGTTGATTACTTTATACCTGGTAATCAACAAATGTAACAAAAAAGGAAATTGATTTTTGTTTCAATTTCCTTTTTTTATATTGTAGGAAAGTTCTATTTTATTATTTTTGTCTTTCCCAATATTTTTCATATAATTCTTTTGCAGTTTTAGGGCTATCTACTCCTTCTTTATTTTTTACAGGTGCAAAATCATCTTCTCTTTTGCCTCTTAAAATTGCTATATCATCAAATAATTCAAAACTATCAAATATAAATGCTTCAAATTTATATGAGTTTGGCTTATCTGGAATAATTTCTTTACAATTTTCATCAATATATGAATTCTTTTTAAATGCACTATGATAAATTAGTGGTTCTTTACTAATTTTTTCTATTGCTTCTATTGTAAATAAATTACACATTATATGTGATTCACTAAATTTTAACTCTCCATTATCATCTACTTCTTCTGCCATTTTTTCTGGCAATTCACTATACTCAATAACTTTTGGATGCCCATTCATTTTACAGAAAACTCCTACTTTTTCATGTGCATTTGCTTTAACAACTGATTTTGAAGCAATCTGAACATTTTTACATATAGCCATTCCTAATAAAATAACATCTACCATTTTTAAAATTGCATTATCTACTCCACCAATAAATACCCATTTGATTCCACGTTCTTTCATATCAGAAAGCATTCCAGATGTTCTTAAAGATGCAAATACTCCTCCATTTCCATTAGAAGCTTCCTTTATTTTTAAATTATTTCCTATTAGCAATTTTCCATTTTCATCAATCAAAGGAAGTTCTCCTTGTTTAAATAGCATTACATGTTTTTTTTCATATCCAAAATAGTTATTTTTTTCTAAAAATTCTTGAGTTTCATCATTATTTTCTTTACTTGTCATTATGTACCATGGAATAATTGTATTATATTTTTTATTTGCTTCTTTTAAATTTTCAGCTAAAATTTCAAATAAATATTTTCCTTTTCCATATACATCTAATTTAAAAGTGCCTTTTGGTCCTGTATGACCAAGTCTTGTACCTTGCCCTCCTGCCATTGTAACAACAGCATATTGAGCACTTACAATTACTTTTTCTCCTAATTCTCTAAATTTATCTTGTTCCATTTTTGTTAATTTTTCTTTGTCTAAATATTGAATTGATTCTATTTTATTTTCTTTTATTTCTATTTCTTTTTTAGTATTATCATATAATTCCATAACTTGATGTAAATCTATATTACTTATTTGTTCTAATAAATTTTGTTTTTGTTTTTCATTTAATTTATCTAACAATTTTATTATATGGTGTTGATTATACATTTTTAATAACGTTATTATTTCTTCATTTCTATCCATTGATTATGTCCTTCCTTTATTATTTTAAATAATAAAATTCTAATCATTTACTACATATTATTCTTATTTTATTTTTTTGTTATCTTTTTGCATAAAATTGCATATTGCCATTTTAACATATTTTTATCAATTTGGCAATTTTTTTTTGAAAACTTGTCATATACTTTGTAAATTCGCAATATAAATTTATTAAAGTTATGTGGTACAAACATTTTTATATTTTAAAATGGAAATTGTAAATTTTAAAGGGAGGTATATAGATGGAAAATTCTAATTTATATCAGGACATTGCAAAAAGAACTGATGGTGATATTTATGTTGGTGTTGTAGGTCCTGTGCGTACAGGTAAATCTACTTTTATCAAAAATTTTATGGATTTACTTGTAATTCCAAATATTGATAACGATTATAAGAAAGAAAGAGCAAAAGATGAACTGCCTCAAAGTGCTGGAGGTAGAACAATAATGACGACAGAGCCAAAATTTGTTCCAAACGAAGCTATTGAAATTACTTTGGATAATAATTTAAAATTTAAAACTAGGCTTGTAGATTGTGTTGGTTATTTAGTTGATAATGCGATAGGATATTTGGAAGATGATATGCCTAGAATGGTAAAAACTCCTTGGTCTGAAGAAGAAATACCTTTTGAAACTGCTGCTGAAATAGGAACTAAAAAGGTTATAGAAGAACATTCTACTATTGGCATTTTAGTTACATCTGATGGTAGTGTTACAGATATACCTAGACAAGATTACATTAAAGCAGAAGAAAGAGTGGTATCTGAATTAAAAGCATTAAATAAACCTTTTATAATTTTACTTAATTCTGAAGATCCTAATTCTGATTTTACACAAGAACTTAGTCTTAAATTAGCTGAAAAATATAATACAAGTGTAATGCCTATAAATTGTGCTAATCTTACAATAAATGATATAAATGAAATGTTTTCTAAAATTTTATATGAATTCCCAGCTCAAAAAATTTCAATTAAATTTCCTCGTTGGATTGATGGTTTAGATTTTAATCATCCTTTAAAATCTCAATTATTTAATGAAATTAAAGATGCTTTTGAAGATGCTTATGTTTTAAAAGATATATCAAATTGTACTCAAAAAATTAGCCAAACAGAAATAATTTCTAGAACTAGCATTACTAATATAGAGCTTGGCTCTGGCAATGTTAAGGTTCAAGTTGATGTAAAAGAAGAACTATTCTATAAAGTTTTGACAGAAATTACTGGTGTTAATGTAGAAAATGAGGGAGACTTATTCAATATAATTTCTGAGCTTTCAGTTTCTAAAAAGAAATATGATAAAATTGCTTATGCTTTAGAGGAAGTTAATGCTAAAGGGTATGGAATTGTTACTCCATCAATAGATGAATTGGTGTTAGATGAACCTGAAATGGTTAAACAGGGCTCTAGGTTTGGAGTTAAGTTAAAAGCTACTGCTCCAAGTATTCACATGATAAAAACAAATGTAACTACTGAAGTTTCTCCTATTGTTGGTTCTGAAAAACAATCTGAGGAATTAGTTAATTACTTACTTTCTGGTTTTGAAAATGACCCTAAAAAAATTTGGGAATCAAATATTTTTGGAAAGAGTTTAAATGAACTTGTTAATGAAGGTTTGCAAACTAAACTTTCTAAAATGCCTGAAGAAGCTCAACTTAAACTTCAAGAAACTCTTGAAAGAATTGTTAACGAAGGCTCTGGCGGTTTGATTTGTATAATTTTATAAAACTCAAAAGGAATATCATAAAAGATATTCCTTTTGATATTCAATTTTCAATTTTTACTTTTGTGTTTAGAAATCTAATTTTCAGATTCCTCTTTTTCGCAAATTGTTTCTCTTAGTCTCAAATACAACTTATCATTCTTAATATCGACTTTGAAATATTTTGTTAAATTTTTTTTACAATAATCACATACTGCATCAAACATGTTCATAGGAATCTTTACGTCATTAATTGCCTTTATTAATTCATCATTATTTCCTTTTATAATACCAATACCATCAATCCACACTTTTGCTTTCAAAAAAGCAGTACTATAAAATTGTTCATCATTTTCACTTTGAAATAGTTCATCATCTTCTCTTTCAATTGCAAATTTAATATTTAAACCTTCTGTAAATTCAACTGGCATAATTCTCAACTGCCATATCCAAATAGCAGTTTCCTTCTGTTCATTTGAAACTTTAAAAACATTCAGAAGCTGTTTTACATATCTGGCAATGCTTTCTTCATCAACTTTGTTCTCTTTTATCCTTTCTGCTATTGCCTGCCGCCCTTCGAAAACCTCTTTTGCTAATTCTTTTACACTACTCATAATGTTTCTCCTTAATTGTTTTAAATGATTTACAATTTGCTACTTTAAAAATTACATATGGATATTATAGCACATTTTACATAATTTATCAACTAATTGTTTAAATTCTTCCTTCTTAATTGCCCACAAGCTGCATCAATATCAGAACCAAGTTCTCTCCTAATAGTAGCAACAATTCCATGGTCATTTAAATAATCTCTAAACTTCATAATATTTTCATTAGAACTTTTTGTATAAGCACCATTTTCAATTTTATTAATAGGAATTAAATTAACATGACACAACATACCTTTTAAAAGTTTAACAAGTTCTTTTGCATCTTCTAAATTATCATTATTGTCTTTAGCTAGTGCATATTCGAAAGAGATTCTTCTATTTGTTTTCTCTATGTAATCTTTACAAGCTTGTATTAATTCTTCAATAGGAAAAGCATTATTTATAGGCATCATTTCACTTCTTTTTTCATTATTTGTTGCATGTAAAGAAATAGACAAAGTACATTGTATATTTTCTTCAGCTAATCTATAAATTCCTGGAACTAATCCACTTGTTGAAACGCTAATATGTCTTGCACCAATATTTAATCCTTTAGGATTATTAATAATTCTAATAGCATTAACAACATTATTATAATTATTTAAAGGTTCTCCTATTCCCATAAATACCACATTTGATATTTTAACACCTGCGTCTTGTTCAACAGCTAAAATTTGTTCAACAATTTCTCCTGATGTTAAACTTCTTATAAAATTAATTCCTGTTGAAGCACAAAATTTACAACCCATTTTGCAACCAATTTGAGATGAAACACATATACTATATCCATGATGATAACTCATTAAAACAGTCTCTATCGCATTTCCATCTAATACATCAAATAAATACTTAATAGTCCCATCTTTTGACTCTTGTTTTTTAAGAATATTATAATTACACATTGTGTAATTTTCTTTTAATTTCTTCCTTAAATCTAATGATATATTTGTCATTTCATCAAAATCTTTGACTTTTTCTTGATATAACCATTTAAAAACTTGCTCTGCCCTAAATGGCTTTTCTCCTAGTTCTATCAATTCTTTTTTTAAATTATCTAAATTATAATCTTTAATATTCTTCATCTTTTCTCCTCTAAAATGTCCCAATGGGGACAGTCCCTTTTGGGACAAAATGTCCCAATGGTAAACGTCCCCTATGGGACAAATTCTTCCCAAACTAAATTTGCAAAATCGATTCCTTTGTTAGTTAATTTTATATCATTTAAATCGACTTCTAATAGTTTATTTTTTACTAATTTTTGTAGCTCGTTTCTAAATATGTATATTGGATTTTCTGCAAACTTTTCTTTAAATTTTGATATTTTTATACCATCAATTTTTCTTAATCCCAATAACATATATTCTTTTTGCATATCTACTTTATTCTGCTTTTCATGTATTATTTTAACATCTTGGCTATTACTATTTAGATATTCATCTAAATCGCACGTATTTGAATATCTACATCCATTTATATATGAGTGTGCAGCTAGTCCAAAACCTATATATTGTTTTTGTTCCCAACAATTCATATTATGTTTTGATTCATAATGTGGTTTTGCAAAATTTGATATCTCATAATGTTTATATCCTTTTAATTCTAAATAGTTTTTTGTATATTTGTACTGATTTCTTTCTTCATTTTCATCTGGTAATTGCAGTTTTCCTTCATTTATGTTTTTTTCTATTTGAGTGCCTTCTTCTACTATCAATGAATATACAGATATATGCTTTGGCTCCGGCTTTAAACTTACTACTTTTTCTAAACTATTTTTCAAATCAGCTATCGTTTGATTTGGAAGTCCTAACATTAGGTCTACATTTATATTAGTAAATCCTACTTCTACTGCCCAATTATATGTATTTATAAATTGTTCATAATTATGAATTCTACCAATTGATTTTAATAATTCATTTTTTCCACTTTGAAGTCCTATACTTAACCTATTTATTCCACAACTTTTATACAATTGTAGATTATTTTTTTCTATAGTTCCAGGATTAACTTCTATTGTAATTTCAATATTATCTTTATTTTTTATATCTGATATTTCATATATTTTATTTAAAATATTTTTTATATATTCAGGCTTTATTGATGAAGGTGTACCTCCTCCAATATAGATTGTAGTTATATTATTGTGTTTTATTAAATTATTATTATCTTCTATTTCTTGTATTACCTTTTTAACATATTCTTCTTGTAAATCATACTTATTGGGATATGATATAAAATCGCAATAATCACATTTTTTTATACAAAAAGGGATATGTATATATATTCCAAGTTCCATTTATACTCCTCTTAAATGTTAATATTTATATACTACCATTTTAAAAATTATAAATCATTTGCAATTTGTATTATTTTTTTAAGTCTATAATTTACTCCTGACTTTCCAACTGGAATTTTTAATTGCTTTCCAAGTTCTGCTAAAGGCATATCTGGATATTCCAATCTTAGTAAAGCAATATCTTTTAAATTTTCATCTAGTTTATTAAATTTATTACATTCTTGTAGTTTTCGTATTGCTTCAATTTGCTCAATTGAAGCATTTATAGTCTTGTTCAAATTTGCTGTTTGGCAATTTACTATTCTATTAACCTTACCTTTCATTTCCCTTTGTACTCTTATATCTTCAAATTTCAAAACACTTCTACTAGCACCTAACAAAGCAATTAATTCTGAAATATCTTCTCCATCTTTTAAATATATAGAATATTTTTTATTTACATTTAATTTTTTACATTTTACATTCATATCACTTAAGATACTAAATAGATATTCCAAATTAGTTCTATTTGATAAATTTATCTCTAAATGATATGTTCTTTCAGGATTATTTACTGAACCTGCTCCTAAAAAAGCACCTCTTATAATTGATTTTTTTTCATTATCATTTATATTACCTATTTTGTTTATTATAATTTCAGTATCTTGTATTCCAATTCCATCAATATTATTCTTAATTTTAAATGTAATTATAAATGATTTTCCGTCATATTCAATATTATGGTTTATATCTAAATTTTTTAATATCTTTGAAAATCTATTTATATTATATTCGCTCTCAGTCGCATATCTTATGCTATTTTTTGTAATAGTTGCATTTTTAGAAATTAAATATCCTACTAATTCGCTTTTTATTTCCTCTTTTTTGGCCAGATTATTTATTTTACTAAGTTCTTCTTTTAAATCTGATGAAAAAGACATTTTTACCTCCTTAATTATTTTAATTGAGTTATTACAATTCTATCCATTCCATATAAATCCTTTTTTGAATAAGTATTATCAAACTTTTCTTCATTTTCTATTAATTCTATTACATCAATTTTTTGGTCGAATCCTATCTCTAAGCATAAATATCCCTGATATTTTAAATATTGAAATGATTCTTTTATTATTTTTTTATAAAAGTCTAGTCCATCTTCTCCTCCATTTAATGCAATATAAGGTTCTTTTTTTACTTCAATATCTAATTCTTCTATTACACTTTGTTTTATATATGGCGGATTTGATACTATCATATCAAATTTTTTATCTTTCAAATTATCAAACATATCTGAATTTATAAATGTTATTTGCTTATCTACTTCATTATTAGCTGCATTTTTTTTAGCAATATTTAAAGCTTCTTTACTAATATCAATTGCTGTTATTTCACTTTCAGGAAGATATTTAGCTAGTGATACTGCAATTGCTCCGCTTCCTGTACATAAGTCTAATATTTTTTTTGAATGAGTTTTTTGTGCTATTTTTATAACTTCTTCTACTAGAATCTCTGTATCTTGTCTTGGAATTAAAACATTTTCATTCACAAAAAAATTTAATTTCATAAATTCTTTTTGGTGTGTTATATGTTCTAGTGGAATACCATTTTTTATTTTTTTAATTCCATCAAAATATTTATTTGATACACTATCTTCTATATTTTCCATATCATTTACTATTACATATTGTCTTGGTTTATTTAAAACAAATTGCATCAATAATCTTGCTTTTAATTTTGGAGATTCTACATTTGCATTTTTTAAGTCTATCATACCTTTTTTTATTGCTTCCACTATTGTCATATATTCACCACCTTTTACTCTAATATTTTAACATTTATTCATAGTAGTTTCAAGCCATTTATACATCAAAAAGTTGCCAAGGTATAATTTTGACAACTTCTTTAAACATTTATTATCTTCATTAAATAATATCCTAAGGTCATACATAAAATACATATAATAATTTCAGTAATTGATTGAACTTGTGGCATCAAAACAAAAATTGAGCCTAAAGTAAAACCAATAATCAAAAGCATTGTTTTATTATAAAATTTATCTAACATTTTTTGTATAATCTTCATAAAAAATATGCTTCCTATAAATAGTCCTACTGCCATAGGAAGTAAAACAGGCAAATACAAACTTGAAATAGAGTTTAAGTATATAGAATATATGCCCATTAACATCAGAATAATTGTACTACTAACTCCTGGTACAACTATTCCTACTGACATTAGAAAACCGCTTAATATTAAGTAAATATTACTTACATTTTGAATCGTTTTTATTCCTATTTTATTTTCTAAATAAACCATTAAAACTCCTAACACTAAAGATGGTATTACATATAATATTATATCTTTCAAATTGAATTTACTCTGTGATGATATTTGTTTAAATAATAGTATTGTTCCACCTAGTATTAGTCCTATAAATATTGAATTTGTATGTAATGGAAAATTGTATAAAAAATATTGTAATATCTTGCTAAATACAATTATTCCTACCATTCCTCCAATAGCAATAGGTAATAAAAATCTAAAATTTTTCTGTACATCTTTAAAAAAATTTAATATACTATCTAATAATTTATCATATATACCAAAAATAACACATAATACTCCACTGCTTATTCCTGGTAAAATACATCCTGCTCCTATTAAAACTCCTTTAAAAAAATCTAGTATAAACTTCATATTTTACCTCCTTAAGTTATTAAACTTTATTCGGTAATAATAAAAATATGAATTTTATTATGCTTCTAGATTTTTACATGCCTTAACTTTCTTTATCCTATTTCCTTGTATTTTATCTATTTTAAAAGTAACTTTATCAGTTTCTATTGTAATTCCTTTTTCTTTGTCACTAGGTATTCTATTTAATTCAAATAATAAATACCCTGAAATAGTGTCATAATCACCTTCTGGTAATTCAACATTTAATAATTTTTCGACTTCATATATAGGAACTTCTCCATCTAATAAAAAAGTATTTTGATCTATTTTCTTATATTTAGTTTCTTCAATATCATATTCATCATATATTTCTCCAACAATTTCTTCTAGTATATCTTCCATTGTAACAATTCCAGCAGTTCCTCCATATTCATCTACAACAATTGCTATTTGTGTTTTATTTTCCTTTAGTTCTTTAAATACATCATCAACATATATATTTTCTAATACATATATTGCTTCCCTTGCCATATTTTTTAACTTTGTATTTTTATTTTTTTGAGTTAATAACAGATCTTTTATATGCACTACTCCTCTAATATTGTCTATATTTTCATCATATATAGGAATCCTACTATATCTTGTATCTTCATTTAGCATCTCAATTGCTTCATTTATCGTTAATTCCATATCTAATGCATAAACTTGAGTTCTAGGAATCATTATTTCTGACACAATTCTATCATTAAATTCAAATATATTATTTATCATTTCTTTTTCGCCAGTTTCTATTGTTCCCTTTTCTTCTCCTACATCTACCATCATTTTTATTTCTTCTTCACTAACATTTTCTTCTTCTTCTCCTGTTACACCAAAAAGTCTAGATATAATATTAGTTGAAAACGTTAATAATTTTACAAATGGTAATGTAAATATTGAGATTCCTCTAATAATTCCTACAGATCTAAAAGCTAATTTTTCTGAATATTTCATTGCAATTCTTTTTGGAACTAGTTCTCCAAATACTAATGTAAAATATGAAAGTATTAAAGTTATTATTATAATAGAAATTTCTCTCCACCTTGCTAAATTTATTAATGGCAAAATGTTATATAATTTTGGTGCTAATATATCTGCAAATGTATCTGATGCAAAAGCACTTGATAAAAATCCAGCAAGTGTTATTCCTATCTGTATTGTTGCTAAGAATTTACTTGGATCTTTTAACATTTTGTCTATTTTCTTTGCTTTTTTATTTCCTTCTTTTGCTTTTAGTTCTATTTTTACATCATTTAATGAAATAAATGCTATTTCTGTTGCAGCAAAAAATGCATTTAATAATATCAATATAATCAATACCAATAATTGTGATACCATATTTTCCTCCAAATATATTATTTGTTTTATTTCATTTTTTATTTATTATTTTAGGTAATATATTATATTAAAAAAATATATTAGAGTCAAGCACTTTTTAAAATATAAAACATATAATTTTATATATAAGATTTTGGAGGTGCATTTATGTTAGAAGCACTTTGTAGTATTGGTATTCTTGGTTTTTTCCAATTTTTAAAAACAGCAGTATTTGTAGTTCGGATATATATCTGGAAGCAATCTTTTTCCTGAACCATTGTCAAGTGAAGACGAGAAAAAGTATTTAGAACAAATGAAAAATGGTGATGAAGATGCTAGAAATATTTTAATTGAGAGAAACTTAAGATTAGTTGCTCATGTTGTTAAAAAATATTCTAATACAAAAGTAGAACAAGATGATTTAATATCAATTGGTACAATTGGATTGATTAAAGGAATAAATAGTTTTAATGTAGACAAAGGCTCTAAACTAAGTACATATGTTTCAAGATGTATAGATAATGAAATTTTAATGTATCTTCGTTCTACAAAAAAATTAAATGCTGAAGTATATTTAAATGAACCTATAGGCAAAGATAAAGATGATAATATTGTTACTTTACAAGAAGTATTAGAAAATAACGACAGAAATATTGAAGATGAAGTAGATTTAAAAATGAAAATAAAAAAACTTTATAAAAAAATGAGTGAAATTCTAAAAGATAGGGAAAAAACTATTATAGAGCTACGTTTTGGGCTTGATGGTCATAAGCCTAAAACTCAACACGAAATTGCTTCTATGATGGGAATTTCTCGTTCATATGTTTCAAGAATTGAAACAAAAGCTATTGGAAAATTATCAAAAGAGTTTAAAGAATAACTAAAATTTTCCTTTCATATTTTCATGCTAATATTTATTTTAACATAATTTTTAAAATATATCAACTTATAAAAAAGTGAGAATAAATTATTTTGAAAGAGATAAAATAATATAAATAATATATAATGATTTTTTTAAGTAGATTTTATATTTGAAACTACTATTTGTTTATGCTAAACTATAGATAATCTAATAAGATTATTTAAATAAGTTTTTAATTTACCCTGCATAGTGCGTGTAGACAGAATTTTTAGAACCTACAAGTTATAAGAGGGGCCAATCTCAGAATATGGCGTGCATGCTCACACATTTGTAGTGAGAAGCCCATGAGTATTTTGGTAGGCACCCACCTGTTTTTAGGAGCAGGTCCTTAAAAATTCAAGACATCTTACGGCTAAGGCGGGGATTTTTTTTAGTAAATTTATAATAAAATAGAACTTTCCTACAATATAAAAAAGAACTACCCATTTTAAGATAGTTCTTTGTTTTTGGTAGCGAAGGGGAGAAATGATAGAGCTATTTCTTATGTTTCTTGAATTTTATTTTTTCTTTATTTTTGTTGTTTTTTAGCTATTATCATTTCTAATCATTTTTATACTATGCTAAACTTGGTGGCTAAAAAGTGGCTAATTTTCATTTATTACCTTTCTAGAAATTCTTTAATTACTACATTATAGTCATTATTGTTAAAATCAAGACATATCTTCTTTAATAATTTTATAAATTCTATACTTTTATTATATTTTTGACTCATCTTTTTTTCTTCATTATTAAATAATCTTTCTTTTGTTTTTTTCATAAACAATCCATTCCTTTCAAAAATAAATTTATAATTTACTTTCAAAAGACTATGATTTTTACTAATTATAATATTCCTTTCACTTTTTGTAAATATTTTTTCATTTTTTTCTTTTGATAATTTTTCACTTTTCATTTTTTTACCTCTCTTTTGT
>CANRBK010000012.1 GCA_947628845.1 uncultured Clostridia bacterium | reverse complement strand
GAATATGCTTTTTCTACTGCTGAATTTAATTTAATTGTAAACTCTGCACCTTCAAGTCCTGGTGTTTCTCCAGAATTTGTTTTTATTCCTGATTTGAAAATATGTACTCCCATTTTCTTTACATTCTCTAAACTTGTTTTAGTATCTGTTATTACTTTTGTGTGTTGGTCTTTATATTTTAATTCAACATTGTAAGTATTTTTATCTAACATATATCCTATTGGAGCTGTTTCTTCTTTTACAATGTATTTTCCTAAAGGAAGATTTGTTATATCTTCTGTTTTTCCTTTTTCATTCATAGTTCTTGTAGCAACTAAATCTCCATTAGAATAGAATTTTTTAGTTTTTGCTTTGTTGTATATATTCTCACTTGCATAAACTTTATAAACTGCACCATTAAATGTTGCATCTCCCTGTGGTACTGAACCTGTTTCTGAATCTTTCTTTATTATTGTTATTGTGCCTGTTGGTTCTTCGTCTATAACATTATTTATTTCTAAATATATAACTTTTGTTGTTTGATCCTTATATTTTAATTCTGCATCAAATTCTTTATTATTTAATAAATAACCATCTGGAGCATTTGTTTCTTTTACATAGTATTTACCTAAATGTAAATCAGAGAATTTCACCATTCCATCATCATTTGTAATTGCTTTTGTAACTAAATCTCCTTTTTTATACCAAGTTTTAGTACCTGCAACATTTTTTATATCTTCTCTAGCATATAAAGAGATTTCTGCACCTTTTAGTCTGTTATTATAATTATCAGTTTTATATACAGTTATTTCTCCTGTTGGTGTAGTATCAATTTTTTCAAAACTTTCTAATACGATTTTTTCTGTTTGTCCTTTATAAGATAAAGTAACATTGTGTTTAGTATTATCTATTAAATATCCTGTTGTTGCTTGTGTTTCTTCTACAATATATTTACCTAGTGGAAGATTTGTAATTTCTGCTAATCCATTACTATCTGTTGTAATATTAGCAATTACTTGTCCTTCTGTATAATATTTTTTAGTTCCTGCTACATTTTTTATATTTTCATTTGCTATAACTTTAAATATTGTCCCCTTAATTAAGTCGCCTTGTTCACTTTTTTTAATTACTTGAATTGTTCCCGTTGGCTCATTATTAACTATTGCTTGAGTTGCAGTTTGATTTACTTTCACTTCAACATTATAAGCCTGTGTATTTAATAAATAACCATCAGGAGCTGACTTTTCAGTAATCGTATATATTCCTTTTCTTAATTTATCTATAGTTATTTTTCCATTAGTAACAGTTATATCTTGATTATATCCATTTGGTCCTGTAACATTAAATATTGCACCATTTACTAAATCTCCATTTGTATTTAATTTTTGTAATTCTAATTTACCAAATGTTTCAATTGCTAAAGAAAAATTTAATGTTACTGGATCATTGTAACTCATACAATATAATTGATTTTGCACACCTGCTGCAAATTCAAAATAAACCATTGTATCATTATCTTCTGTTCCATTTTTTATCATTCCCCACTCTCTAAAAGTATTGTCTGAAATTCTGTAATTCTCTAAATTTGTATTTTCATCTACTGAAATAGTCATTGAATTACTACCATTCTGATGAACAAATCTAATTCCATCTTTTGTATTATCTATTGTTCCATATTCTGCAAGAACCCCATTAGAGTCGTTTATTGTTTTTGTTTCTCCTGCTTGAATTGTGATTGTATTTCCATTAAAGCTAGGTCTTCTTTCAATACTTGCAATTTCGTTATTTATTCTATTTTTAAAATCTACATACCCTTGTTGCTCATCTGCATTAATAAATGTTGCATTACTTTGTCCTAGTATTTCCCAAATATATTGTTGAGTAAATACATAGTCCCATTTTACCCATTTCATATCACTTGCTAAAATACCACCATCTACTGTATAACCTCCGTTATTTTTATACCATCCTAAATAAGCAACTTTACAAGCCTTTCTAATATTAGAATTAGTTGGAGTATAATAAACTCCATTATATGATGCTCCTGTCTTAAAATCTATTCCATGCTCTGCACAGAATACCGTTCTTCTTTCTCCTGTATTTAAGTTGTTTAATCTTCTTATTAGTACACCTGTTGTTCCACCTGCATTATCTGTTGTTTTCATACCAGAAGCATATTGACCTCCTGACCATGTTCCACTTCCAGACGCTGCAAAAACAGGTTGTATTACACTAAATATTATTAAGATTAACATCATTGTTGCTAACATTTTATTTGATTTTTTTACTTTCATAAAATTTTACCTCCTATTTTTTTATAAAAAAAGAACAAGTAGTAATCTACCTGCTCTGCATTATTTTAATATTTTATTTAATTATAATAAAAGTTTATTGTCCATTTTTCACAGAACGGACATGACCAAGTTTCATATCCATAAGGACAATTTTTTTGATATGTTTCATCATCAATCTCAAATTTTTCCCATTTATCTCCCCAAGTTTTTGTTATACCTTGATAAAAATTTATAGCTTCTTGTTTTGAATTAAACCATTTATTTGAGTTACCAACTCCTACACCATGTTTTATATCCGTACATTTTGGTGTTTCAGGTTGTTTTTCTTCTGTTTTAGTCTCCACTTTAGGTTGTTCTAGTATTTGAGTCTCTGTTTTAATATTTTGTTTAGGTTGTTCTTTTACTTGTGTTTTTTGTTTTGTTGTTACTTGTGTTGCTTTTGGCTGTTCTGCTTGTTTTGGATTTTCTACTTTTTTATCTTGTGTAACTATTGTTGTTTGCTTTTGTAATTCTTGTTGGCTTACATTTTCTGTAATATCCGCTTCTTCTTGTGTCTTTTGTTCTTCTTTTTTGCTTTCAACTACAATGTTTTCTTTTTCTTCTTCAGTATAGTTTATCTCATTTACAATCTCTTTTTCGCTTACCATATCAATTTTATTTGTTTGTTTTAATTTTATAATCAATATACTCGCAAATAATACCACTATTAAGGCTATAATTATTAAAACTAATATCTTTTTATTTCTCATTACTACCATCTCCTTATAGCTTAATTATATGCTTTTTTTAGATAAAAACAAATATGTAATTTATTATTTATATTATTTTTATAAATTAAATATAATAATTATCTTTTAGTTTGTAATATAGTATGTATTTGAAAGGGATTGTAAGGGAAAACTTTGTAATGTGTTCACACAAACAAGTAAGCAAAATTATTGTTATTCTGTTCACACACATTACCTGGCATTTCGTTCTTGTCTTAATTTTTCTCGTTTATTATGTTCTTCTACACATTGAATAATAAAATCTTCTACTTTACCAGACTCCTTTATTTTATTTGGTATATACTTTTCTATTCTATCATTATGTATCTTTATAAACTCTTTTTGATTTGGCTTTTCCTTATCTAACAAATTTTCTATTCTTTCTTCAGATATAGTTCCTTCTTGTTGCATTTTCTTTAATGTTATGGCTTGACTTAAACTAGGAGAGACTTCATCATATTGTAATTTATTTAAAACGACATATTGATAATCTTCTTCTAAATAAGATAATTCTACTGCTGGTCTAAAAGCTATTCGTTTATTATCTACCTCTTCTAATAATTCTGGTATTAAATATGTAAGACGAATATACCTTTGTATTGTTCTTGCACTTTCTCCAATTTCTTGTCCCATTATTTCTGCACTTTTCAACTTGTCGCCCATTGGTCGATAAGTTGTATCTTCTTCTAAATCAACTCTTTTTCCTTGATGTTTCATAGCCTCTAGTTTCATTTTATATGCAAATGCTTTCTCGCTTGGTAATATTTCTTCTCTTTGAATATTACTATCTACCATAAGTATTGTTGCCTCATCATCTGATAAATCTTTAACTATTGCTCGTATTTGTTTTACACCTGCTAATTCACAAGCTCTTTTTCTTCTATGTCCAGAAATCATTTCATAAGTTCCATTATCTTTTGGTCTAATAATAACAGGCAGTATTACACCATATTCCTTAACACTTTTTACCATATCATCCATTTTATCATCATTTACTACTTTAAATGGGTGATTTGGAAAGTTTGAAATTTTACTTATATCTATTTCTTCTACTTTTTCTGCCTTTTCATAATCTCGTTGTTCTTGACTTGTGAACAAATCATCTAACTTTGGAAGTTTCATTTTTTGTTCTTGCTCTTTCATTATCTAATACCTCCTTTGCTAGATTTTTATATGCTTCTGCTACAGGACTATTTTTATCAAATTCAAAAATACTTTTACCTGTGGAAGTGGATTTTGCTGTATTTATAGCTTTTGGAATTTCAGTATCATATATTTTTACATATTGCCCATAATTTTCATCTAATGTATTTCTTACATCTTTCGACAAATTTGTTCTTTTATCTACAAGAGTAAGTAATACTCCTCCTATTTTTAAATTAGGATTGATTTGTTTATTAACTCTAGTAACTGTCTTTAATAAGTGTCCCATACCTTTAGCAGCTAAATATTCTCCTTGTACTGGAATGATTATCTTATCACTACAAGCTAGTGCATTTATTGTTATCATACCTAAACTAGGCATACAATCAATTAAAATATAATCGTAATTATTTTTTATGTCCTTTATTGAGTTTCTTAATGTAAACTCTCTACTCATTGCATTTACTAACGAAAACTCTATTGCTGATAAATCCAAATTAGAAGGAATTAAATCAATCCCCTCTTTATGATGAAGTATGCTCTTTTCTGCATTTATTTCATTGTCACATATTGTTTCAGACATTAATGTTCCAATGGTATTCTGCAATTCGTCTTGATTATAGTAACCCATACAAGTTGTTAAATCTCCGTTGTGGATCTGCATCTATAAGTAATACTTTTTTTCCTTGTTTTGATAGAGCTACACCTAAAGAAAAAGTGGTAGTTGTTTTTCCAACTCCACCTTTTTGATTAGCTACGGCAATTATTTCACATTTACTCATAACTAATCACTTCCTCATACAAATTTTCTTGTAAAGCGTACTCATATATTTTGTTTTTTATATTTACTATTAAATTTCTAAGTTCATATATTGAATTTAATTGCAATTTATCAATAATATACTCATCACTCATTTTTTCCATATATCTATATTTAATAAGATAATATTCAATAGGAACTTCTTCATTTGATAAAACATTTAATAATCTATTTATTACCTTCTGCCACTTTTTAAATCTCTTTATTATTCTATCATTTTCATATAATATTAAAATATCTTCCATAGAATTACTATTTTCACTTCTTCCTCTTAACCATGCTGCCGTACTATAATTAATTCTATCTATTAACTCTTTTTTTCTTTGCTCTATATAATAATTAATATCGTTACAATTCTTTAATACAAAAGAGATTTCTTTGCTTGCTGATACAGGAAATAGTTTTATTGTTTTTATGTTCTTCATATTTTCTCCTTTCCATCAAAAAAGAGCTGACTTATTATAGTCAACTCTTATCTTAAATCTCTATCCTTTTTTCTATTAATTTTTTTATCTTGCTTTCTCGCTTTTTGATTAATATCTATTGCTTTATTTCCATCATACTCTTTTTCAATAGATATTGTACCTCTTTCTATAAATTCCTTTGAAAAAATAAACTTTCCATATTCCATAAAATTATATCTGTTATCTTTATCTTTTCCCATATACATTGCTGTTACAGAAACCTTCTCATCTCCCAAAATAGGAATATTTAATGTTAAAAAGCTTCCAACCTCAAGATTTTCTATATACTCAATTGCCTCACTCTTATTCATATCTTTCTTCTCCTTCTTCTAATTGAAAACATTTATCTATAATTTCCTTGTTATCAACTATTTCTTTTAATGCTTCATTTAATTTCTCTATGAACTCATTTATATTTTCATCATAGTCATAATTCAAATAGAAGAATATAAGATTTTCATATATAGGTTCAAAATCAAAAGCTTTTGTTTTATTGTTTTTTATTATTTCTCTAATTTCTTCTAAACTTGGCAAATCTTCTTTTAGTATTTTAAATATTTGTGTATTATTAATTGCTAATTTAATAATACCACACAATGCTTCTGCATATTGGTTTTCTTCAAATTGAAAAATATTTTCTAAAATACTGATTGCTTTAAATGCAATTTCTGTTTTACTTACTGACCTAATAGAAGATGTACGTTCTGTTTCAATTTCATCTAAATAACTCATTGACATCCAACAATCGTTATAACAACAAGCCATTGTATAAATAAATTTCTCTAGTTCTTTTTTTGCATTTTTAGAATTTAGATTTTTTATTATATAACCTGTTTCCTTTCCTATTTTTTCTTTAATTTTTTCAAAATTGTTTTTTTCTGTTTTTTTCATAGTTTTTATTCTCCTTCCTAATTGCCGATACTCTTTATCAATTTTAATTTAGTTGGAGGCAAAAATAAAAAACCTAATATTTCTATTAGATTTTTTACTGCTATTTTAAATAATATATATCGAAAATCGGTTATTTTATGTGCTTATTTTGACTGCAATTTGACTGCTACTGGAAAAAATTTATTAAGATTTATTAAAACTTATTAATTTTTTCTTATAATTTTATATTCTCCAAAACAGTTGTTATAAGTGGCTTTTAGCCGTTATTAGAACTCATTAAGATTTATTAGATTTTAGTAAATGTTTTAATTTAAAGGTTTCATTGTTGGAAATAATAATACATCTCTTATTGAAGCTGTATCTGTTAATAACATAATTAATCTATCAACACCTATTCCTAGACCACCTGTTGGAGGCATCCCATATTCTAATGCTTGAATAAAATCTTCATCCATCATTCCAGCTTCTTCGTCTCCAGCATCTCTTGCTTCAACTTGTTTCTTAAATCTTTCATATTGGTCAATTGGATCATTTAATTCTGAGAATGCATTTCCATATTCTCTTGCACCGATAAATATTTCAAATCTTTCTGTAAGTCTTGAATCTTTTGAACTTCTTTTAGCAAGTGGTGATATTTCTACTGGATAGTCATATATAAATGTTGGTTGTATTAGTGTTTTTTCTACATATTCATCAAAGAATAAACTAATTACATCTCCTCTTGTTTCTTTTGTTTTATCAGGTATTTCTATTCCTCTTTCTTTTGCTAATTTAACTGCTTCTTCATCTGAATTTATCTCATTAAAATCTACTCCACATGCTTCTTTTATTGAATCTATCATTGTTATTCTTTTCCATCCTGGAGTTAAATCTATTTCTTGACCTTGATATGTAATTTTTGTTGTTCCTAGAACTTTCATAGCGCATCTTGTGAATATTTCTTCTGTTATATCCATCATATCATTATAATCTTGATATGCAGCATATAATTCTATTGATGTAAATTCAGGGTTATGTCTTATATCCATACCTTCATTTCTAAATATTCTTCCCATTTCATATACTTTATCATAACCACCAACTATTAGTCTTTTTAAGTTTAGTTCTGTTGCTATTCTTAAATACATTTGTAAATCTAATGCATTATGATGTGTTATAAATGGTTTTGCTGTTGCTCCACCAGATATTGTGTTTAATACTGGTGTCTCAACTTCTAAATATCCTTTTTCATCTAATATTTTTCTTATTTCACTTATTATTTGGCTTCTTTTTATAAATGTTTCTTTTACTTCTGGATTCATTATTAAATCAACATATCTTTGTCTATATCTTAAATCCATATCCTTTAATCCATGAAATTTTTCAGGTAATGGTCTTAATGATTTTGAAAGTAATGTTACTTCTTTTGCATGTACTGATATTTCTTCTGTTCTTGTTTTAAATACAAAACCTGTTATTCCTATAATATCTCCAATGTCAAAAGTTTTAAATGCTTTATAACTTTCTTCTCCTAAATCATTTATACTTACATAACTTTGTATTTTTTCATCACTATCTTGGATTGTACAAAATGATGCTTTTCCCATTATTCTTTTTGCTATAATTCTTCCTGCTACTGTTACATCTTTTTGTTCAAATTGCTCATAATTATCTTTTATTTCTTTCGCTGTATTTGTTCTATTAAATTTTGTTATTTCAAAAGGGTCTTTTCCTTGTTCTTGTAATTCTTTTAACTTGTCCCTTCTTATTTGCATTAGATGATTAATATCTAATTCTTCTTGTTCATTATTTTGATTATTTTCATTCATTTTTCATTTCTCCTTTACTCATACCATTCTAGTTCCCAGTCTGCAATTTTAACTGTGTCACCTTCACATATTCCTAGTTCTTTTAGTTTATCATCAATTCCCATATTTTTAAGACATTTTTGAAGATAATACATAGATTCATTATCTTCTATATTTACTCTACCCATCAATCTATCAACTGCTCTACCTTTAACGATAAATATTCCATCTTCTTCGTATGCTTCCCATTCTTGGTTTTTATCTTGAAGTGTATAAACAACTCTATCTTCAATTTCTATTAGTTCTTCTTTAGGTAAAGTTTTAAGCACCTCTGTTACATGGTCTATTAAGTTTTCTACACCTTCACCAGTTACTGATGATATTTTAAATAATTCTAATTTTTCCTTTTTGGCTAGTTCTTCTAATTTTTTATAATTAGTATCATCTTGCATACTATCTATTTTTGTTGCAACTAATATCTGTTTTCGTTTTACCAACTTCTCACTGTATTTTTCAAGTTCTTGATTTATTGTATAGTAATCTTCTACTGGATTTCTTCCTTCTTCTCCAGAAACATCTACAAAGTGTAAAAGTAATCTTGTCCTTTCAACATGTCTTAAAAATTGAATTCCAAGTCCTACTCCTTCACTTGCTCCTTCTATAATTCCTGGAATATCCGCAATTACAAATCCATCACCATTTTTTGTTTTTACTACTCCTAAATTTGGATTTATCGTTGTAAAATGATAGTTTGCAATTTTAGGTCTAGCATCAGTAACCTTTGATAAAAAGGTTGATTTCCCTACATTTGGAAATCCTAAAAGTCCTACATCTGCTAATAGTTTAAGTTCCAATATTATTTCTTTTTCTTCACCTTTTTCTCCATCTTCTGAAAATCTAGGTGCTTGTCGTGTTGCAGTAGCAAAATGTGAGTTTCCTCTACCACCTCTACCACCTTTTAATATTAGCTCTTTTTGGTTAGGTTTAGATAAGTCTGCTACTACTTTTCCAGTTTCAGCATCTTTTATTACTGTACCTATTGGAACTTTTATATATAAATCCTCTCCATATTTTCCATTGCAATGGTTTCCACTTCCATTTTCTCCATCTTTTGCTCTAAATTTTTTATTGTACCTAAAATCTATTAGTGTGTTTTTATCTTTATCTACTTGGAAAAAGATATTTCCACCATTTCCTCCATCTCCTCCGTCAGGCCCTCCTGCTGCTACATACTTTTCCCTTCTAAATGTTGCTGCTCCATTTCCACCATTTCCAGATTTGATTATTATCTTTGTATAATCAGTAAACATTCATACCTCCTATGTTTGTCTCAAAATGACCCACAAGTAAACGTCCCTCTTGGGACAAAATGTCCCACAGGTAAACGTCCCTCTTGGGACATTTTAAAAGTAATTTAACATCATTGCATCTTTTACTTTTTTCATAGTTTCTTTTGCAACTTTTCTTGCTTTTTCTGTTCCTTCCATTAAGATTCTATCTACTTCTTCTGGGTGTGCTTCATAATATTCTCTTTTTTCTCTTATTGGTCTTAATTCTTCTATTATATTTTTAGCCAATTGTTTTTTACAAGCTACACATCCACGTTTTCCTGCTTTACATTCTTCACATACTGCTTTTACATCTTCTGGTTTTGTAAATAAATTATGATAATATGCTACCATACATATATTAGGGTTTCCTAAATCGTCTTTTTTTATTCTATTTGGATCTGTTACTGCACTCATTACTTTTTTAGTTATTTCTTCTTCACTATCTGATAAGTAAATAGCATTTCCTAGTGATTTACCCATTTTTTCATTTCCATCTAAGCCCTTTATTCTTTTTAAATTTGATAATACTGCTTTTGGCTCTTTTAATACTTCTCCATATATACTATTGAACTTTCTTACTATTTCTCTACATTGTTCTATTAGAGGTAGCTGATCTTCTCCTACTGGTACTAATTCTCCTTCGAATGTTGTTATATCAGCAGCTTGGCTTACTGGATATCCTAAAAATCCATATGTTACGCTTTCTCCAAATAGTTCTTTCTTTTGTGCTATTTCTGTTTTCACTGTTGGATTTCTTTGTAATCTAGCTATTGTTACCAAGTTAGAATAGTATATCGTCAATTCTGCTGTTTCTGGTATCATTGATTGGATATATATTGTTGTTTTTTTTGGATCTATTCCTACTGATAAATAGTCTATTGCTACTTCTCTTACATTTTTTCTTACTTTTTCTGGATTATTGAAGTTATCTGTTAGTGCTTGAACATCTGCTATTAGTATAAATGGTTCATATTCTGGATTCTCTTGCATTTCTAATCTTGTTTTTAATGAACCAAAATAATGTCCTATATGTAATCTTCCTGTTGGTCTATCTCCTGTTAATATTCTCTTTTTTTCCATATTAAAATAACCTCTCTTTATTCTGTTTTTTCAATGCTATTAGTATAACATACATTGGTAAAAAATTCAAATAAATTTTCTAGTATTTATCATTTATTTTAATGCTAAAAATATATTTATTATAGGGAGTGAATTTGTTATGAAAAAAATATTATTTAAAGGTGCGGGGTCTGCTGTGCCAACTCCATTTGATGAAAATGGTGTTAATATTGAAGAATTTAAAAAATTCTTAGAATTTCAAATAGAAAATAAAGTAGATGCACTAATTGTTTGTGGGACTACTGGGGAAAGTTCAACAATGACTAGAGATGAAAAAATAGAAGTTATAAAATGTGCTATTGAAGTTTCTAATGGTAGAGTGCCTATAATTGCTGGAACCGGCTCTAATAATACTAAAGAAGCTATTGAAATGTCTAAAATTGCTCAAGATTTAGGTGTTGATGGAGTTTTACTTGTAACTCCATATTATAATAAAACTACTCAAACTGGTTTAATTGCTCATTATAAAGCAATTAATGATAGTATATCTATTCCTATAATATTATATAATGTTCCTAGTAGGACTGGTTTAAATATAAATCCTGAAACTTGTTGGGAATTATCAAAACTAGAAAATATTGTCGCTATTAAAGAAGCTAGTGGAGATTTGTCTCAAGTAGCACAAATTGCTCATTTATGTGGAGATAATTTACACATCTATTCTGGAAATGATGATCAAGCCATTCCTATTTGTTCTTTAGGTGGTTTAGGTGTTATTTCCGTTTTATCTAATATTAAACCTAAATATACTCATGATATGATTTGGAATTTCTTAAATGGTAATTTTGATGAGGCAAAGAAAATGCAACTTGATGCTATTCCTTTAATAAAAGATTTGTTTTCACAAGTTAATCCTATTCCTATTAAGTCTATGTTGAATGATGCGGGATTCCAATTTGGTATTCCTAGATTGCCTTTAGTTGAAATGAAAAAATAGTATTATAAAAGAGTCAAAGATACAAATTTCTAATCTTCGACTCTTTTTGTTATTTGTCCTATCAAGTCATAATTACTTACACTCGTAATTTCACATTCAATAAAACTATTTAAAATATTCTCCATTTTATTATCATTTTTAATATACACTAAGCCATCTTCTTCTGGTACATCTTGCATAGTTCTTCCAATAAAATATTTTTTGTCAAAAGAAATATCTTCTACTAAAACTTCATATTTTTTTCCAATTTTATTTTGTAATATTTGCAATGATATTTTTGCTTGTTCTTCCATTATTTTATTGTATCTTGATTTTTTAGTGTTTCCATGTATTTGCTCTGGAAGTTTTGCTGCAGGTGTTCCTTCTTCTTTTGAATATTTAAATGTTCCTAATTTATCAAATTTAGTTGTTTTCACAAATTCTAGTAATTCTTCAAAATTTTCTTTTGTTTCTCCTGGAAATCCCACTATTAGACTAGTTCTTATTGTAACATTTGGTATTTTTTCTCTTATTTTTCGTATTATTTTTATAATATCTTCTTTACTAGTTTTTCTATTCATTCTTTTAAGTATTGAATTTGATATGTGTTGAATTGGTATATCAAAGTATTTTGCTATTTTATCATTTTTGGCTACTACTTCTATTAGTTCATCTGTTATGCCTTCTGGGTATGAATATAAAAATCTAATCCATTTTATACCTTTGATTTTACTTAATTTCTGTAATAGTTCTGCCAATTTACTTGTTCCATATATATCAATACCATATTTTGTTGTATCTTGTGCTATAACTATTATTTCTTTTATTCCTTTACTAGCTAGCATTTTAGCTTCTTCCAATATTTCTTCCATTTTTCTACTAACAAATGGTCCTCTTATGTATGGAATTGCACAATATGTACATTTATTACTACATCCTTCACCTATTTTTAAATAAGCATAGTTTTTTCCTGTTGTAATAGTTCTTTCGAAAAATTCATTAAAGGTAGGCATTGGCAATGGTTTAATTTCAGATATTTTTTTGCTTGTTTTTGTTTTTGACTTTTCTACTATATCTCTTTTAACTAAATCTTCTATCTTTTGCCATAATTTATCATATTCATCTATCTTTATAAATAAATCCACCTCTGGTAATGCTTTTATTAAATCATCATAATATCTTTGAACAAGACATCCCATAGCAATTAAATATTTGCATCTTTTATTTTTGTATTCTGACATTTCTAATATAGTATTTATTGCTTCTTCTTTTGCAGATTCTATAAATCCGCATGTGTTAATTACTATTATATCTGCATCCTCTGGATTATTTACTATTTTGTAATTATTTTTTTTAAATATTCCTATTGCTACTTCTGTGTCTATTAAATTCTTACTACATCCAAGTGATATAAATCCTACATTCATTTTCTACTCCTTATGGCTACATATGTGTTTTCTTGTCATTTCCATTAAATCTAATTTTGTAAACCCTTCTACTTGTGTTTTTGTTCTATCATTCTTTAATTTTTCTTCTAATAAATGTTGTATCTTTTGTTTATTTTCTTCTTTTTGCATATCTATATAATCGATAATTATTATTCCACCAATATCTCTTAATCTCAATTGTTTTGCAATTTCTATAGTCGCTTCTTCATTTACTTTATATATAGTTTGTTCTATATTTTTTGTTCCTGTATATTTTCCTGTATTTACATCAATTGCTGTTAGTGCTTCCGTTTTTTCTATTGTTATAAAACCTCCACATTTTAACCAAATTTTTCTATTTTCAATTTTTGATATTTCTTTTTGTATATCATATTTTTCTAAAATATCTTCATTTTGATTTAATTCCAATTTTATATTTTCTAAGCTTTTGTCCTGTTTTTTGTATTTTAGTAGTTTTTCATACTCATCTTTATCATCAGTTATAATTCTTTCTATATTTTTTTCTGATAAATCCATTATCATTTTTTCTATTATATTTTCAGCTTCTGATATTAATTTAGGTTTATTTTCTTTGTCATTTATGAATATCTCATTTATATTATTCCATTTATTTTCTACTTTCTTTATATCTTCTATTATCTCTTTTTCTTTTCCTACTGCTGATGTTCTAATTACTGCACCATTTCCTTTAGATAAATTTTTTCTTACTAGTTCTACTAATCTTTGTTGTTCATTTTTGTCTTCTATTTTTTGTGATATTGTAACTATGCTTGTATTAGGCATTAAAACTATATATTTGCTTGGTAAATTAATATGTGTTGATACTCTTGCTCCCTTTTGTATATTACTATCTTTTTTTACTTGTACTAACATTTTTTGTTTTGGTTTTATTACATGTGTTATATCTATATTATTGTCAAATTCTTCCTTTTTTACATCAACTTTTGGTAATATATCTTTTAAATGAATAAAACTATTTTTTTCTGTTCCTATATTAACAAATGCAGATTGCATACCTTTAATTATGTCTTCTATTATTCCGATATATATATTTCCTTCTTTTCTAGCATTCTTTTGTTCTTCAATATAATATTCTACTAATTTTCCATTTTCAAGCAAAGCTATTTGCTTATTTTCTTTTTCTTTTTTTATTAAGATTTCTATCATTTTAACAACCCTCTCTAATTAAACTTATTCATTGCAATATCTATTCCATTTTTTAATATTTCTTCTACCGCTTCTGCTGCTTTTGTTATTCCTTGCTTAAGTATTTTTCTTTCTTCTTCTGGTATTTTTTCTAATACATAATTTATCATATCATTCTTAAACTTAGGTTGTCCTATTCCAACTCTTATTCTTGTAAATTCTGTTGTTTGTAAATTATCTACTATTGATTTCATTCCATTATGTGATCCTGGTCCACCTTTTTTTCTAATTCTTATATTTCCTTTTTCTGTATCTATATCATCATAAATTATTATTAAATTTTTTTCTGGAATATTATAAAAATCCATTATTTCTATTACTGATTCTCCACTTAAATTCATATATGTTTGTGGCTTTAATAATATAACTTTTTCACCTTGTATTATTCCAACTTCATATAATCCTTTAAATTTTGTTTTTGTTATATTTATATTGTTTCTTCTAGCAATTTCATTTATTGTATCAAATCCCATATTATGCCTTGTATTTGCATACTCATTTTCTGGATTTCCTAAGCCTACTATTAAATACATCTTAAATCTTCCTTTTCTATATTTAAAAATTATTTGTCAATTCCAAAGATACACTTGTTATATAAAAACTCTATTATTTTTTCATCTTTATTAGTATTATAATATTCTGTTAATAATATATTAAATTCATTTAAGTCCTTATCTTGTATCATTAAAATTCCTTTTCCATTACTAATTAAAATTTTATTAGCACATATTGTACTCGTTCTTTTATTTCCATCCCAAAATATCTGCGTCCTCATTCCAAAAAGCATATATTTTATAGCTCTTAAAGTTATATTTTCTATCTTTTCTATTTCTTTTATTTTATTAGTAATATCTTCTTTATTTGGTATTTCTGGTATATATTCAGTACCTGTTATAAGGACTTTACCAGTTCTTAATTTACCCCATTCTAAAGATTCATTTCTTGCAACAAATTCATTTATTTTACAAATAAATTCTAAATTAAATTCTTCATTTATATTATTTATCACATATCTCCAAGCATCTCTCAAATTTAATATACATTGTATATCATCTAATTTTACATTTGGTACATTTACTCCTTCCAATATTGTTTTAGTCTCTGGAAATGTAACATTACAACCTTCTATTTTTGCATTACTATAAATATTGGATACTAGCATTTTTTTAGCTAAAAATATATTTTCTTCTATCTTCAAATTATATTTTTCTTCCATATTATCACCCATCAATTTATTATATTTATGTATAAAATTCTCTATTTTATATTATCATTCATTTTACTATCTGTCAAAGATGATAAATTTGAACTTAAATTCAGCTATCTCGTTTTTATTAACAAATAATAAATTCATATTTTAAATCTCATTAAAAATTTTACTTATTTCTTCATTATAATAAATACTTCCACAAGGTTTAATTTCATCACCTATTTTAACTTGAATATTCATATTGTTTCTATCCCCTGAAAAATATTTTATTGCACTTCTTAACTTATCTTTTCTTTCTTCAGAAAAATCTGTAATATCAAAAGTTACAACTTTTGGTTGTTCTTCTCCCAAATCTTTTATTTCATTTGCTATAATTGTTGCTTCTGAATCATCTCTAATACTTAATCGTCCGTCTATTATTACAATATTTTCTTCTATCAAACTTCTTCCTGCTGATATTACTGCATTTTCAAAAGCTATTACTTCAGCTGTTCCATATAAATCTTCTATTGTTATAAATGCCATTATTTTATTATTTTTAGTATATTTTTTCTTTATAGATGTTATTATTCCTGCATATCTTACTTTTTGACCATCCATAAATTTAGTTTTTATAGTATTATCTACTAAATCCGTATTAGTAGTATGTTCATTTATTGAAGATAAGTCCAATGTATTTATATTAGTTGAATGCATAATTTTTTCTTTTAGTTTTTCTAATGGATGTCCTGATATATAAATTCCTAGCATTTCTTTTTCCATTGATAATAATTCTTTTTCAGCTAATTCATCATATTCTTCAAATTGATATTTGTGTTTTTCTCTTTCTTCTTTTTCTTCTTCTGTTCCTAAATCAAACATTGATACTTGTCCATTAAAGCCTTTTTTGTTACTGCTTTGTATTGTATCAATAATATGTTCAAATGATGCTAAAAGTGTAGCTCTTGTTTGTTCAAATTCTTCAAATACTCCTGCTTTTATTAAACTTTCTATACATTTTTTATTTACTTGAGTTTCTGCTATTCTCTCGCAAAAATCCGTAAAGCTTTTATATTTTCCATTTTCTTCTCTTTCTTTTACAATATTTTCAACAGGTATTATTCCTACATTTTTTATACTTCCAAGTCCAAATCTTATTTTTCCATTTTCTACTGTGAATTTTTCATAACTATTATTTATATCTGGCTTTAATATTTCTATTCCTAATCTTTTGCACTCATCAATGTATTGTGGAACTTTATCTAAATTTCCCAAATAGCTATTTAATGTTGCTGCCATAAATTCCGCTGGATAATATTGTTTTAAATATGCTGTTCTATATGATACTACTGCATAACATGCTGCATGTGATTTGTTAAAAGCATATTTTGCAAATTCTGCCATTTCATCAAATATTTTGTTTGCTGATTCTGCATCTATTCCATTTCTTACACATCCAGGAACTATTACATTCCCATTTTCATCAACTTGCCCATTTATAAATATTTCTCTTTCTTTTTCCATTACATCTAGCTTTTTCTTTCCCATTGCTCTACGAACCAAATCAGCTCTACCTAATGAATATCCTGCTAAATCTCTTACTATTTGCATAACTTGTTCTTGGTAAACCATACATCCATAAGTTACATTTAGTATTGGCTCTAAGCTTGGATGTGTATATTCATTATGACCTGGATTTTGTTTTCCTCTTATATATCTTGGTATTTGATCCATTGGCCCTGGTCTATATAATGAAACTCCAGCTATTAAGTCTTCTAAGCAATCTGGTTTTAGTTCTTTCATAAAGTTTGTCATACCTTGTGATTCAAATTGGAAAATTCCAGCTGAATATCCTTCTTGCCATAATTTATATACTTCAGGATCTGACATATCTTTATCAAATTGTACATCTATTCCTTGATTTTGTTTAACCAGGTCTATTGTATTTTGAATTACAGATAAGTTTCGTAATCCTAAAAAGTCCATTTTTAATAGTCCCAGTTCTTCTAGTGTTGTCATTATATATTGAGTATTTATTTGTCCATCTTTTACATAAAGTGGCACATAAGTATCTACTGGTTCTTTTGTTATAACAACTCCACATGCATGCGTTGATGCTTGTCTTGGCATTCCTTCTAACGCCATTGCTATATCTAATATTTTTCGAGTTTCTTCATCATTTTCATATTTCTCTTTTAGTTCTCTATTTTGTTCTAAAGCTTTTTTTATTGTAATATGTATTTCATTTGGTATCATTTTTGCTAAGGCATCTGCTTCTGCATAAGGATAATCTAGCACTCTCGCTACATCACGTATTACCATTTTTGCTGCCATAGTTCCAAATGTTATTATTTGCGATACATGGTCATGACCATATTTTTCTGCAACATAATCTATAACTTCTTGTCTTCTTTCATCTGAAAAGTCAACATCAAAGTCTGGCATACTTATCCTTTCTGGATTTAAAAATCTTTCAAATAGTAAACCATATTTAATTGGATCTATATCAGTAATTTCTATAGCATAAGCTAAAATTGAACCAGCTCCTGAACCCCTTCCTGGTCCTACTGGTATTCCTTTTGTTTTAGCATAATGTATAAAATCCCATACTATAAGATAATAATCAATATACCCCATTTTTTTGATTATATCTAACTCATATTCTGCTCTTTTTTTTATTTCTTCTGATAAATTTTCTCCATATCTTTTTTTCAATCCCTTATCACATAATTCTTTTAAGAAATCATAATGTGTCTTATATTCTGGTGAAACATCATAGTTGGGAAGTATTGTATGTCCAAATTCAAATTCTACATTGCATTTTTCTGCTATTTTTACTGTGTTTTCTATTGCATCTGGAAATGCTGAAAAATATTCTGACATTTCTTCTGGTGATTTCACATATAGTTCTTCTGTGTCAAATCTCATTCTGTCTTCATCACTCATTCTTTTTCCTGTTTGAATGCATAATAGAACTTCATGATTATAAGCATCTTCTCTTTTTAAATAGTGTGCATCATTTGTTGCTACTAATGGTATATCCAATTTTCTTGCTAATTTTACTAATTTTTGATTTGCTAGTACTTGTTCTTCTATTCCATTATTTTGGATTTCTATGTAATAATCGTCTCCAAATACTTTTTTATGCCATAAAGCAACTTGCTCTGCTTTTTCTGCATTTCCATTTAACAATGCTTGGTTTACTTCTCCTGCTAAACATGCACTTAAGCAAATTAGTCCTTCACTATATTTTTCTAATATTTGTCTGTCTATACGTGGTTTGTAATAATATCCATCAACAAATCCTAGTGATACTAATTTACTTAAATTTTTATATCCTTGATTATTTTTAGCTAATAATATTAAGTGATAATAATGATTATCTATTCCAGGTTGTTTGTCAAATCTTGTACGTGGTGCTACATATACTTCACATCCTATTATTGGTTTAATTCCTTCTTTTTTACATGCTTTATAAAAGTCAATAACTCCATACATTACTCCATGATCCGTTATAGCTATTGCATCCATTCCTAGTTCTTTTGCTCTTACTGGTAAGTCTTTTATCCTGTTTGCTCCGTCTAATAAGCTAAATTCACTGTGTATGTGTAAGTGTACAAATTTTGACATATTATCTCCTCCTATTTGTTGCATTATATCATACTTTTGTAAAAATAAATAGATATTTTTATTTACAAAATCTATGTTTACCTATAGTAACTGTCACTGGTCTAGACCAAATCCATTTGTTTGTGGCTGTAGCTGGATTAAAATAATATATTGCACCATAACTAGGATCCCATCCATTTATAGCATCTTGTGCAGCTTTTTTTGCAGTTGAGTTAGGTGATAAATTTATTTGACCATCACTAACTGCGTCAAATGCACCAGATTGGTATATTACTCCTGAAATACTATTTGGAAATGAACTACTTTTTACTCTATTCATAACAACAGCTCCAACTGCTACTTGTCCTGTATATGACTCTCCCCTAGATTCTCCATAAATCAGCCTTGCCAATAAATTAACATTACTACTATTAGATGTTGAAGTACTTGATGAAGATGATGAAGTTATTCCCATTGCTGCAAGTGTTGCCGGCCCTGCAATACCATCTGCTGTTAGTCCATTCTTTCTTTGAAAATATTTTACCGCATTTACTGTTTTAGTACCATATATTCCATCTATGCTTCCTGTATAATATCCCCATCTCTTTAATTTTGTTTGTATTTGTGTTACTTCATTTCCTCTTGATCCATATTTGGATAGTGTTTCTACTGAATTGTTTTTTAATAAAATGTTATACATTATAGCTGTACAAAATATTAGTACTGCTGTAAAAATTAACATTATTTTCCCTTTATTTCTTAACATAAAAAACCACCTATTCATAAAAATAATATTTTTCTTATTTTTATCAATATTTGGTTTTATTATACATTTTTTTATTATATCATTTTTATGAACAATATCTACATAATATTGTTTCTAATCCAACTTGCAAATCAATTTTTCCATTTTTGAAATTGTAATCCAAATTACATAGCTCTTGTAAAATTTTTCTTAAATCTTGTTCATTAAAATATTTAGATTGAAGTTTATATTTAGTTGTTAAAAATAATTGATTTGGCTTTAGATTTAAGCTAGAAGCTAAGTCTTTATTATCATTCAATGCCATTTTCGTTATATATAATTTTTTAAAATGATTATATAAAGTAATTAATATTTTGGCTAAAGGCTCTTTTTGATAAATCAAATTATGTAATACTTGTAATGCATCAGTTATGTCTTTTTTTCCTAAATCATCTGTTAAGTCAAAAATTATACTTTCTAATTTTTTTATTGATAATTTATCAATGTCTTCTTTTTTTATAGTTCCATTTTCTCCTGCATACTCAATTAATTTTCTTATTTCATTAATTAAATCTTGCATATTTGTTCCACAACATTCAATAAAATACTTTATATTTGATGAATCAATTTGAACTTTGTACTTACTACAGATATCTTTTATTATTTTCTCTATTTGTGCAGGTTTTTGATAATCAAATTTATATATCTTACCATATTTTTCTATTGTTTTATATAATTCTGATTTATTATCTACTTCTTCTTCAACAAATACTAGTATTATAGATTTATTTATTATGTTTATGTTATGGTTAATATATTCATTTAATTTTTCTTTTATTTTTATATTTTCTCCCATTTTCCTTTTAGCTTCTTTTTTTAATAAACCTGTATTTTTTGCTATAATTAACTTTTTCTCATACCCAAAACTTGGAGTTTCTATATCATTTATAATTTCAGATATATTTTGTTCATCTATTATTATATAATTTATTCCTTTTACACATTCTCCAAATAGAGATTTTATTTCTTTTAATTTAGTTTCTAATAAATATTTTTCTTCTCCATATAAAAGATATATACTATTTAATTTTTCTTCTTTCAATGCTTTTACACTCCTTTTAACTTATTTAGGACGTTTATCTATGAGATATTTTTAAGAAAAAGTATCCCACAAGAAAACGTCCCAAACAAGTCATTCATTAAGACACAATTCTCAAAATTTCTGATACACTCCAAGCTTGTGCTATTGTTCCTTTTGGTTCAAATGGTCTAGTTGAATCATATATTTCTGATATATTTCCTATACATCCTCTTTGATTTATTTCTTTTTCAAATGTTTTTGCTGTTTTTTCTATAAATTTTTCTAACTTTTCTTCTAATTTTGCTTTATATGTTTTCCTTTTTTCTGCTTTTATCATATTTCTTAATGTATCATAATATAGTCCTAATAGCCAAACCCATGTTATTCCTTGATGATAACTCATGTCTCTTTTAAAACTATCTCCTTCATATACTTCTATATAATTTATTTCTCCTTTGGCTAATGTTTTTAATCCATAATTGTTTAGCAATTTCTTATCTACTACATTTAAAATGTTATAAGCTTCTTCTGAATTAGGTTCAATTATAGGATATGTTAAACTTAAACTAAATAATTGGTTTGGTCTTATCTTAGCATCTCCTATTACATCATACAGACATTTTCTTTTTGAGTTATAAAATTTCTCAGTAAATGTTTTTTTACATTTTCTTGCTAAACTTTTATATTTTTTACTATCTTCTTCTTTTCCTACCTTTTTTGTTAATTCAGCCATTATCATTAAACTATTATACCATAAACTATTTATTTCAACTGCTTTGCCATTTCTTGGAGTTGCAGCATAATTTCCATATTTAGCATCCATCCATGTATTCTGTGTATTTTCTGTTCCTGATGATATAAGATAATCTTTGTCCAAAAATATGTTGTTATTATCTACATCAATTCCTATAATATAATTTTCTATTATTTTTTCTAGTTTTTCATATACGTTTTCTTTAATAAATTCATAATCACCAGTATAGTTTATATATTTTTGTATTTGTTCAAATAATAATAATGATGCATCAACACTATTATATAGTGGTCTATTATCAAATCCAGAATAACCATTTGGGACTAACCCATATTTTATATCTCTTATCATAGTTAGTATTATTTCTTTTGCTATATCATATCTTTTTGTTTTTAATAATAATCCTTCAAATGCAATTAAACTATCTCTACCCCAATCCAAAAACCATGGATATCCTGCTATTATAGTATGTAAACTAAATGATGGTCTATATACAATAAATTGGTCTGTTGCTTTTATTAGCTCTTTTATTAATTTTTCATTTTTGTTAGATTCTTCATATGTCTTTTCTAATAATTTTGAGTTTTCAATTATATTATTTATTCTTTTTTCTTCATTTTTCATAATATTTACAAGATCTATTTCTTCTATATTTTCTTCAAATCCACAAGCAAATGAAATTTCTTTTTCTTCGTTTGGTTGTATTTCTACTTCATATACTCCTGTAACACTATGATTTTCTTTTGGATAAAAGCCTCTTTTTTCTTCTTCTATATAAAACATATCTCTAAAATTATCATTTTCATGTTGCAAATATCTTCCTTCTGATAAGTTTAGATATACTGGAAAATCCGATTTTCCATCAATTACTAATTTTACTTTTGTTCCCTTTATAGTTTGTTTTATATTAAAATTATGATTTGTACTCATTGTATGGAAATCTCTAAAATTTACTATTGGAGCTATTATTATCTTTGATGGTTTTTCAGAATTTTTTATTTTATAGTATACCCCTACTACATTTGTATTTCTTTTCATACATATTGTTTTTGATATCTCTACATCTTCAATTTTATATTTATAAGTTGGAAAATATTCATTTTCAAATTCTTCTTGATATTTATATCCTTGTGATATATAATTTTCTCCTACATTTGTATATAAATCATATTTTTTTTCTCCTATTTGTATGCTTTCATCCACTTTTGATAAAATTAAATATCTTCTTGCAGGAGGTGTTAGTGGTGCAACTAATAAACCATGATATTTTCTTGTATTAGCTCCAATTATGGTAGAGCTTGCGAATCCTCCTATCCCATTTGTTAATAGCCATTCTTTTTTTAGTCCTTCTTCTAAATTTATATTTTCTTTTGTAAATTTCATATATTCCTCCATATATTTTTTAATATTTATTATCTCTCATTATCTGATCTTTTAGTTTTGTCATTTCATCAGCTTGTCTAATTGATTCTATTCTTTCGCTATATTTGCTACTAAATCTGCTATTTCTATCATTACTATGTTTTCCACTCTTTATGCTTCTTATTTCTTGTTTTTTCATTTGTCTTTTAATTTTATTAATTCTCTTATCTTGCTTTAATTTATTATTTAACATTAAATATTGCGGATCATTTTGTTTATCTTGATATTTTAAATCATCACAAATAAGTTCAATGATAGCTTCTGCAACTAATTGTGGAGCATGTCTAATACATCCATTTGAAATCATCGACAAGTTTTTTTGTATAAATGTTATTCCCTTTATTTTGTTAATATCTTGTTCTACTAAGTCTTGTCCCTCTAAATTATATTTTTTTATAAATTCTGGTATAATTTCTCCTGTATCATATATACAATAATCTATAATTCCTTTACCACAATGTTCTATTATTGCATTTATATGATCTGATATTCCATAATTATCTGTTTGTCCAGGTTCTGTCATAATATTGCTTATATAAACTTTCAATCCTGTTGCTTCTTTTATTGCTCTTGCTACTCCATTTACCAATAAATTTGGTATAACATTTGTATATAAGCTTCCCGGTCCAATTATTATACAATCCGCTTTTTTTATAGCTTCAATTACTCCTGGAGCTGGTCTACAATTTGAAGGACTTAAGTATATCCTATTTATTTTTGTTATTTTATCATATACCATTTTAGAAATCTTAGATTTTTCTTTTACTACATATCCATTATCAAGCTCTGCTGTAATATTCATTACATCTAATGTTACCGGTAAAACTTTTCCTAATATATTTAATACTTCATTACTTTTTATAATAGAATCCGTAAAATCTTTATTGATATTTTTCATAGCACTAAAATAAATATCAAAAAAATTTAAGTTTTCTAATCTTCCCTCTGTGAACTTATAATTCAATAATTTTTCTAATTGTCCTTCTTTATTAGATAAAGCTACTATACTATCTCTTACATCATTTAATGGCATTATTTGCAGTTGTTTTCTTGATTCAGTTTCTAATTCTCCGTAATCAGATATTGTTACTATTGCAGTCAAATTGTCTGTATATCTTTTCAACCCTGAAAGAACCATATTTAGTCCTGTTCCTCCTCCTATAACTACAATATTAGGTCCTTGGTTAAAAACTTTTTTATCAAATATTAATGATTTTACATTTACATTTTTTCTATTATTCATTCTATTATCTGTTGACTCTATTAATATTTCTAGTGTTCTTTTATTTATATAAACTAATCCTAAAACTATTGTTACAACTCCAACAACAAATATAACTATAATTTCTGCTAATTCATAAAATGTCATTTCATTTGATATTATAATTTTGGATGTTCCATAACACATAAGTGCTATTCCTATTAATATTAACAACATCCATCTTTTTAATTTACTTTTTGAATCAAACCACTTAAAAAATCCACCCATTTTCATTCTCCTATTACTTTTATTTCTAATTCAATTTTCTTTTTATATTTTTCATAAATTTGGCTTTTTGCATATTCTGCTAATTGTAATATTTCTTGTGCTGTTGCATCTCCAGTATTTATTATAAAACCTGCATGCTTTTCGGAAATTTGAGCTTTTCCTATTGAGTATCCTCTTAATCCTGCATTATCAATTAACTTAGCTGTTATAAAATCTTCTCCTCTTTTAAATGTGCTTCCTGCATTTGGATATTCTATTGGTTGTTTTTCTTTTCTATATCTAGCATATTCATCCATTTTTTCCTTTATTTGTTCTTTTTTTCCTTTTTCTAATAAGAATTTTGTTTTCAAAATTATATATTTACCATTAGAAAATTTACTATGTCTATATGAAAATTGTGCTTCTTGATTTGTAAATTTATGTATTATACCATTATAATCCATTGCTGTAATTTCTGTAACTATATCTTTTATTTCTTTTCCATGAGCACCTGCATTCATGACTATAGCTCCTCCTATTGTGCCTGGAATTCCTGATAATTCTTCAAATCCACATATTTCTTCTTTTAAAAGTGTTTGTGCCAATAATCCTATTGGTACACCACACTCAACTATTACTTGTATTTTATTTTCTTCTAATTTTTCTAATTTTATTTCTTTAAATTCTAATTTTATAGTTATTCCTCTGATTCCATTGTCAAGAACTAATACATTGCTTCCATTTCCAATTATATTTACTGGTATTTTATTATTATTTGTAAATTGTATTATATTTTTTAACTCATCTATTGTACTTATTTCTACTAAAAAATCTGCTGGTCCTCCTATTTTTATAGAGGTATGTTTTTTCATAAGTTCATTTTGCTTTATTTTGTCTTTAGAAACTATCTTTTGCAGGTTTTCTAATATTTCTTCATTTTCCATTTTTAACTTCACTCCTCTAATTTTCATTTTTAGAATAAATATATAATGCTTTTCCTGAGCTTGTTACCTTTAATGTTGTATTTATGACTTCGCCTGTTTCATAGTTTACTATAAATTTATTATCTTCTTGCATTATTCCTAATGATTCTAAATCTGATATACTTAATTCTTTATATTCTGTTCCTTTTAATTGTATACTTTCTGTTGATTTTGTATTTATTTCATCTATTATTTTTTGCACTTCGCTTTTTTCTATTTTTGTTCCAGGTAATTCTTCTTTTGTTAATTGTGCTTTTATATATCTTTCAAGCACTGCATGTTGAATCATATTCAATTCTGATAATAGAGCAGAATCTTCTGTTTCATTTTTTCCCATTATTGCTCCTGTTATTGATATTCCTGATATAATTATTAATATAACAATTGTTATTGATAATGTTATTAATGTTATACCTTTATTTTGTCTTTCGTTCATATCTTTCTCCTAATATTATATTTTTTTCTTTTATAATATATCATTTCTTTATAAAAAAAACAATGCTTATATTTTTATTTTTTTAAAAACCTTTATTTTTCCAATATTTTGTAGTATAATATATATATAAGTTTTTACATAGAAATGGAGATGTTTATTATGTGGCAAGTATGGTTAATAATTGCAGGTTTATTTTTTATTGGTGAAATTATTACTGTTGGATTTTTAGTTTTTTGGTTTGGTGTTGCAGCTTTAATAGCCATGATTGTTAGTTTTTTTACATCAAATATAATAATTCAAACTTCTATATTTGTTATATCTTCTGCAATTTTACTACTTGTAACAAAACCTTTTGTAAAAAAATTTGTTGATGTAAAATCAACAAATACAAATGCTTTTTCTATAATTGGAAAAAAAGCTTTAGTCATAAAAGAAATAAATCAACACTCTATTGGTCAAATTAAAATTAATGGTGAAGTTTGGTCTGCTGAAGCTGAAAATGACGAAATTATTCCGGAAGGTTCAGAAGTAGAAATTGTTTTAATTTCAGGTGTAAAAGCTATTGTAAAAGCTATTAAATTAGCTAATAAAGTTTAGTTTTTAATGTTTTACATATATTTTTATTAAATAAAAAGGAGGTATTTTTATGTGGTTTTTATTAGTTTTATTAGTTATAATATTAATTATAGCATTTAAATCAATTAAAATCGTTAAACAAGCTGAGGTTTATGTAATTGAGAGATTAGGTAAGTTTTCTAAAGTTGCTGATGCTGGTCTTACAATTATAGTTCCATTTTTCGACCATGTTAGAAGTGTTGTTAGCTTAAAACAACAAACAATGGATGTTCCACCTCAGGGAGTTATTACTAAAGATAATGTTACAATTACTATAGATACTGTTGTTTTCTATCAAATAACAGACCCAGCAAAAGCAGTTTATGAAATTCAAAGTTTAAAGAAAGGTATTGAATATTTAGCTATTACAACAATTCGTGATATTATTGGTAAAATGGACTTAGATGAAACATTTAGTTCAAGAGATGGTATAAATAATCAATTAAGAGTTGTTTTAGATGAAGCTACTGATAGATGGGGATGCAAAATAGATAGAGTTGAAATAAAAGATATTACACCACCTGCTGATATTAGAGATGCTATGGAAAAAGAAATGAACGCAGAAAGAAATAAAAGAGCTTTAATTCTTGAATCTGAAGCTCAAAAACAATCTGCTATAATGATTGCAGAAGGTAAAAAACAAGCTGCTATATTAGAAGCTGAAGCTGATAAAGAATCTAGAATTACTAGAGCTGCTGGTGAAGCACAAGCTATAAAAGAAGTAGCTGAAGCTAAAGCTAAAGAAATATCTATGGTTTATGAAGCAATTAAAAGCTCAAAACCAGATGATAAATTAATTCAATTAAAATCTTTAGAAGCTTTAGAAAAAGTTGCTGAAGGTGAAGCAAATAAAGTATTCATTCCTTTTGAGGCAACTAGTGCACTTTCAAGTTTAGGTGCAATTAAAGAAGTTGTAAAAGATAAGAAAAAATAATTCTATATAAAAAGTAGTGATGACATCCACTACTTTTTTTATATTGTAGGAAAGTTCTCCTAGTAGGAGGACTTTCCGTACAAGATAAATATGGGAATTTATAGAATTTCTTTGCGGTTGCCACCGCTTAGAAATTCTTAAATTCGTTTTTTATATTGTAGATAGTTCTATTTTATACTTAATTTACTACATATAATATTATACAGAAAAATTGTAATATACTCCCTAATACTATAAATAAATGAAATACTGAATGTATATACTTTTTCTTTTTTCCTATTCCATATAATATTGCCCCAATTGTATATGCTATTCCACCTAACACTAATAAAATAACTCCTGGTATTCCTAATAATTTAGGTAAAAGATTAGCAGTAAAAATTATACACCATCCCATTGCTAAATAGCATATCATAGAAAATACTCTATATTTTTTTATATCTATAGAATTTAATACAATACCTAAAACAGCCATAAACCATATAATTCCAAATATTGTCCAACCTAATATTGGATTATATTCTCTAAATGTAACTAAACAAAATGGTGTATATGATCCTGCTATCAATAAAAATATTGAACAATGGTCTAAAATTTGAAAAACTTTTTTTGCTTTTCCTTCTGGTTTTAGTCCATGATATATACTTGACATTGTATATAATACTATCATTGATATTCCATATATTATTGAACTTACAACTGCATATCCATTTCTATGTATTGCAGAAAATACAATACATAAAATTAGTGCTATTATTCCAAAACCTCCTCCCACTATGTGTGAGGTCATATTAAAAATTTCTTCTCCTTTCGTATATATTGGTAATACTCTGTCTTTTAATTTTGTTCTTGTCATTATTTCTCCCTTCAAATATGGATTTTTTCTTAATATTGTTTTATTATATTTTAAATCAATATAAATAAATTGTCAATTCATACATATCATTTAAGTTTCGGTATTTTTTGAAAAAATCCCGATATGTTTTCCACAAAATGAAAAATTTTATATAAAAATAAGG
>CANRBK010000011.1 GCA_947628845.1 uncultured Clostridia bacterium | reverse complement strand
TCATTATATCAAACATTTGTTTTAAACACAATAGCTATTGAAAATTATTTTTATTATGTTATAATTTATATTTAGAAAATATAGAAGGAGAATAAGAATGAGAGAGTTAAAAGTAAATGATATTATCTATGAGAGTAATTATAATAAAAAAGGAGAAAAACGGAAATGCCAAATTGGACTAAAGAACAAAAACAAGCAATATACGAAAAAGGCTCAAACTTATTAGTTGCAGCAGCAGCACGGAAGCCGGAAAAACAGCAGTATTAGTTGAAAGAATTATAAACAAAGCAATAAATGAAAATATAGATATAGATAAATTATTAGTAGTAACATTTACAAATGCAGCAGCATCTGAAATGAGAGAAAGAGTTTTAGACGCAATCTATAAAAAGCTAGATGAAAATCCAGAAAATGAAAAATTGCAAAGGCAAATAACACTACTAAATATGGCAAGTATTTGTACAATAGATTCTTTTTGTTTAGACATTGTAAGAAATAATTCTTATGAGCTAGATAATGTATCTCCAAACTTTAGAATAGCAGATACACCAGAAATAGAGTTACTAAAACAAGAGATATTAGATGAAATATTTGAAAACAACTATCTTTCAGAAGATAAAGATTTTACACAATTGATAAATACATATACTAGTTATAGGGACGATACTCCTTTAAAAGACTTAATTTTAAGTATATATAGTTATATAAGTTCAAATCCATATCCAAAAAAATGGCTTAATGAAAAAATAGAAATGTTTAATATAGAAGACAAATTAAATGAAGACTTTAGCACAACTATATGGGGAAAAGTATTGCTAAAAGATATGGAGGAAGAAATAATAGATGATATAACAATTTTACAGGATGTATTACAAAGTTTAGAGCAAGATGAACAATTAGAAATATTTAAACAAATAATTGAAACAGATATAAAACAATTAGAAACATTAAAATCAAACTTAGGTAACTGGGATAAATCTTACGAAATAGCACAAAACATGAAATTTACAACATGGTCAAGAAAAAAGGTGCAATCAGAAATAAAAGAAGAAGCAAAAGAAATAAGAGATAGTGTTAAAGATAAATTTTACAAAAAGAAAAATAAGATATTTGTATCAGATTCAAAACAATCAAACCAAGATATATTTGATATGTATGGCACTTTGAAAAAGTTAGAAAACTTAATTCTAGAATTTGATGATATATTTTCAAAGAAAAAAAGAGAAAAAAATATAGTTGATTTTACTGATATAGAACATTTTGCACTAAGCATTTTAGTAAAAGATGTAGATGAAGAAGGAAATATAGTAAAAACAGAAGTTGCTAAAAAATATACTGAAAAATTTGAAGAAATAGCAATAGATGAATACCAAGATAGTAACTTAGTACAAGAATTTATACTTTCATCAATATCAAGAGGAAACAATATGTTTATGGTAGGGGATGTAAAACAAAGTATATATAGATTTAGACAAGCTATGCCAAAACTATTTCTAGATAAATACGAAACTTTTGAAATAGTAGGAGAAACACCTCAAAATGATATCGTAGGCAGAAAAATACAATTATTTAAAAATTTTAGAAGTAGAGATAACATATTAGACTTTACAAATTTAATATTCAAAAATATTATGAGTTATAATTTAGGAGAAGTAGAGTATGACAAGAAAGAATATCTAAATTTTGGTGCAGAGGATTACAAGAAAACTAATCAAAATTTAAGTACAGAGATTGATATAATAAACATCGAAAAAACAGAAGAAGACAATAATTATATAGCTATAGAAAACGATTATTATGATGAAGATGAGGAAAATGAAGAATTAGAACATATAGAAGATATTGAAGTAGAAGCAAAATATGTTGCTCAAAAAATAAAAAATATAATAGATAGTAAATATCAAATTTATGATAGAAAAAAAGAAAATTTTAGAGATGCAACATATAGAGACATTGCTATTTTATTAAGGTCTACAAAAGATAAAGCAAGTATATATGAACAAGAAATTATGAATTTAGGAATGCCAGTATTTTCAGATAGTAACCAAGAATATTTAGATTCAATAGAAATTCAAACAATAATGAGCTTACTAAAAATAATAGACAATCCAATGCAAGACATACCACTTGTAGCAGTATTAAGGTCAAATATTGGAGGATTTACTGATGATGAATTAGTACAAATTAGATTATCAGATAAATATGATAATTTTTATAATTGCATGTTAAAAGCAAAATTAGATGTTAAGCCAGAATTAAAACAAAAAATTGAAAGATTTTTAGACAATATAAATAAATGGCGAAAAGAACAAGAATATTTAGCATTAGATGAACTTATATGGAAAATATATTCAGACACAGGATATTATAACTATGTTGGACTTATGCCAAATGGTAATATAAGACAAGCAAATCTAAAAATTTTGTTTGAAAGAGCAAAAAAATATGAAACAGCAAGTTTTAAAGGATTATACAATTTTATAAACTTTATTGAAAAATTAAAAACAAATTCAGGAGATTTAGGAGCAGCTAAAATTATTGGAGAAAATGATGATGTAATTAGGATAATGAGTATTCATAAAAGTAAAGGACTAGAATTTCCAATTGTATTTTTAGTAAATACTAACAAACAATTTAATGAACAAGACATAAGAAAAAATCCAGTATTATTACATCAAGAGCTTGGAATTGGAGCAAAATATATTGACTATAATGCACAAGTTCAATATGATACATTAACTCGTGAAGCAACAAAAAGTATTATTAGAAACGAAAGTATTTCAGAAGAAATGAGAATCTTATATGTTGCACTAACTAGAGCAAAAGAAAAATTGATAATAACTGGAGTAACAAAGGACTTTAATAAAACGATAGAAAATATTGAAAAGCAAGTATCTATATATCCTAGAAAAAATGAAAAAATCAATTCTATTTTAGTAAAAAAATACAAAACATACTTAGATTGGATATTGTTAGTATATAACTATGAAAATACAAATAAATCAATAGAATTAAATAAAATTGAACCAAATCAAATTATAAAAACAGAAAATCAACAAATAAATGATGATGATTCTACCAAAATAATAGAGCAACTAAATTCTAAAAACTATAAAAAGGAAATATTAGATAAAATAAAAAGTGAAATAGAATATGAATATAAAAATAAGATATCTACTACAATTCCTACAAAAAGCTCTGTTACAAAAATTAAACAGATGAAAGAAAATCAATTAGGTGTAGATATAGAAGACTTGCAAGAAACAGATAATAGTATAGAAATAAATTTTGAAAAACCAAAATTTCTACAAGAAAACGATGAATTAAAAATATCTCCATCACAAAAAGGAACTTTAATACATTTATGTATGCAAAAATTAAATCCTAAAGAAGAATATGATTTACAAAAAATCAAAGATTTAATAAATAACTTACAATTAAAAGAAATCATTACTGAAAAAGAAAGAGAAGCAATAAATCCATATAAAATACTAGAATTTACAAAATCAGAAATTTGGGAAGAATTAAAAGAAGCAAAAGAAATTTATCAAGAAAAACCTTTCTACATAAATGTTCCAGCAAAAAATATATATGAGCAAGATATAGAAGAAGATGTATTAGTACAAGGTATTATTGATTTATATTATATTGACAAAAATGATAAATTAGTATTACTAGACTACAAAACAGATTATGTAGAAAAAGGAAAAGAACATGAATTATGGGAAAAATATAAAAAGCAACTAGAGCTATATAAAGAAGCATTAGAAGAAGCTTTACATAAAAAAGTAGAAAAAATCTATATTTACTCAGTTTATTTAGGAAAAGTGATTGAGGGAGTTTAAGGACTTTCCTCAATCACTTTTTTTGCAACAACTACAAATCTACCATCTTTTATATGATATGAACAAGTCGATAATGTCATCAATTGATCTCCATATATGGCTGTTTTTCCTGTATCATATAAAGAAGCATTTTTTGCATTTTGTACAAATTCATTATATTCCTGTTCATTATTACTATTTACAAAATAATAATATCTAAAAACATTTTTTTCTGACTTATAATAAACTCTTGATTCAAAAACAGAAATTATCTCATAATATACATCTTCACTTGTTGTAGTAAAGCGTATAACAGGATGTTCTTTATAATATGCTAAATTTTTATATTTTAATAAATCTTGGAACATAGTACCATTTTTCATATTATGACCATATATTAACAAATTACTGCTTGGAGGATCCCAAGAATAAGATTTATCTAAAAATATTGATCCATTCATAGAATATTGTTTTTTATAATTATGGTTCATATAATAACTATTATCTGTAGTTTGTAAAACTGGATAATTTATATTTGTATTTTCAATTTCAATCCAACCTATTATATCTGAATTCTGTTTTTGGAGTTCTTCAAGTTGTAATATTCTATCAGTTTTTTGTATTTGTGCCTCCTGAGCTTCTATAAAATTTCCTTCAGTATTTATAAAATTTTCAGAAATTTCATTTAGGATATTACTTTCTTGTTTTGAATTATGCATATCATAAAAAAATTTAATTATATATATAACTAATAAAATAATAATTATTATTAAAATTATACAAATAAAATAAATTAAATTTTTAATTTTTAAAATTTTATTCATAGCTTTCAATAATTAAAGAAATTTTCTTTTTAAAAATATTATTGCTATAGCTGAAGCAGATATAATAAATAAAGCTACTTCTAAACTATTACCAATTCCTGTTTTAGGAGTTTCGTCTTGTGCTTGTGGTTGAGTAGCTGGTTCATTTGGAACAACAGCTTGTTCAACATAAGGATCACCTGAAACATTTATATTACCAATATCATTACTTTGATATATGATATTATTATTTTGATCAGTAATAGCTAATTTTGTACCATTTATTAAAACTTTATTTGTTGTACCTTCAGTATTTATTATATCAAATCCACTTATAGGATCATTTATATCTACATAAATTACATTGTCAGTTTCAGTAGATGATAAAGTACCATTCATTATTAATGTAGGTTTATTATCTCCTGTAGTTATACTACTTCCTTTTGCAATTTCTATACCATTATTATAGCCTTCACCACCATTTTTCTTTAATGTTAAATTTCTAACTTCAATAGTACCAGCATTAGCTAAAACACCACCATAGGCACAATTAGAAATAGTTACATTATCTAATATTACATATCCACCATTATAAGATTGTACACCATATTTTTGGCTATTAGTTAAAGTTAAGTTAGATAAAGTAAGTTTGGCACCTGCTCCTGCAGTAATTAAAGTACCATTGCTTCCGTTTGGAGACCAATTTTCATCAACTTTTGTTATAGTATGATTATTACCATTTATAGAAACAGTTTTGTCTGTAAATTCAATAGGTCTAGTTAAAGAAATATTTGCTGTTAAAGAAATAATATCTTCTCCTGTAGATGTATCAATAGCATCTAATAAAGTATCTTCATCATATACTTCTGTAGTTTGTGCATTAGAAAAATTTGGTAAGAAAATCAATGCTATAGAAACAACTAATAAAAGTATAATACCATTTTTTAAATTTTTCATTTTACATTCTTCCTTTCTAATTTTAATAATTTAAAACACTATTTCAAAAATTTTAGTATTTTGTTTTATTATTTACATTAAAAAAAAATTTTATACAAAAAACAATTTTTTTCGACAAAATTAAAAATATATCACTTAAATGATACAAATAAAAATTAATAGAAATAAAACGTAATTGATGATTAATAAATACTTTACATTAGTTGATATTTATATTACAATTATTGAAGAAATGAATATAAATTATAAAAAAATAAATTATAATAATGTAAGGAGAAGGTTTATGGAAAATAAAAAAATTGAAGAATTAAAAAAATTTTCAAAAAATATAAGAAAAGGAATAATAGAAGCTGTTTATTCTGCAAAATCTGGACATCCAGGAGGTTCACTTTCTATAGCAGATATAATTACAGTATTATATTTTAATGAAATGAATATAGATCCACAAAATCCAAAAGATGAAAATAGAGATAGACTAGTATTATCAAAAGGACATTGCGCACCAGCTTTATATTCAGCTTTAGCAAATAAAGGATTTTTTGATGTAGAAGAATTAAAAACTTTAAGGAATGTAGAAAGTAGACTCCAAGGGCACCCAGATATGAAAAAAATACCAGGAGTAGATATGACCACAGGTTCATTAGGACAAGGGCTATCTGCTGCTAATGGAATGGCAATAGCAGGAAAATTAGACAATAAAGATTATAGAGTATATTGCATTCTAGGAGATGGAGAAATAGAAGAAGGACAAATTTGGGAAGCAGCAATGGCATCTTGCAAATATAAATTAGATAATCTATGTGTTATTGTAGATAACAATAATTTGCAAATAGATGGAACTATTGAAGAAGTAATGAGCTCATATCCAATAGATGAAAAATTTAAAAGTTTTGGATTCCAAATTATAAATATAGATGGACATGACATTGAAGAAATAATAAAAGCTTTTGAAGTTGCAAAAAATGTAAAAGGAAAACCAACTTGTATAATAGCTAAGACTATAAAAGGTAAAGGAGTATCTTTTATGGAAAACAAAGCAGAATGGCATGGAAAAGCACCAAGTGAAGAACAATATATTCAGGCAATGAAAGAAATAGATTAACCTATAGATAAAATGCTTTACAAAAAAAACTAAAAAATTGTTGACAACCTAAAAAAAAGATGATAAAATTAATACCTGTAATCCGCTTAGTCAAGGTATATAAAAACTAATTAAATTTAGTTACCTTTTATTAAGGATTAGCGAGTATACAAATAAGGGAGGTGCATTTTAAATGTACGCAGTAATTGAAAGTTGTGGAAAACAATACAAAGTAGCAGAAGGAGATGTAGTATTTTTCGAAAAATTAGATACTGAAGAAGGTAAAAAAGTTACTTTCGACAAAGTAGTATTAGTATCTGAAGACGGAAAAGTACAAGTTGGAAATCCTTATGTTAAAGGCGTAAAAGTTGAAGGAAAAGTAGTTGCACATGGTAAAGCTAAAAAAATAATTGTTTTCAAAATGAAACCTAAAAAGAATTATAGAAGAAAACAAGGACACAGACAACCATATACAAAAGTTGAAATAACAGAAATAAAAACAACTGCAAAGAAAACAGCTGAAAAAGCTGAAGAAAAAGTAGAAGCTTAATAAAATTACTACATATAATTTAATTAAAAAGATTTTAATTAAGAGAAAATATAAAAAGCAAGAACTAAACTGAAAGGAGTGAGATAAATGGCTCATAAGAAAGGTCAAGGTAGTTCACACAATGGTCGTGAGAGTGAATCTAAACGTCTTGGTGTAAAAAGAGCAGATGGACAATTTGTTTTAGCTGGAAATATATTAGTTAGACAAAGAGGAACAAGAGTATATCCAGGTGTTAATGTAAAAAAGGGTAGTGATGATACATTATATGCAGTAGTAGATGGTACTGTAAAATTTGAAAGAAAAGGTAGAGACAAAAAACAAGTAAGTGTTTACCCAGTAGAAGCATAAAAGAATATAAAATAAAAATTCTTCGGTTAAAAAACTGGAGAATTTTTTTGTCTATAAAAAATTTTTAAACAAAAATAAAAAAAAACATTTACAATTTTAAAATATTTGTATACAATATAAAAAAATGTCAAAAACAAAAGAAAATAGTCTAAGAAAGGAAGAAATGTTAATGAAAATATTGATGTTAACATGGGAATATCCACCAAGAGTAGTAGGAGGAATATCAAGAGTAGTATACGATTTATCAAGAACACTATTAAAAGATGGTCATGATGTAACAGTAGTAACATACAAAGAAGGAGATGCCCCAGACTTTGAAGATGATAAAGGAGTAAAAGTATACAGAATTGGAAACTACATGATAAATCCTAATAATTTTATAGATTGGGTAATGCAATTAAACTTTAATTTAGTAGCAAAAGCAAACGAAATAATAGCAAAAGAAGGAAAATTTGATGTAATACATGCACATGATTGGTTAGTAGCATATGCAGCAAAAACATTAAAAAATTCATATAATATTCCATTAGTAGCAACAATACATGCAACAGAAGCAGGAAGAAATAGCGGAATTCATGACGAGACACAAAGATACATAAATGATACAGAATGGATGTTAACTTATGAAGCATCAGAAGTAATAGTAAATAGTAATTATATGAAAGATGAATTACAAAGATTATTTGGATTACCTTATGAAAAAATAAATGTAATACCAAATGGTGTAAATATGAATTTATTTAGTGGAGTAGAAAGAGATTACAATTTTAGAAGAAAATTTGCAATGGATAACGAAAAAATAATACTTTTTATGGGAAGATTAGTATACGAAAAAGGTGTACAATATTTAATATCAGCAATGCCTAAAATATTAAATGGATATCATGACACAAAACTTATAATTTGTGGAAAAGGCGGAATGATTGATGAGCTAAAAGCACAAGTAAATGCATTAGGAATATCAGAAAAAGTATATTTTGCAGGGCATATGTATGGAAAAGATGTACAAAAAATGTATAAAGCAGCAGATATATCAGTATTTCCAAGTACATATGAACCATTTGGAATAGTTGCATTAGAAGCAATGTTATCAGAAAATCCAGTAGTAGTATCTGATATAGGAGGGCTAAACGAAATAGTACAACATAAAGAAAATGGAATGAAAACATATTGTGGAAACTCAAATTCAATAGCAGATGCAATATTAGAATTATTATATGATCATAAATTATGTGCTGAAATAACTAAGAAAGCTAAAAATAAAGTAAGAAACCAATATAATTGGAATAGAATATCACAAGACACACATTTCGCATATCAAAAAGCAATATGTCAATCAGTAGCTGAAAAACAAAAAAGAGAACTTGAACAAGAAAGAGCAAATAAAACTAGAAAGGCAAAAAATACTGAAAAAGAAATATCAAATTTACTTACATTCAAAAAACGTCAAGCATACGCATAAAAACAAACTAATAGCCCTGAGGGGCTTTTTTTTATATTGTAGGAAAGTTCTCCTAGTAGGAGGACTTTCCGTACAAGATAAATATGGGAATTTATAGAATTTCTTTGCGGTTGCCACCGCTTAGAAATTCTTAAATTCGTTTTTTAATTATCATAAAAATATAGAAAAAATTTCAAAAATTCTACAAATTTAGCACAAAAATAGTGTATAATAAAGCTAGGTCAAAAAACATAATAAAATTTTGAACAAAATGGAGGAATAAATGGAAGAATTTAAATCAGGATTTGTAACAATAATAGGAAGAACAAATGTAGGAAAATCAACATTGATAAACTTGTTGGTAGGAGAAAAAATAGCAGCAATAGCAAACAAGGTACAAACAACTAGAACTGCAATAAAAGGAATAGTAAATAGAGAAAACTCACAAATAATATTTATAGATACACCAGGTATCCACAAACCAAAACACAAACTAAACGAAACAATGATAGAAACATCATTTTCAACAATACCAGACTCAGATATAGTTTTATTTATAATTGAAGCAACAAGTGATGATATAGGCAGAGGAGATAGAATTATATTAGATAAAATAAAAGAATCAAAAAGAAAAACAATACTATTAATAAACAAAATAGACTTAATAAAAAGAGAAAAACTATTAAATTTAATAGATATTTATAATAAGGAATATAAATTTGAAGCAGTTATTCCTATATCAGCTTACCAAGAAAAATATAGAGAAATTATTTTAGACGAAATAGAAAAGAACCTAAAACCAGGACCTGCATATTATGATATAGAGGAATATACAGATCAAACATTAAGACAATTAGCAGAAGAAACAATTAGAGAAAAAGCATTAAAATTATTACAAGACGAAGTGCCACATGGAATTTATATAGAAGTTGAAAAAATGAACTTAAGAAAAAATAAACAAGAAGAAGATATTTATGACATAGAAGCCACAATTTATTGTTTAAGAGAATCTCATAAAGGCATAATAATAGGGAAAAATGGTGAAATGTTAAAAAGAATTGGTAGAGCTGCAAGAATAGATATGGAAAAAAATTTTGGATTAAAAGTAAATTTAAAAACATGGGTAAAAGTAAAACAAGATTGGCTAGACAACGACTCTATTGTTAATAAATTTAAAATAAAATAAATTCTTATGATTATAAAATATTTATAATCATAAGAAGTATAAATTAAAAAAAAATGCAAAAGATAAATTAAAGGTAAAACTTTAAGAATGGAGATGAGGCTGATGATAAAAAAGATAGCATGGGATACATTTAAAAACACAGGAAATATTGATACTTTCTTAGAATATAAACAAATAGAAAACGTAGAAAAAGGAATTAAAGAAATACAAGATATACAACAAATTACTAATATGAATGTAAAAAATATAGATAATAATACACAATTATAAAAGGTGATAAAGATGGCAAATATAAAATTAAATGGAATAGTAATTGCAGAAAATAATTTAGGAGACTATGATAAGATGCTTACAATACTAACACCAAACTATGGCAAAATATCTTGTGTAGCTAAAGGGGCACGAAGACCACAAAGTGCTCTTTTAGCGGGAACACAATTATTTTGTTTTGCTGAATATTTAATGTACAAAGGGACAAATACATATCATATCAACTCTTGTGAAACTATAGAAATATTTTATAATTTAAGAACCGATATAGACAAACTTAAATATGCTATACATATAAATAAAATAATTCAAGATATAACAGAAGAAAACGAAAATTGTTATAAAATTCTACAATTATTTTTAAATACATTATATACAATAGCTGAGACAGACAAAGACAAAGATTTTGTATTAAGTGTGTTTAAACTTAGACTTTTATCTATTTTAGGATTCACACCAAGAATAAAAAAATGTACAAGTTGTAACGAAGAAAATAATTTAACAAGATTCAGTATAAAAGATAATGGATTTAAATGTGAAGCATGCGGAAAACAAGATAAATCCGCAATAAATATGAGTGAAAGTACAAGAAGTGCAATACAATATACTATTTCAGCACCTTCAAAAAAAATATATGCATTTAGTTTAAAAGATGAAAGTTTAGAAGAATTTAAACTAATTGTAAAAATATATTTTAATGAAAAATTGGAAAAAGAATACAAACTAGAAAATATATTTTAAAACAAAAATACTTGCAAAAAAAGACAATAAAATATATAATTGAAATAAGCAAATGTAAAAAAGAAGGGAGCGATTTTTATGAAAGTAAAAATTATAGGAAAAGAACTAAAGATAACAGAAGCAATCAACGATTATGTAGAAAAAAAATTAGACAGAATCGATAAATATTTTGAAAATGCAGAAGCAGATGTTACTTTAAAAACTGAAAAAAATGAGCAAACAGCTGAAATTTGTGTAATAGCAAATGGAGAAAAATACAGAGCTGTTACAGAGGACAAAGATATGTATGCATCTATAGATAAAGATATAGACATATTAGAAGGTCAGATAAGAAAAGCAAAAACAAAGAAAGAAAAAATGATGAAAGATGCAAGCATCAAAACAATGGAAGTTGAAAGAGACATAGTTTCAGAAATAACAAACGAAATTATAAAAACATCTTACTATGAAATTAAACCAATAACACCAGAAGATGCTGTATTACAATTACAAGAACACCCAACACATAACTTTTTAGCATTTATAAATGTAGAAACAGGAAAAGTAAATGTTGTACATAAATTAAAAGATGGAAAAAATTATGGTTTAGTAGAACCTGAAGCATAGAAAAGGTGATTAAACTATGAAATTAAAATTGAAAATTAAAGAAGAAAAAGGTTCAATAACATTATTTGTTCTCACCAGCATAATATTTTTTGTAGTTGTGTTAGTTGGATTATATGTAAATTCAAGTTATAAAATTCAAAAACAGCAAAAAGAAATACAAAAAATACAAAATAGTTATGAAACAGAAAATATAGACGAATTATATAATAAAACATATAATAAAAACCAATAATTATAAGGAGAATATAATGTCATTAATATATATATTAATATCGTTAATAACAATAACAATATTTATAGTATTAAAAAAAACAAATAAAAAAGAAAATATAGTATTATGGATAATTTTATCCATAATACTATTAATGTGTTTTAATATATTTGTAACATTGATATTTAGCATTATAAAAATAAAGTCGACTCTAACAAATCTTTCTATAGCGCAAATTATATTAATAATACCAATGATTAGACAAATAATTTTAAAAAGAGAAATTCAAAAATTTTACATAAAAAAATATGATATAATAATTAGTATATTATTATTAATTTTAATTGTAATAATAGCTATTAAGCAATATGGTTTTCCATTTAATATAAAATATATAATTACTGATGGAAGTGTGCATTATCTAGCAACAATTAAATTTTATAATGAATCGGATTTATTATCAAATGCAAAGTTTGATGGGGTAAGTAATTTTAGCACATTTATGACAGGAGCATATGTTAATTGTGGGATTTTCTTAAAGAGTTTATCTAGTTTTATAACAATAAAAAATTATTATACCATATTTGTTATTTTTGATTTAGTAGTTCTATTTTTATCAGGTGAATTGTTTTATTTATTAATAAGCCAAAAACTTCATAAAAAAAGTGAATATATATTAGCTTATATTTTCACTATTATTTATATATTAGGATATCCATTGAATAGTACATTAAGTGGATTTTGTTATTTGTCTTTAGGATTAGATATAATATTAGCAATAATGTTAATGATAAAATATATAAAAAAAGGACAAAATATAACTATAATGTTATCACTATCATTGCTGACATTAGGAATATTTTTTAGTTATTACTTTTTTGTACCAGTAGTATATTTAGCTATATTTATATTTTTAATAAAAAATATAAATAACAAAAAAGAAAAAATATTAAAATTAAATAATGTTTTAGATATTACTTATATTTTGATTTTTCCAGCAATATTAGGTATGTATTATTTTTTCTTAAAAGAAATATTTACAGGATATTATGTATTACCTAATAAAGCAATAAGTATAGATGGAACAATATATTCTAATGTAATAACTAATTTTATAATATTTATTCCATTAATTCTAATATATATTATACATGAAATAAAATACAAGAAAAATAATTTTAATATTAATATGCTTTGTTTAGAAATAATTTTTATAATGTGTTTATGGATAGGAAAGGAAAATAATAAAGTATCAAATTATTATTTTTTCAAATCTTATTACTTATTATGGATACTAACAATAAGTATAAGTTTTTATTCAATAATATTATTAAAAAGAAAAATAAAACAAAGTACAATAATAATTTTTTCATTAGTAATTATATATCTATTTGGTATGATTTTTAATATAGTGATATATAAAGAAAGTAACATAAAATTATATGATATATATAGTTACAATTTTAAACATTTAAATGAAAAATATACTATAAATTATAAATATCTAGAATTAGTAGAATATTATTATAATAATTTAGAAGATGAAAAATGGAATATATTTATAATAGGAACAGAAATGGAAGGGGAAAAAAGATGGATGTATTCTTTATACCAGAATCCTATTTATCAATTTGTAAATGAAAAAATTGATATAGATTTATGGATAAAAGAAGCTAAAGAAGAATATTTAATATATTATAAAATGGATTATGACTATGAACCAGTTCAAAATGATGATAGATATGAAATATTGTTTAATAATTCAGCAGGAGCTATATTAAAGAAAAAATAAAAGGCAGGAAATCAGATCCTGCCTTTATTTATGTAAAACAAAAGCAAAATATAACTTCCTACCCTCAATCATTAAGAATATAAAATCTGTCAGTCTATCAAAAATAACTACAACATATAAAATTTAGCCTATTTCATGTTGTTTTCAACTTGTTGTATCATTTTTCTAACCATGTTTCCACCTATTCTACCAGCGTCTCTAGCTGAGATGTCACCATTATATCCGTCTTTTAAATTAACACCAACTTCACTAGCAACTTCATATTTGAATTTGTCTAAAGCTGTCATAGCTTCTGGAACTAATTTTTTATTTGAATTGTTTGCCATTATAAATTCACCTCCTGCAAATATACATTTCTAGAAAAAAACATTTGCTTTTTCTAATAATATCATTTGCAAATAAAAAAATAATAAACTGGAAATTTTTGCAAAGAAAAAAACAAATAAAAAAATATAATATTACAAAAATATTACAAAAATATTAACTTTTGATTACAAGTATAAACTTTTGTTGATTTACACCTAAAATTGATGTAAAATGTAATAAAAGGTTATTTTAATAAAATATTATAAGGAGGAATTTGTAATGGCAACAAATCCAATGCAAAGAAAAGCAAGAATTTCATTTTTATTAGGAATATTAGTTACTTTAATAATAGCAGGAGCAGTAATAGCTTTTTTGCTTATTCAATTAAAAAATTATAAAGAAAAGGAAGCAGAAGAACAAGCTAATAGTGTAAAAGTTTGGGTATTATCGCAAGATGTTATATCAGGACAAGTTATAACAACAGATATGCTAAAACAACAAGTTACAAATAAAACTTTAGTACCAAGTAATGCAATAGGAGATATGTCTATATTAACAAATTATGCATTAACAGATAAAGAAGGAAATGAAGTAATAACTGAATATAAAAACAATACGTCAACATTATATATATCTAGAAATGGAAGTAAATATGAATTAAAACTAGAAGATACAGGAGAATATTATATAGAAAGAAATAATGAAAAAGAATATGTAGAGCTTGCAGAAGCACCAATAATAGCAAAAGTAAATATGGATAAAAATACAATAATAACTATTGATATGATTTCCAAATCAGACGAAAAAACAACAAATGACTTAAGAAAAGTAGAATATAATATGCTATTATTACCATCTCAATTACAAACAGGAGAATATGTAGATATAAGATTAACATTGCCATCTGGTCAAGATTATATAGTTATACCTAAAAAACAAGTTGAAATACCTCAAATTGCTGGTGTTGATGTAGAAGATACAATTTGGCTTAAAATGACTGAAGCTGAAATAATAACAATGAATAATGCAATTGTTGATGCATATAGAATTTTAGGATCTAAATTGCAAGTAGTAACATATACAGAAGCAGGAATTCAGGATGCAGCAATACCAACTTATGTACCAACAGGCGAAGTAATGCAATTAATACAAAGCAATCCAAATATAGTACAAGATGCTAAAAATGAATTAATTATGAGATATAATCAAAATCAAAGAGTAAGAAATGAAGTTATAAATCCTTCAATTAATAGCAATGGACAAGAAGGAGAAGAAAATTTGAAATCAAAAATTAACGAAAGTATAACAAATACTAAAGCAAATAGAAAACAATACCTAGAATCTTTAGGTGGAGACTATTAAAAAACAAAGGAGAGTTATATATGAAAAAAATAGGATTTATAGGAGCGTATGATAAAACAGACCTATTATTAAATATAGCTAAAATATTAACAACTATGAAAAATAGAGTGTTAATTATAGATTCAACAATAAATCAAAAAGCTAGATACGTTGTACCAGCAATAAATCCTACAATATCATATATAACATCTTTTGAAGATATAGATATAGCAGTAGGATTTAAAGGACTAGAAGAAATAAAAAACTATATAGGTGTAACAAATGAATTACCTTATGATATATTATTAGTTGATTGTGATACTATATATAGAATAGAAGATTTTACTCTCGATTTATCAGACAAAAATTATTTTGTTACATCATTTGATATATATTCTTTAAGGAGAGGAATTGAAATATTAAATAATTTTAAAGTTCCAATACCATTAACAAAAATTTTATTTGCAAAAGAGATATTAAAAGAAGATGATGATTATTTAAATTTCCTTTCTATAGGCTGTAAGGTTCTTTGGAATCAAGAAAAAATTTATTTTCCAATAGAAAATGGAGATTTAAGTGTTATAGCAGAAAATCAAAGAGTACAAAAAATAAAATTTAAAAAATTAAGTATACAATATAAAGATAGTTTAAACTTTATTGTTCAACAAATATTAAACCAAACTAATGATTCAAAAATAAGAAGAACTATAAAGAATATAGAAAGAGGAGTATAAGAATGTCAATAATAACATTTGTTAATAACATAGATGAACAAACAGGTAAAACTATGTCTATGGTTGCAATTGCAACACACATGGCTATTGACTATAATAATAGAATATTAGTAATATCTACTACAAATAAAGAAGATAAAATAAAATCTTGCTATTTTGGAGAAGAAAAAACTAAAAAAATGAGATTAGGCATATTTGGTGAAAACAAAAACTCTATTGAAAGTGAAAGTGGAATAGAAGGAATTGCTAAAATGGCAAGAAGTAATAAATTAACACCAGAGATTATAACAAATTTTACAAAAGTTGTATTTAAAGATAGATTAGAAATAATATTAGGAGCCAAAAAAAAAGAAAAACAAGATGAAGTACAAGAAAATGAAATACAAGAAGAATATATAGATTTAATAAATGCAGCAAGTAAATACTATGATAATGTTTTTGTAGACTTAGATAATAATATAAAAGAAAATGTAAGAAAAAAAATAATAGATATATCAGATTTAATTATAGTAACTACGAGTCAAAATTATACAAGTATAAAAAAAATGAAAGAAAATAAAGAAAAAAGTAATTTACTAAAATCGCCAAAAACTCTTTTATTAATAGGGAGATATGATAAATATTCAAAATATAATTCAAAAAATGTAACAAGATTTTTAGAAGAAAAAAATCAAATTTTAACAATGCCATACAATACACTATATTTTGAAGCAACAAATGAAGCAGGAGTTCCTGATTTATTTTTAAAATTTAAAAAGTTACAAGATTCAGATGATAGAAATGCAATTTTTATAGAAGAAATCAAAAGGGCAACACAAAATATTATATATAGACTTAAAGAAATAGAAGCAAGAATGTAAAGAAAGGAGAATATCAAATGACAATAACTAACATACTATTTACTTTAGTTATTATAGTCGCTGCTAGTGCATTAATATATAATTTTATAAAAAGAAAACGTGAAGCACCAACAGAAGAAACTATTAGTGTTGATGATAAAACATATACAATAGAAAAAATGCAAGAATTTGTAAAAAGAAGACTAGATGAAATAACCAAAGTTAATTTATATGATATAGGTCTTTCAGAAGAAGAATTAAAAAGAAGAAAAAACAAGAAATATGAATTGAAAAAAGCATTAAAAGGTTGTACTTATGGTGATATTAATGACAAAAAGTATGTAAAAGAATTGATATTTGATTTGCTTTCAAAAGAATATGAAGTAAATGAAGCAAATATATCAAAAGCAATACCATTTGATGTGCCTTCATTATTAACAGCACAAGATAAATTTGATATTCTTATATATATGTATCAAAAAGACTTTGGATATGAAGCATTAACCGAATTAATTAAGAAATACGATTTAGCCGAATTAAAATATATTGAAGGAGAAACAAAACCATCTTATGTTATAACATCACAAGAAATAGAAGATATATATGAAAGAGAAAATTTACAATTAGATTTTAAAGATAAATTATCAATTGTTGTACAAAGAATATATCAACATTACAAAGGATATAGCAGTATAGATGAAGTAAGAGATATGAACATAGATGGTGTATCTGGAGGAGTTTCTGGACTTCCAGAAAGTTTTTTAAGCCAAGTAGCACAAACATCTGATACTGATTATTTAGAACAAATATCAGAACATAAAGTTCCAAGAGCATGTGATAGTATCTGGATATTTTTCCAAGGTAAATCAATAAGATTAGCATTTTTAAGCTTTGGAACAGAAGCAGAGCTAAAAAGAGTATGTCAAAATATATATAAATATAATAACCCAGGACAATTATCAGATACAAATGGATATAAAATCAATGAAATGAAAGATGGCTCTCGTGTTGTTGTTGTAAGACCAAGCTTCTCAGAAACATGGGCATTCTTTGTAAGAAAATTTGACGTTAAACGTTCAACACTTGAACAATGGTTTAAAGGAGAACCAGGAAGTGATGAATCAATAGAATTATTAAAATATCTAGTAAAAGGTGCAAGAATTATATCAATAACAGGTGAACAAGGTTGTGGTAAAACAACAATGCTTATGGGAATGATAGAAAACATATATGAAACTATGAACATAAGAGTTCAAGAAACAGCATTCGAGTTACACTTAAGAAAAATATATCCAACAAGAAACATATTAACATTCCGTGAAACAGATACAATATCTGGACAAGAAGGTCTAGATGTTCAGAAAAAAACTGATGGTTCTGTTAATATAATCCGGAGAGGTTGCAACAGACCCCGTAGCATCATGGATGATACAAGCAGCACAAGTAGCATCAAAATTCACATTATTTACACACCATGCAAAAACATTTCCAAACCTAGTAACAGCTTTAAGAAACTCAATGTTAAGAACAGGTGTATTCAAAAATGAAAAAACAGCAGAAGAACAAGTTGTGCAAGTATTAAACTTTGATATACACTTACAAAAAGACTTTAGAGGAAAAAGATATGTAGAAAGAATAACAGAATGTATACCAATAGAAGAAAAAAATGAATATACATTTGATCACAGAAAAGAAACAACATTAGAAGGAAAATTTGATAAATTTTTTGACAATGCAACACATTATTTTGAAAAAATTACAGATAGAAAATTATATACATACAGAAACATCTTAGAATATGTAGATGGAGAATACTTAATTACAAATCCTATAACAGAAGCAAACCTAAAAGGCATGAGAGAAAACATGGATGAATCAGATTTGGAACAATTTGAAAGATTTATAGAAAGACATTGGAAAAAAGAAAAAATAAAAGAAACAATACCAGTATCAGCAACTATAGAAAGTCAACCTAAAAAAAGAGGAAGAAAACCAAAAAAAGAAGCATAATAAATACAAATTGCAGGAGGTGAATTACAAGTGTCTAACCAAATACTATATATAATAATGGGAACCGCAGTAGGAGCAATGGTTATACTAGGAATAGCATATTATATATTATCTAAAAAAATGCAAAAGTCAGAATATAAGAAAATACAAAAACTTCAACAAGGGACAAAAACAAGTGGCTTCTCAGCAGAGGTAATGTGGCAAAAACTATATATATTTTATGCTAGATTTCCATTATTAAAAAGATATATATTAAAATTAAGAAGAAGATTAGAAATATTAAATATAGATGATGAGTATATAACTAGAAAAGACTCAGCAAAAATAATTACAAAAGCACTTGTAATAGTAATTCCTTTATTTATAATAACAATATTTTTAACTCATAGTAACTTTTTATTAATGTTTATATTAGTAATGTTTGAAATATTTATGATAGATATATTAATAGAAGGTTCAGTAGATAAAAAAGATGATAAATTATTGATAGAACAATTAGACTTTTTCTCAGAAATAAGACATGCTTATCATGAGTTTAATATGGTAGAAGAAGCAATCTATCAAGTATCACAAGATGATGAAAAACAAGTTTCAAGACAAGGCGAAAAAATATATGAAATTTTAATTTCAGATGACCCAGAAACAGAACTTGAAAAATATTATGACGTAGCACCAAACAATTTCTTAAAAGAATTTGCAGGTTTATCATATTTAACAAAAGAATTTGGTGATAGGAAAGTAGATGGAGCATCACTATATTTAAAAAATGTTGATAATATAACACAAGAAATGCAAATAGAAATATTAAAAAGAGATAAACTAAATTATGTATTTAGAAGTTTATCATTTATATCTATAGCACCAGTATTATTATTAGAACCACTTAAAAATTGGGCAGTATCAAACTTTGCATTTGTAAAAGATTGGTACTATGGAAAATCAGGAACGATAGTTCAAATATTAATATTAATTATAACATTTATATCATACATATTAGTTAGAAAATTAAAAGATAATGGATCAGTAAATATGGACACAAAAAATATTGAAAATCCATGGCAAGAAAAAGTATATAAAAATAAATTAGCAAGAAAAATAATAGACCTATTTATACCAAAAAATGGAACAAAAGAATATAGAAAAGTAAAACAATTATTAATAGATGCAGCATCACCATTAAAAATGGAATGGGTATATGTAAATAGAATTTGTATATCAATAGCAACATTTGTAATTTCAATATTTGCATTCATGTATTTACATTATGTAGCTATAGATTATGTATATACACAGCCGACTACAGACTATAACTTGATAAGTTTATCTGATAAAGAAGAAAAGAAAGCTATGGAAGTAACAAAGCAAGATAACTATTTCCTAGATATGTTTAGAGGAAAACTAAAAACAAAGCAAGAAGAAATTGAAAAAGCGGTTGAAAAATCAAAATATTATAAAGATGCAAAACCAGAAGAAATAACAAAAGCAGCTGAAAGAATATATGAAAAATTACAAATAGTTAATAGTGAATATTTTAAAGCTTATGAACTTTTACTAGCATTAGCATTTTCAATAGTTGGATATATGTCCCAAATATGGATATTAATATTCCAAGTAAAAATGAGACAACTAGAAATGGAAGACGAAGTAATGCAATTCCAAACTATAATACTTATGCTTATGAGGATTGAAAGAGTTAATGTAGAAATAATTCTAGAATGGCTTGAAAGATATTCAAATATATTCAAGAGTCAAATAACAAGATGCGTTAATAACTATGAAGCAGGTGCATGGGAAGCATTGGAAGAATTAAAAAATGATATTTCATATATGCCATTGATAAGAATAGTAGAAAGTATGCAAGCAGCAGTTGAAAAAATACCAATTAAAGATGCTTTTGATGAATTGGATTCAGAAAGAGAATATTATAGAGATAAAAGAAAAGAAGCAAATGATAGACTAATTTCAAGAAAAGGTATGATAGGAAAAGTAATAGGATTTGCACCAATGGTATGTTTATTTGTAGGATATTTAATTATACCATTAGTATTTATAGGACTTACAAGTATGTCAGAATCATTTGGAGCAATGTCATCATCAACTTTTTAATATATAAGTTTTAATCTAAATATATGTTGAAAAGAAGGAGGTAAAGCAAAAAATGGAGAATGCATCAAAAGCCTTAATAATGGCAGGTGGAATTTTAATAGCAATTTTATTAATAAGTGCATTACTACTAATGATAAATCAAGTAGGTGATTATCAAACTGCACAGAGTACTATTACAAAAAATTCTCAATTAGCTAAGTTTAATATGGATTTTGAAAGATATTTAGACGACAAAGGAATATCTGGTGCAGATATAGTTACACTTGCTAACAAAATTGTTGATTATAACCAAAAAGAAGGAACTGTAAATGAAGCAGCAAATTCAGTTGATTATAGTATAAAGATGAGTCTAACTATATCAAATATGGAAGCATTTACAAGTCAATATGCTTATGATAATGTTAGAGATGCAATTTTTCAAAAGAACTCATATACAATTGGAATAAAAGATTCAACTTTCAATAATGAAAATAGCTTTCAAAAAGCACTAACTACCTATAGTACAGGAGTAACAGATAAAGATTTAATGAAAAAGTTATCATCAGTTTACAATAAAAATGATAATGATAACGAAAGAAAGATTAAAGAAATTTTAATGAGAATAAATCCTAATCAATATGAAGATTGGTCATTTAGTAGTGGTGAAACTCCAACAGAAACTGCAATAAAAAATTATAAAGAATATACAGAATTCAAAACATCTACATTTAAAGTTGATCCTGATAATGATACAGTTTATGAAAATGGACAAATAAAAGAATTATATTTTAAATGGGATAATTAAGAGGTGAAATATGGAGAATGCATCAAAAGCTTTGATAATGGCAGCAGGAGTATTAATAGGACTACTTATAATATCATTAGCAGTATATTTATTTGCCGACTTTGGAGCAACTTCAGCGCAAATAAATCAGCAAGTTGAACAGAAAAGAATACTGCAATTTAATTCACAATTTACATCTTATATAGGTAAAGAACTAACAATATATGATGTAGTTACTATATTGGGATATGCTCAAGAAAATAACAACTATTATGAAAATGGAAATGGTGAAACAATTGAAGTAAAAATAGAGAATAGTGAAATAACAAATTATAATGAACAACAAAAAAATAACTTGATATCAAATAATAGTAATATAAATAATGGGAATTTACCAAAATATAAATTAGAAGAAGGAAATATAAGTTATAATAACAATGGAGGTAAAGTAAGTTCAATTACATTTACAAAGTAATAATTTTATAAAAATTGTTGAAAAATAAGTTATTTAGTGATATAATTAAAGAGGAAACAAATTATGAAAAAAATAGCAATATTTATAATGATAGCAATAATTATTATATGTGGAATAACGTATATATACATAAATTATACAGCAAATTATAAAAGTGCGAAAAAGGCAAATTTAGAATTTGAGAAATATTTGAATGAAGAATTATATGGAGTTGATTTAGCAACAGTAATAAATAGAGCAATAGATAACAATGAAAGAAATCAGATTGAAAAAAACAATAAAGGAATTTATCAAAACAATGATAAAAATTCAATAAATATAGAAATAAAAATGATAGATAATGACACTATATATCAAATGGAAACCATATATAATGGAGGAATGCAAAATTTTGTTAATTACTATGGTAATATAAAATTTAAATGTATAGAAATAAAATATCATAATTACACAAATAAAGTTAAATATATGTTATTTGAGCAAATAGAACAATAAATTAGTTATTAAATTTACTAACAAAAGTTAGGTTTAAATATAAAAAAATTATACAAAACAAAGGAGGAATTTAAAATGGAAAATGCATCAAAAGCATTAATTATAGCAGGTGCTATATTATTAGCAATATTATTAATTTCATTAGGAATTTATATTTTTAATCAAGCACAATCAGTTACAAATGGTGCTGGAATGTCAAAATCAGATATAGCTGCATTTAATAGTACATTTCTTAAATATGAAGGAGAAAGAAAAGGTTCAGAAGTAAGAAATTTAATTCAAGAGGTTAATGTAAATAATAATAACAAGGAAGATAATGCTACAATTACTATTGAGCATGAGAAGGTAACAATAGCTACTCTTACTACTGATACATATAGATCTTCTGCTATTAGTAATACTCAGACATATAAAGTAGAAATCACAGGTTATGATACAAATGGACGTATAAATAAAATAAAAATATCAAAACCATAATAATTTAACTTTACATTGAAAGGAGAATAGTAATGGAGAACGCAGCAGAAGCATTAAAAATGGCAGGAGCCGTATTATTATTTGTATTAGCACTTTCCATTATTATTCTGTCTTTTGGACAAGCAAGACAATCAGCTGATACAATAATAGATTACAAAGATAGAGAAACATTCTATATAGATAGTGATTATTATTATCAAGGTTCAGGAACTGAAAGAGAAGTAGGTTTAGAAACAATAATTCCATCAATATTTAGAGCTTATTTGGAAAATTATAAAATAGTATTTGAAAATTTACCAAATCCAATATATAAAATAAAAGTTTCATACCAAAATGAAGATGGAACGACAAGCTCAGACGAATTAGAAAAAACGACTTTAGATTTAGAAACAAAGAAAAATACTCAATATGAGAATGTAAGTCTTGCAAATAATGACCAAAAACGTGAATTTTTATGTGGAATTTTATATCACGATTTTTCAATGAGTAATAATGAACAAAGCGAATTTGAAAAAAAATTCAATGTATCTTTAGATGGATGTACTTCTTTATATGACCAATTAACGGCTTCATCAATAGAGAGCATTACAGAACAATTAGGTGTATACTATCAAGATGATTCCGAGGGTGTACCAGATGTAAATAAAACAGAAAAAAGAATTATAACATATACATTAAAAAGCCACTAATAATATAGAAAACTAGAAAAGGAGGATATCAAAATGAACGATACAATAGTAACAATAATTGCAATATTTCTAGCAGCTATACTAATGATGGTATTTCCACTAATGACGATGTCAGATAAAGTTGATACAACAACACAAACAGATGTTGAAAGAATAACATCCGAATTTATAAATGAAATAAAAACAACTGGTAAATTAACACCAGATAGATATAGTGTATTTTTAGAGGATCTTACAGCTACAGGAAACACTTATGATGTAACTCTTGAATTTAAAATTTTAGATGAAAATCCAGGTAAAAAAACATTACAAACAGCAAAAGACAAAATAGGTGAAAATTATTATACATCAGTATTTACAACTCAAATTGAGAGCATCTTAGAAGCTCAAAAAACATATCAATTACATGAAGGAGATATTGTTTCAATAACAGTTAAAAATACGAATGTAACACTAGCACAAAAAATGAAAAACTTTTTCTACTCTATGGTAGGAAGCGATGCATATAAAATAACAACTACAGAATCTGGTTTAGTTACTGCAACAGGTAAAACAACATAACAGGAGGAAAATAAATGGATGATATATTAATTTCTATATTTGCAATAGTATTATCCGTTGTTTTAATGTTCATATTTCCATTAATGACTATGGCTGATAGAACAGATGATATATCACAACTAACAGTAGACATTGCAACAGTTCAATTTGTTGATGAGGTAAGAACAACAGGAATAATAACACAAAGTGAATATAATAAGTTTATTAGCAATCTTGGTTCAACAGGAAATACATATAATATTCAGATGGAAGTAAAAATAAAAGATGAGAATCCGGCTAGAAATATGATTACTAGTTCAGGTAATACTGATATAGGAGAAAATGTATATTATTCAATATATACTTCACAGATTATGTCTATACTTGAAAGCAATGAAAATAATGGAGAATATAAACTAAAAGAGGGAGATGTATTTTCAGCTAGTGTAAATAACACAAATTTAACTATATCTCAACAATTAAAGAACTTTTTTTATACAGTAGTAGGAAAAGACACATATATAATAGCAGCATCACATGCTGGGTTAGTAACAGCAACAGGAATATAAAATAGAGATATAGCTTGTAATATAAAAATTACAAGCTATTTTAAAAATAACGCAAAGGAAAGAATATTATGAAAATACAGAGTTTTGCAGTAATATTTATAATAATAATTTTACCAATATCATTAGTGTTTGCATCATACACACAAAATAGAGTAGAAACAATTAATTTACAAACAAGATATGATTCAAAACTAAATGATGCTACATATGATGCATTAAAAGCTTATCAATTAAATAGCTTTAATAGTGATACTTCAGATTTAACAAATGCTAAGATAAGAGATATAAAAGCATCAGCTAGTACTTTTTTTAATAGTATGGCATCAGGCTTTAGTGAACTAGGATATACTAAATCTACACTTCAAAATTATGTGCCAGCACTAGTCTATACAATGTATGATGGATATTATATATATTCACCATACAAAAATACATGGGATGACGAAACAAATGAAAAACATTGGGAAGATAAATCTTATCATGATGGAGACGAATTGTATGGACTAAAACCATATGTATATTATAGCTGTAGATACCAAAAATTAGGTAAGTATGATGTCACAATAACTTATTCTTTAGATAATTATATTCAAATACAAGGATATGTCGTCAATAGAGGTAGAACAGAAACCATAAGTCAATCAGGATATTTATTAAGTATTGCTAATGATAATACTAGTGACGGAGTATATTACGATGAAACTTCAGGAAAAGTTTATTATAATGGACAAGAGATTGGTGAAGAATCATCACTAAAAGAAAATGTATATGTAGATGGAAAATATATAAAAGGATGTGAATATATTAAAAAGAACGGAATAAAATATTATTTAGATAAAAATAATGACTTAGAGCAAAGCTATTCAGGAAATGTTTTTTCAGTTATTAATGGAAAATCTAATATACAGACTGCAATTACTGAAATGGAATTTTATGGAAATGAAGTTGGAAGCGAAAATTTACTATTGCATGATGCCCCAATAATGAAATCTGTACCATGTAAAAATATGGGCACATATAAATATTATCTAGATTTTGATGAAAATTATAATGGAAAGAGTGATTGTTTTGATTTTCCATGTTATAGAGGTAGTTATATTATAGTAAAAGTAGATCAATATAATAATAAAGAAGCATTGGAAAATATAGAAGATGAAATAGAGCATAATACAAATGCTAAAAATTATTATATAGAAGCATGGAATTTAGCGAATTTTATAAAAAATTATGAAATAGATGATATTGAAATAAGTAATATTGTAGAAGAAAATAGAAGCCAATATACCGAAACTGAAGAAGGGGCATATCATACACAAGGAAAAATATTTAATTTTGATAATATAGAATCACCGACTTCAAATTTTAATACACATAGAATAGAAGTAATTAAACACTCTATAGAAAGAAATTTATCAATTGCTATATCAAATTTCAATGCCTATTCTAGTGTAGACTTTAAAATGCCAAAATTAAAAGAAACCGACTGGGACAAAATTATGAACAACATATCTATTATAAGTTTCTTACAAGGAGTAAATATTGGTGGTAAAATATATAATGGATATGCAGTTGTAACAAATACAAAAAATGAAGATATAGTAATGGAAGATTCAATTTATATTAAAGATAATAATGCCATATTTCATAGAATAACAGAGGAGAATTTACCTACGGGAAGTATAGGAATATACAATGTAAATATTGAAAGAAGAACAGCACAAGATGATAGTGGAAATAATGTTTATTATTTGCCAGTAGAAGGTACTTTATCATATGATTCAATAGTAACGCAAAATAAAATTAGTAAAACATCAAATCAAACAATAAGTGAATATGTAAAAGGATTGGATGATGACTTAAAAAAATTATATTATACAGCATTAGGTAGGGAAAGATATGGATTATATAGGCAAAAGTTAACAATATCTCCAGATGAATAAAATAATTTTTATAATATGAAATAAAAAGATTTAAATTATAGAGATTTAAATCTTTTTTATATTGTAGGAAAGTTCTATTTTATATTATAGGAAAATTTTCTGAATTTCCTATAATATTTACTATGTAAGATAGGCTCACAATGTATAAAAGAATAAAAAAAGCAAATAATAAAAGTATTATAGTATAAATTAAGGAGATAAGAATTGAAAAAAACAATTTTGAAAATATTACTAATATTACTATTATTAGTAATATATATTTATATAGTTTCAATACAATCAATTCCAGATAATATAGTAATTTTTGAAGGAGAATCCATAAGCTTGAGAACCATATTAGGATTAAAAGCATATTTAACAGAAAAAGATGAAGTAATAGAAACTTTATCATCAAATCAAACAAGAGTAATAAATACAAGCGGAAAGAAAACAGTAAAACTAAGTCTATTTGAAAATATTTTTTTGAAAAATGTAAACATAGATGTACTACCAAAAACAACAATAATACCAGTAGGAAATATAGCAGGAATAAAATTATATACAAGTGGTGTATTAGTAGTTGGAATGTCAGAAATACAAGGCATAGACAATAAAACATATAAACCTTATGAACATACTGGAATAGAAGAAGGAGATACAATAATATCAATAAATGAAAATAAAGTAACTACAACAGAAGAATTAATAGATAATGTAAATGCATGTAATGGAAATCAAATAACAATAGAATATGTACATGATGAAAAAACATTACAATGTTCAATAACTCCAATACAAACTTCAACTAGAGAATATAAATTAGGACTATGGGTAAGAGATAGTGCAGCAGGAGTAGGAACAGTAACATTTTATGAACCATCAACTCAAAGCTTTGGAGCATTAGGTCATGGAATAACAGATATTGATACAGAACAATTAATAGATATATCATCAGGAGAGTTTGTAACAACAAAAATTTTAGATGTGGTAAAAGGAGAAAGTGGTAATCCGGGGAAAATACAAGGAACAGTAGATAATCAGAAAAATATAGGAACTATATATAAAAATACCAGATTTGGAATATATGGAAAAGTAGAAAACATATCTAGTTTAAATATAGATAAATCAAAAGAAATGGAATTAGCACTAAGAGATGAAATAAAGATAGGAAAAGCAACAATAATGTGTAGCCTAGAAAACGGAAAAATAGAAGAATATGAGATTGAAATAGAGAAAATATTTAAAGAGAATAATTATGATAATAAAAGTATGTTAATAAAGGTTACAGACCAAAGACTATTAAATAAAACAGGTGGAATAATTCAAGGAATGAGTGGTTCACCAATAATACAAAATGGTAAATTTATTGGAGCAGTAACACATGTACTTGTAAACAATCCAGAAGAAGGGTATGGAGTATTTGGAGATATAATGTTAAAACAAATGAAATCAGTATCATAATAAATATAATATAAAACTAATAAGTAATACTTTATAATAAAATTTAATTTTTTTTAAAAAAAGTATTGCTTTTTTATTTTTTTAAATATATAATATTAATGTAAATGTAAAATTTAAATTTGTAGTTTAAATTTTATATTTGCAAATGAGACAAATTGTGAATAAAGAGAGAATGAAAAAATTATAAAAGGAGGTAATATATGGAGGAAAATATTTTAAAACAAATTCTATTAGAAATAAGAGAATTAAAAACAAGTACAAATGAAAAATTTGAAGAAATGAAAGAATATGTAGATG
>CANRBK010000010.1 GCA_947628845.1 uncultured Clostridia bacterium | reverse complement strand
ACAAATTCTATTAGAAATAAGAGAATTAAAAACAAGTACAAATGAAAAATTTGAAGAAATGAAAGAATATGTAGATGTAAGATTTGGGGAAATGAAAGAATATGTAGATGTAAGATTTGGGGAAATGAAAGAATATGTAGATGCAAGATTTGGAGAAATGAAAGAATATGTAGATGTAAGATTTGGAGAAATGAAAGAATATGTAGATGCAAGATTTGGAGAAATGAAAGAATATGTAGATGCAAGATTTGAAGAAATGAAAGAATATGTAGATAAAAGATTTGAAGATTACACAAAAGAAATTGCACAAGAAATTAAAAATTTTGCTGACATTGTAGTTGAAAGAGAAAATAAATTATTTATAAAATTAGATGCCAAAGATTATGAAACAATTAAAGAGCTAAGAGATTATAAAAAAAATGTAAAAAAAGGAATAAAAGAGTTCGAAAAGGCTGTATCATAAAAATAAAAGGTCAATACCTAAAATTAGGATATTGACCTTTTAATATATTATAGAAAATTCTCCAAATTTAAACAGCCCACTATTGTTCTAATAACATTGGACCAATTTGTGTAACTGTACCAGCACCTAATGTTAAAATTATATCGTTTTCCTTAACATTATTTTTTAAGTAAGTGACACAATCGTCAAAATTAGGTATATATTTTGCATCTTTTCCTAAAGAAATTATTTTATCCACTAAATCTTTAGAAGAAATATTAAATGTATTAGTTTCTCTAGCTGCATATATATCTAAAACGATAATGTTATCAAAGTTTAATAAAGCATGAGCAAAATCATCTAATAAATTCTTTGTTCTACTATAAGTATGTGGTTGAAAAACTACCCATGATTTATTATGTTTTTTATTTTTAATAGATGTAGAAGTTGCAACAATTTCAGTTGGATGATGACCATAATCATCATAAATTCTAGCACCATTTAATTTACCTTTAAATTCAAACCTTCTATGAGCACCTGTAAATTTTTGCAAAGCAGTTTGTATATCTTTTTTATCTATTCCATAATAATCACATAATGAAATACAAGCAAGTGAATTTGAAATATTATGGATTCCAGGAACACATAAATGTATTTTACAGAAAAATTGATTATTTTTAAACACATCAAATTCAGTAAAACCATCTTCATTAAAGGTTATATTTTTTGCATAAAAATCGACATTATTATTATTTATTCCATATGTAAGTATGTGTGCTTTTGTATATTGAGGTAAATCTAAACAATTTGTATCATCACCATTTATTACTAATAAACCATCATCAGGTAATAACTTTGTATACTTAATAAAAGCATTTTTTATATTATCAAAAGTCTTAAAATAATCAAGATGATCATTATCAATATTTAAAATAACTTCAGCTCTTGGACTAAATTTTAAAAAACTTTCAACATATTCACAAGCTTCAATAATAAAATGCTCACTATTGCCAACTTTATAGTTACCATCAATAGCATTTAAAAAAGCTCCAACTTGTATACTAGGATCTTTTAAAGCTTCTAGAAAGCAAAGAGTAATCATAGAAGTAGTTGTTGTTTTTCCATGAGTACCAGAAATACAAATTGTATCTTTAAAACATTTTGTAATTTCACCTAAAAAGTCTGCTCTTTCAATTGATGGGATATTTAATCTTTTTGCTTCTAACATTTCAGGGTCATCTTGTTTTATTGCAGCAGAATAAACTACAATATCGGATTTAGAAACATCTTCTAAATTATGACCAATTGTAACTTTAATTCCCATCGAAATTAGCTTATCTGTAGACTCTGATTGAGCCCAATCAGAACCTGTAACATGAACTCCCCAATTTTTAAGTATTGCTGCAATACCGCTCATACTTACTCCACCAATACCTATCATATGTATATTCTTATATTTTTGTATATTTTTTATATCTGGCATTTAAAATTCACTCCCAAAATTAATTTGTAACAGATAAATTATATAATTATATGCATTAAAATTCAATAGTTTTTATAAAATTTTAAATATATATAAGGTTATGTTTTTAAATAATATTAAAAAATTATAAAAAATATGAATAAATTTAAAAAATATGCAAAAAATATCTAACGAGATGAATTATAAAAAAATAATAAAAAATGTAAAAAAAAGAAGGAAAAAAATTTTTTATGTAGAATAATAAAATAAGTACATAAGAATAAATTAATATGTACAAAATAATAAAAACTTAAGGAAGGCGGTGCACGCAAAATGCAAATAACAGATGTACGTTTAAGAAAAGTAAATTCAGAGAACAGAATGAAAGCTGTTGCTTCTGTAACATTCGATAATGAATTCGCAGTACACGATATTAAAGTTATCGAAAGCCAAAATGGATTGTTCATAGCTATGCCTAGCAGAAAAACTCCAAACGGAGAATTCAGAGATATAGCTCATCCAATCAATGCTGAAACAAGAGAAAAAATTCAAAAAGCTATATTAGATGCTTATGAAGCTCCAGAAGCAGAAGAATCAGCAGAATAGTATAAAAAATAAAAAATAGTCTAAAATTAATTTTAGACTATTTTTTATATTGTAGGAAAGTTCTATTTTATATCCATTCACCATATTTCTTAATATAAATTTTTTTAGCAAATAAAGCAACAAAGCAATATAAAATAGGAACACCAATAATAATACTAAGATAAGAAATAGGGTTAGAAACTAAACCTATAAAATGTCCTAAAACTGTATAAGGAACAATAATTGCAATAATGCTCAAAATTATAGAAGAAGCATAAACAAATTTATTAGCATTGCTTTCAATAAAAGGTAATTTTGCAGTTCTAATTACATGCATACCAACTAAATTAGAAACTACACCATAAGAAAACCAAATTGTTTGAAAAACTGCGGCTTCTCTAATACCAAATATAAACCAAATAGAAGCAAAGACTATCATATCAAAGCATGAGCTTAATGGTCCCATAAACAACATAAAACTCTTTAAGCTATTAATATTCCATCTTTTTGGCTCTTTTAAATATTCTTCGTCAACATTATCAAAAGGTAAAGTTAATTGTCCAAAATCATATAATAAACTTTGAACTAATAATTGTATTGGAGTAATTGGTAAAAATGGAAGAAGAATACTTGCAATAATAACAGAAGTAACCTCTCCAAAATTAAAGCTTACAGCAAGTTTTATATATTTCATCAAATTAGCAAAAGTACGTCTTCCCTCAGTAACACCATCTAATAAAACATTTAAGTCTTTTTCTAATAATATAATATCAGCAGCTTCTTTTGCTATATCCACTGCAGTATCAACAGAAATTCCAACATCAGAATTTGTAAGAGAAGGACTATCATTTATACCATCTCCCATGTATCCTACAATATTACCATCTTCTTTTAAAAGTCTAACAATTCTTGCTTTCTGAATAGGAGAAAGTTTAGCAAAAATATTTACTTTCTTTAAAACTCTAATAACACCTTGATCTGAAAGTTTATCTATATCGCTACCTAAAAATATTTTTTTAGAATGTAGATTAACCTTTTCGCAAATGCATCTTGTAACTTCTGCATTATCACCAGTTAGCACAATAACTCTAATTCCAGAATTATTTAATTTTTCTATAGCAATTTTAGCACTTTCTTTTGGAGGATCAAGAAAACCTATAAATCCCATCAAAACCATATTTTTTTCAGAGTTGACATCAAAAGTAGCATTTTGGCCAATATCATTTTTTTGGCAAACAGCAACAACTCTTAAACCATTTTTATTTAAATCTTTACTAATTTTTTTAATATTATCTTTAATTTCTTTTGTAATTTTAGAGACTTCGCCTTTATAATCTACAAATGAACAAATGCTTAAAATTTCTTCAACAGCACCTTTTGTAATCATTTGTTTTTTTCCTGTATCGTCAGATACTATAACTGATAGTCGTCTTCGTGAAAAATCAAAAGGTATTTCATCAATTTTAGTATATTTTTGAATAAGAGAATCAAGTTTGTTTTCAAAAGCACGTGAAATTACTGCTTCATCAATATTTCCTTTTAGACCTGTTTGAAAATATGAATTCAAAAAGGCATGCTTTAGAACTCTAATATCTTCATTACCATTTATATCAAGATATTTTTCAAGTACAATTCTATCTTCTGTTAAAGTTCCTGTTTTGTCAGTGCATAAAATATTCATAGCGCCAAAGCTTTGAATAGAATCTAGAGATTTAACTATTGTTTTTTTCCTAGACATTCTAATTGCACCTTTTGATAAACTAGAAGACAAAATAACAGGTAAAAGTAGTGGTGTTATACCAATTGCTATTGCTACTGCAAAAGTAAAAGCTGTAAGAGTTTCATGTTTTCTAGCTGTTAAAATAAAAACAATAGGTATCATTATTAGCATAAATTTAATAAGTAATTTACTTACATTTTGTACTCCTTTTTGAAATGAAGTTTGAGGTTTTCCGATTACTTAAAGAGTGAGCAATTTTTCCAAAATAAGTATCATCAGCTGTTTTTATAACTACACCTTTTGCACTACCACTTATTACATTAGTACCCATAAAACAAATAGTATCTAAATCAGTTAGAGAATTTATATCATTTATGGAATTTTCTGAATTTTCTAATTTTTTTACTGCATCGGATTCTCCAGTTAGAGAAGATTGACTAACATATAAATCTTTAGATTCAACAATTCTTAAATCAGCTGGTATTAAAGAACCACTAGATAAAATAACTATATCACCTAAAACAATTTCTTTTAAAGGTATTTTTATTTCACTTCCATCCCTAATTACACGTGCCGATGTAGCAACTAATTCTTTTAATTTTTCAGCTGCCTTATTTGAACGATATTCTTCAAAAAACTCTAATAAAGTACTTGCAGCAACTAAAACTAAAATAACAATAATATTTGCATAACTTGGAGTTTCAGGTAAAATAATATCAGTATAAATTAATACTAATGTTATTCCAAGTAGTATACTATTAAATGGACTAAAAAGACTTTCAAAAAAGTAATTATACCAACTCTTTGGCTTTGCTTTACTTATTTGATTTAATCCATTTTTTTGCAATAGACTTTGTGCAGTGTCGTAAGATAATCCATTAATATCATATTTTTTCATAAAATCATCTTTTGACAATACACATTGTTCACCATACATTTTTTTTACATCTAATTCTTCTTTAATAACTGACATCAAAAAAACTTCCTTTACTTTAATATAATTTTAGTATTAACAATAATTATTAAAATTATAGCATATATTATGAAAGATGTAAAATAAAATTTTGATTATCGATTTTTCTAAGAAATTAATTTTTCTAAAATTTGGACAGCATTAGAAGCAGCACCTTTACGTAAATTATCACTAACCACCCATAAATTTATACCATAAGGAACACTAAAATCACGCCTAATTCTACCAACAAAAACTTCATCACAACCATCTGCCTTAGTTGCAAGAGGATAATAATCTTTTTCAATATCATCAACTAGAACAATACCAGGAGAATTTTGTAATAGCATTTTAATATCATAAATATCAAAATTAGTTTTAAATTCTACATTGATACTTTCGCTATGACAATTTTTTACAGGAACTCTAACTGCTGTAGCTGTTACAGGAAGATATGGCTTATTTAAAATTTTTCTAGTTTCATTTATCATTTTATATTCTTCCTTTGTATAACCATCAGACATAAATACATCAATATGAGGTAAACAATTATTAAAGATAGGATGAGGAAACTTTTTAGGAGCAATTCCCTTAATACCATTTTCTAAATCTTCTATACCAGATTTTCCAGCTCCTGAAACAGCTTGATAAGTTGAATAAACGATTCTTTTGATTTTATATTTGTCATCTAATGGTTTTAAAGCAACAACAGCTTGAATAGTAGAACAATTAGGATTTGCAATAATACCTTTATTTTCAAAAATTTTTTCAGGATTAACTTCAGGAACAACTAAAGGGACATCAGTATTCATTCTAAAAACACTACTATTATCAATTACTACACAATCTTTTGAAACAGCAATAGGGGCGAATTTTTCAGAAACACTTCCTCCAGCACAGAAAATTGCATAATCAAAATTTGAATTAAAAGAATCTTCTGTGAGTTCTTGAATAATATAATTTTGACCTAAAAATTGTAATTTAGTTCCAGCGGACTTTTTAGAAGAAAATAGAGTATATGTACAATTTGAAAAATTTTTTTCTTCTAAAACTTTTAGCACAGTTCTACCAACTACACCTGTACTACCAACAATAGCAACTTTGTATCTATTTTGCATAGAAATACCTCCATTTTTTATATTTTATTTAATTTATAATATTAAAAAAAATAAAAAATGTTAAAAAAAGTTGCATTATTTTTCCAATAATAGTATAATAGAAAGTGTGGAATAATAAATATAAATAAAAGAGAGGTAAAAAAATGGATTATGTTTATATACTAAGAGAAGCATTAGTATGGTTAACGACAATATTTTGGTTATATCAAATTGGAATAAGCTTATGCTCATTAGTAAAATTAAAGGAAAAACCATTAAAAGTAAAAAAAGATCATAGATTTATGGCAATAATACCAGCTCATAACGAAGAAGCAGTAATAGCAAATTTAATAGAAAGTTTAAAAAATCAAAACTATAATAAAGAATTATATGATATATATGTAATTGCAGATAATTGTACAGATAACACAGCAAGAGTAGCAGAACAAGCAGGAGCAATAGTTTATGAAAGATTTGATGAAAGCAAAAAAACAAAAGGATATGCATTAGATTGGTTTTTACAACAAAAAGTAAATGAAAACGCACCATATGATGCAATATGTGTTTTTGATGCTGATAACATAGTAGATAAAAACTTTATAAAAATAATGAACAAAAAACTTTGCCAAGGTGAAGATGTTGTACAAGGATATAGAGATATTAAAAATCCAACAGATAACTGGATAACTTCAGGATATGCATTATTCTATTGGACTATGCACAGATTTTATCATTTGGCAAGATACAATTTAGGATTATCACCATTATTAAATGGAACAGGCTTTATGGTAAGTTTTGACATCATTAAAGAAAATAATGGATGGAAAACAGTAACATTAACAGAAGATATAGAATTTTCATTACAAAGAATATTAAAAGGAAAAAGACTAGGATGGTCAACAGAAGCAATAGTATATGATGAACAACCAACAGGCTTTAAACAAAGTTGGTCACAAAGAAGCAGATGGACAGTAGGACATATGCAATGTATGAAAGAATATACAATAAAATTAATAGAGGCAGCTAAAAAGAATAAAACAATGATGAACTTTGATGGATTCCTTTATATAATAGGAAGTATACCAATGTTTATAATAACACTTTTATTATTAGGATCAAACTTTGTATTATATGCATTAGATGGAATGACACAAGCAGAATTAATATTAAATGTGCTTAAATATTTATTACCAACATTTGTGTTCCCATCTTTAACAGCGGCATTTGTAATGTTTTTAGATGGAAAACCAATAAAACCAATGATAAAAGGATTGTTCACATATCCATTATTCATGGGTACATGGCTATTGATAAATTTTAAATGCTTATTTAAAAGAGAAACAACATGGGAAAAAATTACACATAATAGAAGTATAAAAATTGATGATGTAGTAGAAACAGCAAAAGAAGTAGAAAAAGTTTAAAAAAATACTTGCATTTTTACCATAAATTGGGTATAATAAATATATCAACATAAGAGATTGAAAGAGAGTGGGAGCAAATCCCACTCTCTAATTGTTAAAAAAAGGAGGTAAAAATTGGCAAATATAGAAGATAAAGTTCAAAAATTATTGGAACCAATAATAGAAAATTTAGGATATGAACTATATGATGTAGAATATTCTAAAGAAGGCAAAAACTATTTTTTAAGAATTTTTATAGACAACGAAAAAGGAATCGACTTAAATGATTGTGAGAAAGTAAATAATAGTATAACTGACATATTAGATGAAGAAAATTATATTAAAGAACAATATTTTTTGGAAGTATCGTCTCCAGGAATAGAAAGAATTTTAAGGAAAGATAAACATTTAAAAGACAACATAGGAAACCAAATAAATGTAAAGCTATTTAAGAAAGATGAAAATAGTAAAAAAGAATATTCAGGAGAATTAGAAGATTTTAATGATATAGAGATAATAATAAAGCAAGAAGAAAATCAGATAAAAATAGAAAGAAAAAATATATCACAAATAAAAACTATTTACGAATGGTAGTATCCAAAATTGAAAATTACTAAAAAGGATACAATAAAAAGGAGGAATAAAAATGAAAGCTATTGATAATGAAGATTTAATATTAGCATTAGAAGAATTAGAAAAAGAAAAAGGTATAAAGAAAGAATATGTAATAGAATCAATAGAGACTTCTCTTGTTACTGCATATAAAAGAAATTTTGATGCATTAGAGAATGTAAAAGTAGATATAGATAAAAAAACTGGAGCAACACATTTGTATTCAATTAAAGAAGTAACAGAAAAAACCAGTGATAATGTAACAGAAATTAGTTTAAAAGATGCACACAAAATAAATAAAGATTTAAAAATTGGTGATTCAGTGGAAATTGAAATATCACCAAAAGATTTTGGAAGAATAGCAGCACAAACAGCAAAGCAAGTAATAGTACAAAAATTAAGAGAATTAGAAAGAGACTTGGTATTTACTGAATATAGTGAAAGAAAAGGCGAAATAGTATCAGGTATTATTCAAAAAGCTGATAAAAATATTGTTGTAGTAGATTTAGGAAAAATAGAAGGAATAATGCTTTCTAAAGAATTAGTTCCAACTGAAAAATATAAAGTTAATGATAAAATAAAGGCATATATTGTAGATGTTGAAAGAGGCTTAAAAGGAGCACCACAAGTAATGATTTCAAGAAGCCATCCAGACTTTGTAAGAAAATTGTTAGAATTTGAAATACCAGAAATATATGAGGGACTAATAGAAATAAAAAGCGTATCAAGAGATGCAGGTTCAAGAAGTAAAGTAGCAGTATATTCACCAGATCCTAATATAGATCCTGTTGGTTCATGCGTAGGATCAAAAGGTATAAGAATTCAAAACGTAATAAATGAATTAAATGGAGAAAAGATAGATGTAATAGAATGGGATGAAGATCCAAGCATATATATTGCAGCAGCATTGCTTCCAGCACAAATATTAGCAGTTGATATAAAAGAAGATGAAAAATTTGCAGAAGTAATAGTTCCAGATGATCAATTATCATTAGCAATTGGAAAATCAGGTCAAAATGCAAGATTAGCAGCAAAACTTACAAATTGGAAAATAGATATAAAATCAGAATCTCAATTTAGAAAAATATTAGAAGAAAAGCAACAAAATGAAGAAGAAATAGAAGAATAATTGGGATAATAATATATTTCTACACATAGATTAAAAGGAAGGTGTATGTTAATGAAAAAACAACCACAAAGAACATGCATGGGATGTAATGAAAAAAAAGATAAAAAACAATTAATACGAATAGTAAAAAATAAGGATAATGAAATATCAATAGACAGAACAGGGAAAAAAGATGGACGAGGAGCGTATATTTGTGATAACGAAAAATGTTTAGAAAAACTAAAAAAAAGTAAGAGATTAGAAAAAGTTTTTGAAATGAATATATCGCAAGAAATTTATGAAAGTTTAAGAGGTGTAATTCTTGATAAATAATAAAATATTAGGATTAATAGGTTTAGCAATGAAAGCTGGTAAAATATCTTTTGGTTCAGATAGTGTAGAAGAAGATATTATGAAAAGAAAGGTAAAATTAGTAATTATTGCAAATGATAGTTCTGAAAGAACGAAAAATAAATTTATTAATATAACTAAAAACTACAATATACCATTAATTATAGATGGTAATATTAATGAAATTAGTAAAACTATAGGAAAAGTTAATAAAGCAATAATTGGAATAAAAGATACAAATTTTGCAGATTCAATACAAAAAAAGTATAATGGGGGTGATATTATTGGGTAAGATAAAAATATATGAAATAGCAAAAAAGCTAGACTTAACCAGTAAAGAAATATTAGAAATGGCTCAAAAATTAAAAATAACTGCAAAAAGCCATATGAGTAGTATAGATGAAGAAGATGCTAAAAAAATAGAAAATAATGTTTTAAAAAATAGTAAAAATAAAGCAACATCTAAAACATTAAATTCTACACCAAAAAAAGAAGAAAAGGCACCAGTTATTATAAGGAGAGAAGTCATAATATCAGATGAGGATCGTAATAAAAAACAAGAAAATAAAAATAAGGAAAATAGAAATAGCGATTTAGGATTTATAGAGAGAAAACAAAACAATAATTTTAATATAGTATATAGAAATAAAACAAATAAACCTAAAACTGTTAATGAATTGTTCGGATTAAACAAACAAGAGAAAAAAAGTGAACAAAAAAAATCTGAAGAAGAAACAAAAAAACAAGATGATAACAATAAAAAAATACAAGTAGAATCAATTGAAAAACAAACAGATAATGTAAATGCCGAAAACGAAAGGAAATATAATAAACAAAATAATTTTAATAATAAAAATATGAATAATGTAAACAAGACAAATAATATTAACAATAGAAATAATTATAATAAAAATAATGTAAATAATAATTTTAAAAGAAATAATAATTTTAATAATAGAAATAACTATAATGGAAATAATAGCTATAATAATAATTCATCAAATAAGTTTAATAAAAGACCACTAGATGAAAAAGGCTTAGATAAAAATATAAAAAATATAATGACTATTGATACTATAGAAAAGGAAGTTGTAAGAGATTATAGTAAAAACATAGATAAACAAAAAGCAAATAATAAATTTGATGAAAATAAAAATAAAAGAAATAAATCAAGAAGAAGTGATAATAGTTTTGATGAAGGAAAATTAAAATCATTAAAACAAGCAAATAAATTATCAAATATGTTTGAGGACCAAGAAGGTGGAATGTTAGACTACTATGACTTATCTACACAAAGAGGAAGAAAAAGTAAGAAAAAAGTAGTAAAAGACGAACAAAGAAATAAACAGAAAATATTTGAATTAACAGAAATAGAAATACCAGATTCAATAATTGTAAAAGACTTAGCGGCTGAAATGAAAAAAACAACAGCTGATGTAATCAAAAAATTACTTGGATATGGAATAATGGCAACAATAAATCAAGAGCTGGATTTTGATACAGCATTTTTAGTTGCAGGAGAATTTGGAATTACAGCTAAAAAGAAAGAAGTAGTAACAGATGAAGATATACTATTTGATGATTCTGAAGACAAAGAAGAAGAATTAGAAGTAAGACCACCTGTAGTAGTAGTTATGGGACACGTTGACCACGGAAAAACATCACTATTAGATACAATAAGAAAAACAAATGTTATTGGAGGAGAGGCAGGAGGAATTACACAAGCAATAGGTGCATATAAAGTAAAAGTAAAAGATAGAGAAATAACATTTTTAGATACACCAGGACATGAAGCATTTACAGCAATGAGAGCAAGAGGTGCACAAATAACAGACATTGCAATACTAGTAGTTGCAGCAAATGATGGTATAATGCCACAAACAATAGAAGCGATAAACCATGCTAAATCAGCAGGAATACCAATAATTGTAGCAATAAATAAAATAGACTTACCAGATGCAAATGTTGATAAAGTAAAACAAGAATTGATGACATATGAATTAGTCCCTGAAGAATGGGGAGGAGACACAATATGTGTTCCAATATCAGCTAAAAATAATATCAATATAGACCAACTATTAGAAATGGTATTATTACAAGCAGATGTGTTAGAATTAAAAGCAAATCCACATAAACAATCAAAAGGTGTTGTTATAGAAGCTAGACTAGACAAAAATAAAGGTGTAATAGCAACAATGCTTGTACAAAGAGGAACACTTGATATGGGAGATACAATAATAGTAGGATCTTCAATTGGTAGAATAAGAGCAATGACAAACGAAAATGGTAAAAAGGTAAAATCTGCAGGACCTTCTACACCAGTAGAAATAATGGGACTAACAGATGTACCAGAAGCGGGAGATATATTCTATGAAGTAAAAGATGAAAAAACAGCTAAACACTTAATAGAAAAGAGAAAACGTGAAGCAAGAGAAAAAGCAATAAATTCATCAACAAAAATTACATTAGATAATTTATTCAGTCAAATGGAAGAAGGAAACCTAAAACATCTAAACTTAATAGTAAAAGCAGATGTACAAGGTTCTGTTGAAGCAGTAAAACAATCAATGGAAAAATTACAAAATGAAGAAGTAAAAGTAAAAGTTATCCATGCAGCACCAGGAGCAGTTAATGAATCAGATGTAACACTTGCAAAAGTATCAGGAGCAATAATAATAGCATTTAATGTAAGACCAATACCAGCAGCAAAAGAGATGGCAGAAAAAGAAGAAGTAGAAATAAAACAATATTCTGTAATATATCAAGCAATAGAAGAAGTAGAAGCAGCTATGAAGGGAATGCTAGCACCAAAATACGAAGAAAAAGTAATAGGAACAGCAGAAGTAAGACAAACATTTAAAATTTCAAATGTTGGAACAATAGCAGGTGCTTATGTATTAACAGGAAAAGTAGAAAGAAATGCTGGAGTTAGAGTTATTAGAGATAATGTAGTAATACATGAAGGAAAATTGGCTACATTAAAGAGATTTAAAGATGAAGCAAAAGAAGTAACAAAAGGATTTGAATGTGGTATCCAAATTGAAAACTATAATGATGTTAAAGAAGGAGACATCATTGAAGCTTATATAATGGAAGAAATAAAAAGGAATTAAGAGATGGTCCTAAAAAACCTTCTAGAGGGGAAAAAGGGACACTCCTTAATAACAATTTAAACTTAAGGAGGTTAAACAAATGCCAAATAGAAATAACAATAGACAGGGGCGTATTGATGAACAATATAGAAAAGAGTTAAGTCAAATTATTGGATATGAATTAAAAAATCCAAATATAACAGGAATGATAAGTGTAACAAAAGTAAAAGTTACACCAGATTTAAAATACGCAAAAGTATATGTAAGTATTCTAAATTCAAAAAATATAAAAGAAACTATGGAAGGCTTAAAGAAATCATCAGGCTTTATAAGAACAGAACTTGCAAAAAAAATAAATTTAAGAAACACTCCAGAATTAACATTTGAAATAGATGATTCAATGGAATATGGAGCAAAAATAGATTCAATATTAAAAGAAATATTACCTAAAGAAAATAACTAAAATCTTTTAAATAGGATGAAAGAAAGGAAATAATTATGACATTAGATAATATAATTGAAGAAATTAAAAAAGCAGAAAAAATAATAATATTAACACATGAAACGCCAGATGGAGATGCAATAGGAAGTAGTTTAGCAATGAAAGTAGCATTAAAAAAATTAGGAAAAGAAGCTGATGTACTGATAAAAGAATTTCCAAAAGTATTTGATTTCTTACCACATAGAGAAGATGTAAAAGAATATTCAGATATAGAAAATTATGATTTGGCAATAGCTTTAGATTGTGCTGATTTTAAAAGATTAGTAGGAAATGAACATTTTGAAAAAGCAAAACAAACAATTGTAATAGATCATCATGGAAGCAATCAAATGTATGGTGATATAAATTTTGTAAATCCTGTATCACCAGCATGTTGTCAAATTTTAATAGGAATGTTCGAATATTTTAATATAGATATAGATAAAGAATTAGGAACATGTATTTTAACAGGAATAATAACAGATACAGGAGGATTCAGATATTCTGGAGTAACACCAGAAACATTTGAATTCACATCAGATTTATTACAAAAGGGTGTAAATGTATCAGACATCTATAAAAGAGTATTAGAAACAAAAACTAAGCCAAATTTTGAACTTATGAAAAAAACTATTGATAGAATGGAATTTTTAGAAAATGGAAAAATAACATTTACATATATAACAAATAAAGATTTAGAAGAAGTAAATGCTGGAATTGGAGACCATGAAGGTTTAGTTGAAATAGGTAGAGATGTTGAAGGAGTCGAAGTTTCAATTTTTGTTAGACAAAAAGAAAATGACGAAAATATATATAAAGTATCAATGCGTTCTAATGAATATGTAAATGTATCAGATGTATGCCTAATGTTTGGCGGAGGTGGACATGAAAAAGCTGCTGGAGCAGTAATTCAAGGAACACTTGAACAAGTAAAAACAAAAATAATAAATGAATTAAAAAAAGTAATTTAAGAGGAAAATGAACGGAATAATAATTATAAATAAACAAAAAGGATGTACATCTCATGATATAGTACATAAAATAAAAAAAATATTCAATGAAAAGGTAGGGCATACAGGAACATTAGATCCAATGGCGGAAGGTGTTTTGCCAATATTAGTAGGTAAAGGAACTTTGCTTTCAAAATACTTAATAAATCATGATAAAAAATATATAGTAACACTGCAACTAGGAATAAAGACTGATACTGCAGACTCAGAAGGAAAAGTAATAGAAGAAAAACAAGTTAACGAAAATTTACTAAATAACGAAAACATTTCAAAAATATTAAAAACTTTTATAGGAAAACAAGAACAAATACCACCTATATATTCTGCAATAAAAGTAAATGGAAAAAAATTATATGAATATGCAAGAAAAGGTCAAAAAGTAGAATTAAAACCAAGACAGATAGAAATTTATGACATAAATTTAATTAAGTATTCACCAAAGGAAAAGCAAATAGAATTTGAAGTATTTTGTGGAAAAGGCACATATATAAGAAGTTTGTGTGAAGATATCTCAACTAAATTTGGAACAATAGGATATATGAAAAGTCTAAAAAGAACACAAGTAGGACAATTTAGAATAGAAGATGCTACAACAATAGAAGAACTAGAAAATAATATCAATGATTATAATTATATAAATAATAAAATTATAAAAATAGAAGATTTATTTAATAAAAACAAAGCAATACAACTAGAAGAAAAAAAATTACGTTTGTTTTTAAATGGAGTAAAATTAACACAAAAATACGAAGATGGAATATATAAAATATATAATGAAAATAATGAATTTATTGGATTAGGAATAATCGATAAAAATTTATTAAAAAGAGATATAATAATTTAAAAAATGTTAATAAAATAAATACAAGCCTCATATACTTAAATAAAAAGATATGAGGTGTTTTTATGTTTTATATAGAAAAAAATGACAAGCCTAATTTTATAGAAAAAAAATTAAAAATATTAAGAGTAATAGATAATACAATAATGATACCTAGTATTGAAGAAATAGAGAAAAAGCAAATAGAAAAAATAGCTCTAAAAACAATCAAAATAATAAAAAAATATTCAAATAGTACAAAAGTAGTTGTTAGTAAAGAAATTAAACAACAGCCAGTTTATATAAATTATATAAATAAATGTGGAATAAAAATATCAGACGGAAAATTATTATTTGAAATTTTATTACCAGAAATAACTGAATACATAATAGAAAACAAAAATATAGAAAAAGCAAATATATCAATATTGATAAATGATTTAACAGACCTAGAGTTTGAAAATATAAAAATATTAGCTAGAAAGTATAATTCTATAAATATAGTAACAAATCATATAGAAAAATTTAAAAAATTACAAAAAAGTTTAGATGAAGATGAAGGAATTATAATTACAATAACAAATAATAAAAAAAGAAGTTTAATGAAAGCAGAAATAATTTTAAACATTGATTTTCCTAAAGAATTGATAAATAAATTTAATATTAAGGATGATGCTATAATAGTTAATGTAAAAGAAAAAATAAGTATTAACAAAAAAAGATTTAATGGTATAAATATAAATGATTATGAGATAGATTATAGAGAAGATAGAAAACAAGAAAAAGCATTTAACAACAAATATTATTTAAAAGATATATATGAGTCAGAACTTTATAAAAATAATAGAATTAGTGAGATAAGAAAAAAAGTAAAATCAGATAAAGTAAAAATAAAAAAATTGATTTTAAACAATGGAGAAATATAGTAAAAAATTTTTCTAAAGTCTTTTATTTTTAAAAAAAATATAATATAATAATGATATTAAAATGCAAATATTGGCAAGGAGGTATTTAAAATGCCAAATAATAGTAATAAATATCCAAGAAAACCAAGTAATAATACTAAAAAAACAAATAAAGGAATTAAAAGTAATACCAACAATAAAAAATCAAAAAATAATAAAAAACGTAATGCACATCCTAAATTAAAAATAGCATTAAGAATTATATTAATAATGTTTTTACTTTTATGTATTATTGGAGCAGGAGTAGTAGCTGCAATGTTTTTTGGAGTATTTGGAGATGATTTTGAAATTACCAAAAAAGATTTAGCAGTAGGCGATTCAAATACAATAGTATTGGATAAAGATGGAAATGAAATTGCAAATTTAAGCACAGATGAAAAAAGAAAAAAAATATCAATAGGAGAAATGTCAGAATATTTGCCAAAAGCTTATGTTGCAATAGAAGATAAAAGATTTTATAAGCATAATGGTGTAGATATAAAGAGAACAACAGGAGCAATAATAGGAGCAATCACAAGAAAATCTTCTTATGGAGGAAGTACAATAACACAACAATTGGTAAAAAATATAACTAATGAAAAAGCAAGATCAGGCTTGGCAGGAATAACAAGAAAAGTAAAAGAATGGACTAAAGCAATACAAGTAGAAAGAATGATTTCAAAAAATCAAATATTAGAATTATATTTAAACATCATATATGTTGGAGGAAATAATTTACATGGTGTTGAATTAGGATCTATATATTACTTTAATAAAAGTGCTAAAGACTTAGACTTAGCAGAATGTGCTTTTTTAGCAGGAATAAATAATGCACCAACTTCGTATGATCCTTATGATGAAACAAAAGATCAAGAAAAATTAGCTAAAATAAGAACAGATAAAACATTAACAGTATTAAGTGAGATGAAAGATCAAGGGTTAATAAACGATGAGAATATATACAATCAAGCAGTAGAAAAAGTAAATGCAGGATTACAATTTGCAAAAGGAAATACAGACACAAATTCAACATATTCATATCATACAGATGCAACAATAAATGCAGTTGTAGAACAAGTAATGGAAGAAAAAAATATGTCAAGAGAAATGGCTATAAATTATGTATATGGAAGTGGCTTAACAATATATTCAACAGAAGATGCATCAATACAAGCTGAAGTTGAAACAGAATTTGCAAAAGAAAAATATCAATTTAAGGGTAAAGCAAAAGACAAAAATGGAAATTTAATAAATGAGCATACACAAGCCGGAATGGTAATATTAAACCAATCAACAGGAGAAGTTGTAGCAGTTGGTGGAAAATTAGGAGACAAAGATGTAACTGGATGGAATAGAGGAACACAAATGGTAAAACAAACTGGTTCTTCAATAAAACCAATAATAGATATTGCACCAGCATTACAAGAGAAAGTAATAACAGCATCTACTGTATATGATGACTCAGTAACAGATTTTAATGGATATAAACCTACAGATTCTGGTTCATCTATGGGATTAATAAATATTAGAACTTGTATACGTGTATCGCAAAATATCCCAATGGTAAAAATAATGAGAGAATTAACACCAAAAAAGGCAATAGAATATATGAAAAAAATGGGAGTAACATCATTGGATGAAAGCAGAGATTCTAATAGTTTAGCAATTGCTATAGGAGGATTAACAAAGGGAATTAGTCCATTAGAAATGGCAGGAGCATATGCAACAATAGCAAATGATGGAGTATATGTTACACCAATATTCTATACAAAAGTAGTAGATCAAGATGGAAATGTAATTTTAACACCAAAACAAGAAAAAACAAGAGTATATTCAGAACAGAATGCATATATAGTAAGGTCAATTATGCAGGAACCATTACAAACAGGAGGAACAGCAACATATTGTTCTATACCAGGAATAGAAACATGTGCAAAAACAGGATCAACAGATGATTATGTAGATAGGTGGTTATGTGGAATGACACCATATTATACAGGTGCATGTTGGTTTGGTTATGATGAATCAGAACCATTAAGATATCAAAATGCAGCAAGAACTGTTTATAGTGTAGATGGAAGAAATCCAGCAGGGCAATTATGGGCATCAATAATGAAGGCTGTTCATAAAAAATTACCTAATAAAAACTTTAATTCACCAAGTGGAATAGTTAGAAAAAATGTATGTAGAATAACAGGATGTATAGCAACAGAATCATGTACAGACGTTTATTCAGAAATGTTTACAGCAGATAATGTACCACCTGAATGTGAAGGACATGGTGTACAAAGAATATGTAAAGAAACAGGAAAAATTGCAAACGAATATTGTCCAGATGTAGAAAATAGAAGCTATGGAGGAGTTATACCTAAAGAAAAACTAGGATTATGGAAAACAGCAGGAGAAGGTTCTAGAATAGGAAATCAAGAAGTAACAGAAACATGTGATGTTCATAAAAAACCAGAAGAAAATAATAATGTAGTAAATGAAAATAAAACTAATACAAATAATACAACAAGCAATAATACAACAAACAACAATAATACAACAGAAAAATCAAATACAGCAAGTAGTAACAATGTAACAGATACTACACCAGAGAGTAATGTTGTAGATAACACAACAGAATAATAGAAAAAAGGAAAGATGGAAAATGGATATATATTTTTATAATACATTGACAAAAAATAAAGATAAATTCGATCCGATAAACTCTGAAGAAGTAAGAATATATTCATGTGGACCAACAGTATATAAAGATGCTACAATAGGAAATATGAGAACAAATATATTTCAAGATGTATTAAAAAGAGTATTAAAATACAATGGATATAATGTAAAACATGCTATGAATATAACAGATGTTGGACATCTAGTATCAGATAGTGATGAGGGCGAAGACAAAATGTTAAAATCAGCACGAGAAGAACATAAAACACCATTAGAAATTGCAGAACATTATACAAAATTATTTTTTGAAGATTTAAAATCATTAAATATAAGTACACCAGAAATTGTATGTAAAGCAACGGAACATATTCCAGAAATGCTTGAATATGTTGAAAAACTAATGGAAAATGGATATGCTTATGAAACATCAACCGCAATATATTTTGATATATCAAAATTAGATAAATACCCAATATTATCAAATTTAGATTTAGAAAATCAGAAAGCTGGTGCAAGAGTTGATATAGATTCAGAAAAAAGAAATCCAGCGGATTTTGCATTATGGATAAAAGCACCAGAAAATCATTTGATGAAATGGGATAGTCCATGGGGACCAAGTTATCCAGGATGGCATATTGAGTGTTCAGCAATGGGACAAAAATATCTAGGTGAACAATTTGATATACACACAGGAGGAATAGATTTAGTACCAACACATCATGAAAACGAAATAGCACAAAGCAAAGGAAAATGTGGAAAAATACCAGCTAAATACTGGATACATGGAGAATATTTACTAATAAATGGCGGGAAAATGTCAAAATCATTGGGAAATGTGTATTTAGTAAAAGACATAAAAGAAAAAGGATATGACCCAATAGTATATAGATTATTTAGTTATTCATGCCATTATAGAAATAAGCTAAATTTTACATGGGAAGGAATAGATGCAGCCTCAAAATCATTAGAAAGATTGCGTAATAGCTATCAATTAAACTTAAAAGGCACTGATGATTTAACAAATGAAGATAATGAAAGATTAGCAAGAATAGAAGAAAGTTTTCATAAAGCAATAAATGATGATTTAAATATGCCACTTGCAATGAGCTTTGTTTGGGAAGCGGCTAGATTTGAAAAGAAAAATATAGAGGTTGCAAAATTACTTCAAAAATTTGATACAATACTAGGAATAAAAATTGATGAATTGAATGATAATTTAGATGAGATACCACAATTTATATTAGACTTAGTTGAACAAAGAAAAATTGCGAGACAAAATAAAGATTGGGCAAAATCTGATGAATTAAGAGATTTAATAAATCAAAAAGGATATATAGTAAAAGATACAAAACAAGGAATGGAAATAACTCAAAAGTAGGAGAAAATAAATGAATAAAAATGAAATAATACTACCAAATTATGAACATAGCATTTTAAATTTAATAAATACAATTTTAAAATATTATGATGTAAATACTAAATACAAAGAATTACCACAATTATATAAAATATTGAATGAAAAAAAATATAAAAATATAGTATTGGTAGTATTAGATGGAATGGGAGAACATATATTAAAAAATATATCGCCTAATGGTTTTTTAGTAAATAAACAAATTGATAAAATTACATCAGTATGTCCGTCAACAACAACAGCGGCAATGACTACTTATTATTCTGGAAAACCGCCAATTGAAACAGGATGGATAGCAATGTCACAATATTTTAAAGAATATGGAAGATTTATTGAAATGCTTAGAAAAATAGATTCATATACGCATGAAAAAATAAATTCCACAAGGATAGATGTATTTGACTTAATAAAATACAAGACTATTTATGAACAAATTGAAATGGCACATCCTGAAGTAAAAGCTTATGAAATAAATCCTACTTTTTGTGATGCAAGAAGTAAAAGAAATATAAATGCAGATAATATTGATTTAATGTGCGATTCAATAAAAGCAATATGCAATAATAATGAAAAAAATTTTATCTTAGCATATAATGATAAACCTGACACAATTTTGCACAAATATGGATGTACATCTCAAGAAGTAAAAGAATTTATTATTGATACAGAAAAAAAGATTGAAAAGATGTGTAAAGAATTAAGTGATACAGATACATTAGTAATAATTTCAGCTGACCATGGACATAAAGATATTAAAAGCACCTATAATGTATTAGAATTAAAAGAAATTCAAGATTTCATAATAATGCCACCAAGTTTGGAATCAAGAGCAATTACGTTTTGGGTAAAAGAAGATAAAAAAGAGAAGTTTGAGAAGTTCTTTAAAACTCAAATGAAAGAAGAATTTATATTATTCACAAAAGAAGAATTTTTAAATAAAAATTTATTGGGATATGGAGAAAAACATCCAAAAGTTGATGACTTCATAGGAAACTATATAGCAATAGCAATAGGAGATTCAATAATTAAATTAGATAGCAATATCGCAAAAGAAAAAGCAAATAAAAAATCAACACATTGTGGTTTTACACCTGATGAGATGGAAGTTCCATTAATATTAGTTGAATGTTAAAAATAGCAACATTTATTTTTAATCAAAAATAAATGTTGCTACTTTTTTAGGTCAATATACTTTAATAAAACAAAAAATCTTTAGTATTTTGCTTAATTCTTTCGGAAAGACGAAACCAATTATTGATTAAGGCATTTTGAATATCATTACAAGTTGCCCTTATTAAATAAATAAACTGGTTAGTTCGCCAATTCCAAGTGTCTCCAGAAAAATCATATTCCTCTGCGATAAGTTGGCGTACATATTGACGTGGAATGTATAAGTCAGGATTATCATTGATATACCACCATGCATTGCCAATAATTTCTTTAACGATTAAGTAGGAATTTTTACCATAAGAACTCCATTCGTCGAAAGAAATCTTTGTTAATGGAAAACCAGAGATTTCCTGAATTTTTCCAGCAGTTAAATTGCTAGGTGCAATGTGAACGTGACTATGAACAATCGAAGTTTTTGCTTTACCAATTCCACCATTTCCAGTACCATTTTCCCAAACTAAAACATTCTTGATAGGATATGTTAATTTGAGAATTTCTGTTACATCATTGAGAACTCTGAAAAATTCAAATTTCAAATCTTCAGATAGTTCAGCTATTGACATAACATGTTGAATAGGGATTATGAGCAAATATCCCTTTATAAATTCTCCAATAGTTGGCATTACTACGAAGTTTTTACTCCGATATATAGTTCTTTTTATGTTCCATTTAACATCGTAATCATTGTTCGCAAAGTATCTACAATATGGACAATCACTAGGACTAGGAGCTCCATTTACTCCAGAACTATTTGACTTATGGTCTCCTATGTCGCAGTTAAGTGTCTCTGCAATTGCTGAAAATTGTTTAGAAAAGTTACCATCTGTTACCTTGATGTGAATTTCATTTGCATCAAGGAGTGAACTAATTACATTAACTTGGATAGCAGAATCTTCAAACTCTTTTGGACAATTAGAACATACAACACTTTTATTGTTTTGAAATTCTTTAAGAATTTCTTCTTTGGTCACTTGCGGAGAACAGATCTCCGTTAGACCTTTGAATTGCAAATTTCCAAGTACCAAATCAACATCTGCTTTATTACCTTTTAGAATAAACAAATTCCGAGTTTTTTGCATATATTCACCTTTTCCTTTCTGAAAATTATGTTTATAAGTTAGTAAATAATATAACACATTTTTTTATGTAATTCAATATTTTTTATTGAAAATAATATATAGTTTTGATATAATATGCAATATAAAATGTCAATAAAAAATAAGAGGGGGAAAATAAAAATGTCAATATTATTACCAGGAGGAGCAGGATTTATAGGAAGTCATACAGCAGTAGAATTATTAAAAAAAGGAAAAGAAATAGTTATAATAGATAATTTTTCAAATAGTACACCAAAAGCACTAGAATCAATAAAAAAAATAACAGGAAAAGATTTTAAGTTTTATGAAATGGACTACTTAGATAGAGAAAAATTAGAAAAGGTATTTGAAGAAAATGATATAGAAGCAGTAATGAATTTTGCAGGATTTAAGGCTGTAGGAGAATCAGTACAAAAGCCAATAGAATATTATACAAATAATATTTCAGGAGCATTAGTTTTATTAGACACTATGAAAAAATACAATGTAAAAAAATTTATATTTAGTTCATCAGCAACAGTATATGGAGAGCCAGAAAAAATGCCTATAACAGAAGAAACACCAACTGGAGGAACAACAAACCCATATGGAACAACAAAACTATATATAGAACAAATATTAAAAGATTTATATAAATCAGATAATACTTGGGATATATGTATATTAAGATATTTTAATCCAGTAGGAGCACATGAAAGTGGATTAATTGGGGAAGAACCACAGGGAATACCAAATAACTTAATGCCATATGTAGCAAGAGTTGCAGCAGGAACATTAAAAGAATTATCAGTATTTGGAAATGATTATAATACACCAGATGGAACAGGAGTAAGAGACTATATACATGTTGTAGATTTAGCAAAAGGACATATAAAAGCATTAGAAAAATTAGAAAAAGAAAATGAAGGACTATATATTTATAATTTAGGAACTGGAAAAGGATATAGTGTATTAGATATGGTAAAAGCATTTGAACAAGCAACTGGAAAGAAAGTAGCATATAAAATAGCACCTAGAAGGGCAGGAGATATAGCAATATGTTATGCAGATCCAACTAGAGCAAAAGAAGAACTAGGATGGCAAACTGAAAAAACATTAGAAGATATGTGTAAAGATAGCTGGAACTACATAGAAAAAAGCCAATCAGAAAGATAATAAAAGTATAATTTGGGAGGAAATAAATTGAAAAACTTCAAACAAGATATAGCGAGTCAAATTTATGAAGTAACTAATATAAATGAAAAAGAATTAGAGACATATATAGAAACACCAAAAGATACAAAAAATGGAGACTACTCTTTTCCATGTTTTAGACTAGCAAAAGAGCTAAAAAAAGCTCCACCAGCAATAGCAAATGAACTAAAAGAAAAATTAGAAAATAAAATAGAAAAAAATGAAAATATTGAAAAAGTAAAAGTATCAGGAGGATATTTAAACTTTTTTATAAACAAAAACATTTTAATAAAAGAAGTTTTAACAGAAATATCAAACGAAAAAGAATATGGAAAATCAGAAATAGGAAAAGGAAAAAATATAATAGTAGAATATTCATCTCCTAATATTGCAAAACCATTTCATATAGGACACTTAAGAACTACTTTAATAGGAAATTCTTTATATAAAATATATAAATATTTAGGATATAATACAATAGGAATAAACCATTTAGGTGATTATGGAACACAATTTGGAAAAATGATAGAAGCCTATAAAATGTGGGAAAATGAATATAATTTAGAAGAAGACCCAATAAATAAAATGATGGACATGTATGTAAGAATAAATAATTTATGCAAACAAGATGAAGAAGTTTTAGAAAGATGTAGACAAAATTTCAAACTATTAGAAGATGGAGATAAGTATTGCGTAGATTTATGGAACAAGTTCAAAGATTTGAGTATGATAGAGTTTAATAAAATTTATGATATACTAAATGTTAAATTTGATTCTTATAATGGAGAAGCTTTTTATGCAGATAAGATAGATGATGTTATAAAAGTATTAGAAGAAAAAGGAAAATTACAAGAATCAGATGGAGCTAAAATTGTTGATTTAGAGGACGTTGGAATAAGCACGCCATGTTTGGTTCAAAAAGCAAATGGATCGTCAATTTATGCAACAAGAGATTTAGCAGCTATTATGTACAGAGCAAAAACATATAATTTTGATAAATGCCTATATGTAGTAGCTTATGAACAAAATCTTCATTTTAAGCAAATATTTGCAGTTGCAAAATATTTAGTAGATGAGAAATATGCAAAAGGATTAAAACATGTATCTTATGGAATGGTAAGTTTGCCAACTGGAAGAATGTCAACTAGATTAGGAAATGTAGTAAAAATAGAAGATTTAATAAATGGAACAATAGAAAAAGCAGAAGAAATTATAACAGAAAAAAATGCTCAATTAAAAAATAAAGAAGAAGTTGCAAAAAAAGTAGGAATAGGAGCAATTATATTTAATACATTGTCAACAGCAACTATAAAAGATCAAATATTTGATTGGGATACTGCTTTGAACTTCCAAGGAGAAACAGGAGCATATATACAATACACTTATGTTAGAACTAAAAGCGTGTTAGAAAAAGTAGGATATATACCAAAATTTGAGGATATAAAAGTAGAAAATCTATTAGATGAACATTCTTTAGAAATATTAAAATTAATATATAACTTTAAAGACACGTTAATTCAAGTAACAGATAAAAACGAACCATCTATACTTTCAAAATATTTAATAGAGTTGGCAAAAGCATATAGCAGTTTCTATAATGAAAATAAAATTATAACAGAGGACAAACAACTCCAAGATGCAAGAGTATATTTAACTTACGCTGTTGGACTAGTATTAAAACAAGGAGCAGAACTATTAGGAATGGAAATGCCAGAAAAAATGTAGATAATTTAAAAAAATATGGTGATATAAATGAAAAAATTAATAAAAAGCTTTAAATATGCATTTGAAGGAATAGTTGCAGGGATAAAAGAAGAACAAAATATGAAAATACATATATCAATAATGATATTAGTAATAATATTTGGAATATTGCTAAAAATAAGTAAAATGGAATGGATAATATGTATTATTTTATTTGGATTTGTTATATCAATGGAACTAGTAAATACATCAATAGAAAATATAGTAGACTTAATAACTTTAGAAAAAAATCCTAAAGCTAAAATTATAAAAGACGTAGCAGCAGGAGCAGTATTAATTTCTGCAATAACATCAGCAATTATAGGACTTATTATATTTATTCCAAAAATAAATATTTATTAAAATAAGGAGGTAATTATGGAACTAAAATTGAATTCAGAAAACTTTGATGATGAAGTTATAAAATCAAGTGAACCTGTATTAGTAGACTTCTATGCTGATTGGTGTGGCCCATGCAAAATGATGGCTCCAGTTATTGAAGAATTAGCTGATGAATTACAAGGAAAAGCTAAAGTTGGTAAAGTTAATGTTGATGAAAATCAGGATTTAGCAATGGAATATAATGTTATGAGTATTCCAACATTAGTTATTTTTAAGGATGGAGAGGAATATAAAAGACTTGTTGGAGTTAGAGATAAAAGTGAATTATTAAATGAATTAAAGTAATAAAAATGACCCATTAGGGACATTTATTTGTAGGCTATTGTCTTGCAAGTAAACGCCCAAAGTGGGTCATCTACCAAATGAAAGGAGAAAAAGATGAATAATAAAAAAATTATAATAATCGCAGTAATAGTATTCATAGCAATAATATCATCAATAATATTTATAACAAATAAAAAAGACAACAAAGCACAAGAAGCTCTTACAACATTTATATCATTTATAAATGAACAAAAATATGAAGAAATGTACAACATGTTATCTGAATCTGCAAAATCTTCAATATCTCAAGAAGACTTTATAAAAAGAAATAAAAACATATATGAAGGAATAGATGCAGTAAACATACAAATAGATATACAAGAAGCAACAAAAGAAAATGATGCAATAAAAATTACATATAATGAAAATATGTCTACATCAGCAGGAAATATCAATTTTTCTAATATAGCGAGATTAGTAAAAGAAGATAAAGAATATAAAATAAATTGGTCATCAAGTGTTATATTTCCAGAGTTAAGAAGTACAGATAAAGTAAGAATAGCAACAATAGAAGCTAAAAGAGGAGAAATACTAGATAGAAATAATCAAAAATTAGCTGAAAATGGTAACATATCAACAATTGGAATTGTGCCTGGAAAATTAGGAGAAAACAAGCAAGAAAAGATTTCAAAAATATCAGAATTGTTAGGAATATCAACAAATTATATAAATTCTCAAATTTCAGCATCATATGTTCAAGATGACACATTTGTACCAATAAAAAAAGTTTCAGCAAGTGACACAGAATTAAAAGATAATTTATTACAAATTCCAGGAATAATGATCAATAGTACATCAGCAAGAGTATATCCTCTAGGAGAAGAAGCTGCACATTTAATTGGTTATGTTCAACCAATAAGCGATGAAGAATTGAAAGAAAATTCTGGAAAAGGATATAATTCAGATAGTTTAATAGGAAAATCAGGATTAGAACTTGCGTATGAAGAAACTTTAAGAGGTATTGACGGAGTAGAAATATACATAGAAGATGAAAATGCAAATAGATTAAAAACATTAGCAAAGCAAGATAAAAAAGACGGAACAGATGTTAAACTAACAATCGATAGTAATATACAAAAAAAATTATATGATGATATGAAAGAAGACAAAGGCTTTTTTGTAGTAATGCAACCTAAAACAGGAGAATTATTAGCATGTATTAGTACACCATCATATAACTCAAATGACTTTGTTTTAGGATTAACAAATTCACAATGGGAAGAACTTAATAATGATGAAAATAAGCCATTATATAATAGATTTTTACAAAGCTATTGTCCAGGTTCTACATTCAAGCCGATAACAGCGGCAATAGGACTAACAACAGGAAAATTAACTACAAATACTACATTTGATTATTCAGGCTTGAGCTGGCAAAAAGATAAAAGTTGGGGAAGTGATTATATTACAACATTAACAGCATATAGTGGAACAAAAAATATAGCAAATGCACTTATACATTCAGATAATATATTTTTTGCACAAGCAGCACTTCAAATAGGAACAAAAACATTTTGTGAAAAGTTAGATAGTTTAGGATTTTGTGAACAAATAGAATTTCCATTAGAGCTTAGAAAATCACAATATACAAGCTCAGACAAAGGAATAACAACTGAAAAAAAATTAGCAGATTCAGGATATGGTCAAGGTGATATATTGGTAAATCCAATACATATGGCATCAATGTATTCAGCATTTGCAAATGAAGGAAATATGGTTAAGCCATTTATTGAATATAAAGAATCAGCAAATACAGAATACCTAAAACAAAATGTATTTACAGCAGACGCAGCTAATATAGTAAAAAATGATATGATACAAGTAGTAGAAAATCCAGAGGGTACAGCAAATGATATGAAAATAAATGGAGTTACAATAGCTGGAAAAACAGGTACAGCAGAATTAAAGAATTCAATGGATGACACAGAAAGCGGAACTTTAGGTTGGTTTGACTGCTTCACAATAAATTATTCATCTGGAAATGATATGTTAATTGTTAGCATGGTTGAAAATACTCAAAATAACAAAGATGGTGGAAGTCACTATTTAATAAAAAAAATTAAAAACTTATTAATTAATAAATAAGCAAAAAAACTTGAAAAAAAGATTGCAATAATATATAATCATTTCATAAAAATAAAGGAGAAGAATAAACAAATGAAGATAAGTTTTGTAACCATTGAGGCTCTAGAGAGAGAGAGAGAGAGAGAGAGAGAGCTATAGTTTAAAGAATAAAAGAGAAGAAATAAAAGCAATACAAAAAATGTGCTTTTTATTAAGTATACATAAAAGAGATAGGAATATTACGCCTGTAATAGATACAGGATGATATTGCTATCTTTTTGCGTTTTAAAAAGTTATAAAGTTATTAAGTTTGTACAATTGAGCATAGCAAAATTGTAATAAATATAAAAGATTTAGGAGGATAAAAAATGAAAAAACAAATTTTAACAAAAATAATAGCAACAATAGTATTAGCAACAACATTATTATTAGGAAATGTAGGAGCAACAAAAGCAGCATTGCAAGCTAATTCAAATACACAATATACTAAAGCAGACAATCCGGAAAATTGGATGAAAAATTTTAGAGAAATGGAAAAAGCAGGAGGAGCAATGGGACTAGATGAGACATTAAATGGCAATTTAACAGCAAAAGAAAGCAATGATATAGATGTGCATATGATGAGAGCAACAGAATATGGAGCAATAGCAATACTTTCAGCATCAGGATACGGAAATCCAAATAAAATAAATGGTACAAATGTTACAACAACAGGAAATAAAACTGGTATGATATTATCTACAAATGCAAGGGAATATGTTGCAGGAGGATATCAAGGTAAAATATTTGCAGGAACAGATGCCAGATATTATGATACATATACAGATGCTAATAGTGCAAGAGTAGGAGACGCATTAGGAGCATCAACAGCTACAAATCCAGGGTGTCAAGGATGGTACGGAGCGACAGCGGTGTGGGTGAATGAAACCTATCATTATTTCTCTCGTGGTGAATATGGTATATTCTCGTTCAATAACAACCTAGTCTTACTCAGTATCGGCACTTTTTGCGGGCGTGGAGTAGCAGTCTGTGGAGAAGGACTTTAAAAATTAAATTAGGAGAAAAAAATGGAAAAAGTAAAAAATAAGAAAGGAATAACATTAATAGCCTTAGTAATAACCATAATAATTCTTCTAATATTAGC
>CANRBK010000009.1 GCA_947628845.1 uncultured Clostridia bacterium | reverse complement strand
GGGTTCGAACCCTCGCGCCCCTTACGAGACCTAACAGTTTAGCAAACTGTCCCCTTCACCACTTGGGTATTTCTCCAAATATATAAAAAAAGATATAAAATCTTAAATCTATATTTTTATAAATTTATGGTCTTATATCTATAAAAAATTTGGCGGAGAGGGTGGGATTCGAACCCACGGTAGGCTATTAACCTACGCCAATTTTCAAGACTGGTGCCATAAACCAACTCGACCACCTCTCCATGTCTATTAGGCAAATGTCTAACGACAATATCTATATTAGCATTTTTTAAAACATTTGTCAATAGAATTATTTGGTTTTTTAATTACATTTGTATTTATTTTTTATATTAGTAAATTTTCTATCTTTTTATCTTAATTTTTTGCTTTTTCTATTGCCTGTATTTCTTCTTCTGATAGTGTATATGTAGAAGTTCCATTTTCTACTGGTTTAGCATAAATATTAGACATTTCTCTAGAATAAATTCCATTAAAAACTATACCATTATTTTTTTCATCTAATAAAGCAACTGCAAAACTTAAATCGCTTCCTGTATCTCTAAAAGCACTATATCTTACTAGTCCTATTTTTTGAACACATTTACTTATGTCATTTTTCATTATTTTACAATCATTGCTTATTTCTATATTTTGTTTTTGAACATTATAAACACTATCCATAAATTTTTGTAAATCTTCTTGTATATTTTCTCCATTTCCTAACTTTTTCATAAACTTTTTATATTTATTATTTATCTTTGTATTTATAATTAGTACAGATATAAATCCAATAAATAATAACACTACTACTAAACTTAATATATACATATAATAATCACTTTCTATAAAATTTAAAATTCCTTGCACTTTACTATCTCCTTTATTTCATTAAATTTAATATTCTTTCTAAATCTTCATTTGATGAATATTCTATAACTATCTTTCCTTTTTTCTTTCCTGGATTTAATTTGACTTTTGTTCCAAAAAATCCTTGGAAAGTGTTTTCTATATCTCTATATAATATATTTGCTCTTTTTAAATCTTCTTTTGAAATTTGTTTTTGGTTTATTTTTTTATTTCTTTGTTCTATTTCTCTAACGGTTGAACCTCTTTCAATCATATCTATTGCTGTCATGTATTGTTTTTCTGGATCTGTTATTGCAAGAAGTCCTCTACAATGACCTTCTGTAAGTTTTCCTTGTTTAGCAAGCTCTAAAACTCTTGGATCCAAATTTAAAATTCTAACTGTATTAGCTATAGTACTTCTACTTTTTCCTAATTTTTTTGAAACTTCTTCTTGTGTTAAACCATAATTTTCCATTAAATTTTTTATTCCTAATGCTTTTTCAAATGGATTTAAATCTTCTCTCTGTATATTTTCTATTAATGCTATTTCATTATTTTTCTTTTCGTTATCTTCTCTAATAATAGCTGGTATTTCTTCTAATCCTGCTAATTTCGAAGCTCTCCATCTTCTTTCTCCTGCTACTATACAATAATATCCATCTTTTTTTGTTACTATTATAGGTTGAATTAAGCCATATTCTTTTATTGATTCAGCAAGTTCTTCTAGTGCTTCTTGATTAAAATTTTTTCTTGGTTGTTCTCTATTAGGTTCTACTTCTGTTATTTTTAGATTTCTTAATACATCATTTTCTTTTTGTTGTTCTTCTAACGGAACTGGTCCAAATAGAGCATCTAATCCCTTTCCTAATCCTGTTTTTTTAGGCACTTGTATCACTTTCCTTTCTTTAAAATATCATTTATTTATTTTTTTCTTCATTCTTTTTAAGAAACTCTTTTGTAAATTTTTCATAAGTTTTTGCTCCCTTTGATTTAGGATCATATTCAGTTATTGGCATTCCATAACTTGGTGCTTCGCTTAATCTTACATTTCTTGGTATAACTGTTTTATATACTTTATCATTAAAATATCTTGCTACTTCTTTTACTACTTGATTAGAAAGGTTTGTTCTTATGTCATACATTGTAAGTAATGCTCCTTCTATTTCTATGCTTTTATTCAAATGTTTTTTTACTAAGTTTATTGTATTTAAAAGTTGTCCCAAGCCTTCTAATGCATAATATTCGCATTGTACAGGTATTAGTACACTATCTGATGCAGTAAAAGCATTGAGTGTTATTAATCCTAACGATGGAGGGCAATCTATTAGAATATAATCAAACTTATTTTTTATACTCTCTAATTTTTCTTTTAATCTTTGTTCTCTTGATATCATAGAAACTAATTCTACTTCTGCCCCTGCTAAACTTATATTTGATGGACATATAAATAAATTTTTTATTGATGTTTGTATTATCGCTTCTTTCATTTCTGTTTCACCCACTAGTATATCATAAGTTGAAAATTCTATATCTTTATTAACTCCAAGTCCACTGCTTGCATTACCTTGTGGATCAGCATCTATTAATAAAACTTTTTTACCTTTTTTCGCAAGTATTGTACTTAAATTTATTGTTGTTGTTGTTTTTCCTACTCCGCCTTTTTGATTTGCTACTGATATTACTTTTGCCATGATATGCCCTCCTTTTTTGTAGTAAATATTTACTTATCAATTATTATTTTCCTATGTTAATAATATACAATTTATTATAAAAAGTCAATGTTTTTTGTGCAAATTTATATGCTTTTTTTATATTTTAAAGAACCATTGAAATTCTGCTATTTCAATGGTTCTTTTGATGGAATACCTGCTTTTCTTGGGTATTTATTAGGTGTATTTTTTATCTTATTTATTATTATTATATTTCTTCCTATATCTGAATTAGGTAATGTGAATTTATCTATTTTTTCTATTTTTCCTCCTAGTATATTTATAGCGTTTTGACTCTTATTGATTTCTTCGTTTATATCATTGCCTTTCATACAAATACATTGTCCACCTATTTTAGTTATTGGTATTAAATACTCTGAAAGTGTACTTAAATTGGCAACTGCTCTTGCAGTAACATAGTCATAATTTTCTCTGTGTTTCCTATTTTTTCCAAAATCTTCTATTCTACTATGTATGGTTTGTATATCTTCTAATTTTAATTGTTCTATAATTTCATTCAAAAAATTTATTCTTTTGTTTAGAGAATCTACTAATGTTATATTTATATCTGTTCTATATATTTTTAGTGGTATTCCTGGGAATCCAGCTCCTGTTCCTACATCTGCTAAGTTAGCGTTTTCTTTTATATATTTACTTATAGTCAAAGAGTCTATAAAATGTTTTAATATAATTTCCTCTGGTTCTATAATTGCTGTTAAATTTATTTTTTTATTCCATTCTATTAATAAATTCATATATTCATAAAATTGATTTATTTGTTTATTATTAAACAATAAATTATTTTTTTTTGCATATAAATTCATTAATTCTTTAAATTCATCTATATTCATATTTACTCCTTATTTATATTTTTATTCATTTGCAAATAAATTAATAGTACAGATATATCTGCTGGAGAAACTCCAGATATTCTAGAAGCTTGTCCTATTGAATGTGGTTTAAATTTATTTAATTTTTGTCTTGCTTCTAGACTTAATCCATTAATTTTTTCATAATCTATATTTTCTGATAATATCTTATTTTCTAATTTTTTAAATTTTTCTACTTGTTCTTCTTGCATTTTTATATAGCCTTCATATTTTACCTGTATTTCTACTTCTTCTTTTTCTTGTAATGTTAATTTAGGCCTATTTTCATCTATTGGCGCTAGTTTTTCATAATCTAATTCTGTCCTTTTTAATAATTCCGCCATTTTTGTACCAGTAGTTAGTTCAGATGTTCCATGTTCAACTAATAATTTGTTAACTTCTTGTGTTGGTTTAACTATTGTCTTTTTCAATCTTTCAATTTCTTTTTTTATATTTTCTTTTTTCTTTAAAAATTTTTGATATCTTTCTTCTGAAATCAACCCTACTTGGTGTCCTATTTCAGTTAATCTTAAATCCGCATTATCCTGCCTTAGCAAAAGTCTATACTCTGCTCTAGAAGTCATCATTCTATATGGTTCGTTTGTTCCTTTTGTAACAATATCATCAATTAAAACTCCTATATATCCCTGAGTTCTATCTAATATTACTGGTTCTTTTCCCTTTATTTTCTGAACTGCATTTATTCCTGCAATTAGCCCTTGACATGCGGCTTCTTCATATCCTGATGTTCCATTTGTTTGACCTGCCATAAATAATCCTTCTATTGTTTTATATTCTAATGAAAGTTTCAAATTTGATGGATCTATGCAGTCATATTCAATAGCATATGCAGATCTTGTAAATTCTGCATTTTCTAATCCTGGTATTGTTCTGTATAATGCAATTTGAACATCTTCTGGTAATGATGAACTTAATCCTTGTATATACATTTCATCTGTATCTAGTCCTACTGGTTCAACAAATGCTTGATGTCTAGGTTTATCACTAAACCTTACTACTTTATCTTCTATTGATGGGCAGTATCTAGGTCCAGTCCCTTCTATTTTTCCTGCATATAGTGGTGATCTATGTAAATTTTCTTTTATTATTTTATGAGTTTTTTCATTAGTATAAGTCAAGTAACAATCCACTTGTTTTAAATCTTTTATCTCATCTTCAAATGAGAATGGAACAATATCTTCATCACCTTTTTGAATTTCCATTTTACTAAAATCTATACTTCTTTTGTTTATTCTCGCTGGTGTCCCTGTTTTAAATCTAACTAAATCTACTCCTATTTTTTTTAAAGACTCAGATAATTTATTTGCTGCTGCTACTCCATCTGGTCCACTTTCTTGAGAAAATTCTCCCATAAATATTTTTCCTTTTAAATATGTTCCTGTTGCAACTATTACAGCCTTTACGCCATATATAGCACCCACAGCTGTTTCTATCCCCACCACTTTATTATTTTCTACTTTTATATCCACAATTTCTGCCTGTTTTAAATATAAATTTTCTTGTTTTTCTAAAGTATGTTTCATTTCTATATGATATTTTTTTCTATCTGCTTGTGCCCTTAAAGAATGAACTGCGGGACCTTTAGAAGTATTTAACATTTTTATTTGTATCATAGTTTTGTCTATATTTTTCCCCATTTCACCACCAAGGGCATCTATTTCTCTAACTAAATGTCCTTTTGAGCTTCCTCCTATATGAGGATTACATGGCATATTTGCAATTGCTTCCAAGCTTATTGAGAATACTAATGTTTTCATTCCTAATCTAGCAGCTGCTAAGCCTGCTTCACATCCAGCATGTCCTGCTCCAATAACTGCTATATCATAATCTCCTGCATAATAACTCATTTTTTCTCCTTTCCTTATGAAACAAAAAATTAATGTTTTTTTATTTCATATAAATAATTTTACTTTTTAGTTCAATTCTTGTATTACGTCTTTTTAGCTTATTTCTTTATTTCCGTACATTTATGTTCGTTTTTAAATATTATAAAAAAATAAAATATTTTGCTTTTGCTTTTTAAATTTTATGTAAATTAATATCGTTTGGTTATATTTTATATACATATTTTCCAATTTTAAGTGCTTAAGCAAATTTGCTTTTATTTTCCATTTATTTTAATTTTATATATCAATATATAAAATTACATACTTCTTTATATAAAAACGGCTTATTTTCGATTCTCGCAATAATGTAAAATATTCATTTTCCTAAACAAAATTTAGAAAAAATTTCTTTTATTATATTTTCTGTTACAACTTCTCCTGTTATATTACCTAAATCCTCTAAAATATCTTTTATAAATATTGCAACCACATCAATTGGCATATTATCTTCAATAGTTTTTTTGGATTTTTTTACGTTTTCTATGGCATTTGATATTAAATTTTTGTGTCTTATATTAGTTATTATAATATCATTATCCAAATTTATTTCATTTAAATTAAACATTTTTTCAATTGTAGAATATAATTCTTCCAGTCCTTGTCCGTTTAAAGCTGAAATTTTTATAATATTTTTTGTTATTTTTTTAAAGATCTCATCATTTTCGTTTAAAATACTATTAAGATCACATTTGTTTAATAAAATTATTGATTTTTTATCTTTTATTATATCTAGAATTTCATAATCTTCTTCAGATAATTGTTTTGAACTATCAAAAATAGCTATAAGTAAATCCGAGTTTTGGGCTATTTCTTTAGATTTTGAGATTCCTATTTTTTCAACTTCATCCTTAGCTTCTCTAATTCCTGCAGTATCTATAAGTTTTAAAGGTATTCCTTCTATATTTACAAATTCTTCTATAGTATCTCTTGTTGTACCTTCATATTCCGTAACTATTGCTCTATCTTCTTTTAATATGGCATTTAATAAAGATGATTTTCCTGCATTTGGCTTACCTATTATTGCTGTTTTTATACCTTCTTTTATCAATTTACCATTATCAAAGCTTTTTTCTAAATTTTCTAATTTTTTTTGCACATTATTTAACATATCTAATATTTGCTTATTAGTTACTTCTTCTACATCATATTCTGGATAATCTATACTAACGTCTACATTTACCATTACGTCTAGTATTTCTTGTTTTATTTCTTTTATCTTATTTGATAAATTTCCTTCTAATTGTTTTATTCCTGTTTTTACTTCTTTTTCTGATTTTGAATTTATTATATCTATTACGGATTCAGCTTGTAGCAAGTCTATTCTTCCATTTAAAAAAGCTCTTTTTGTAAATTCTCCAGGTTCTGCAAGATTTGCTCCGTTTTTTAAGCATAATTCTAATATTTTTCTTACAATAATATTTCCTCCATGAGTATTTATTTCGCACATATTCTCTGTTGTATAGCTTTTTGGTGCTTTAAAATATGAAACTAAAACTTCATCTATAATTTCATTATTATCTACAATAAAACCATATTTTATAGTATATCCTTTTATATTTTGTATTTCTTCATATTTTTTTGGTTTAAAAATTTTATTTAAAACATCAAAGCTTTTTTCTCCACTCATTCTTATAATTCCAATCCCACCAATTCCGAGGTGCCGTAGATATTGAAGCTATTACATCCATCTTTTTTCTCCTTATTTTTTTATTTTTTTCTACAATATTTTACCATATTATGTGAATTTTTTAAAGTATGTTTTTCGTATATTTTGTAATACTTTATATTATAGGAAATTCAGAAAAATTTCTTATAATATAAAAAAGGTCAAAATTACTTTGTAAAGTAAAATCTGACCTTTGACCTCTGATTTTATATTATATCTATTTATTTCTTTTTAAAGAAATTACTACTTTTCTTCTTGGTTCTTCACCTATACTTTTTGTTTCAACAACTTCACTATTTTGTAATTTTGTGTGAATTATTTTTCTTTCATATGCTTGCATTGGTTCTAATGTTACTGATTTCTTTGTTTTTACAACTACTTTTGCTATTTTTTCTGCTAATTCTTCTAGAGATTTTTCTCTTTTTGCTTTATATCCTTCTATATCTAATATTACTCTTACTTTATTTTCTATTCCTTTACTTGCAATAGAAGATAATATGTTTTGAAAAGCATATAATGTTTCTCCTCTATACCCTATTAAAAATCCTAAATTTGGATTTTTTATATCTATATTTATCCATTTATTAGAAGTTTTAATAGAATATTTTATATCTTTATCTATTTTTTCGAAGAAATCCATTAAAAATTTTTCTAGATTATTTTTTGCTTTTTCTTGTTCTTCTGTTGATAATTCTATTTCTTTTTTTTCTTTTTTTATATTTGAAATATCTTTTATATCTTCTTTTAAAGTTAATTGAACTTTTACAACTCTTGGTGTTAATATACTAAAAAAACTTCTTTTTTCTTCATTTTCTAATACCTTTATATCAACCATATTTTTAGACACTTTTAATTCTTTTAAACCTTTTTCTATTGCTTCATTTGTAGTTTTTCCTTCTGAAATAATACTCTTTTCCATTTTAACCTCCTTTTCTTGTAGAAAGTATTAATTTAATCTTTTATTAATTTATCTAATATTAGTCTTTCAGCTATCATGAGTATATTATTTATTAACCAATATAAAGCCAATCCTAATGGTGCAACAAGGGAAATTGAGACAGACATAATTGGCATCATCCATGCCATCATTTTATTAGATTGTGCCATTGCATCTTCCATTTCATTATTTTCTACTTCCTTATTTTCAGTAATATCTATTACTTCTTTTGATTGTTTCATATTGTTTTGCATTGACGTTGTAATTTTCATAGATATAAATGTTGAAATTATATAAAGTAATGGAATTATATAAACTGTCCAATCATCTAAATTTTGTTGTGGTATTTTTCCTAGATCTAGTCCTAGAAATTGCATATTTAAGTTTATCTTATTTAGATTATCATCTTCTGGAAATTTTGTTTTCAAATAATCTATCTCTCTTATTATATCAATTTCAGAATAAGCTTGGCTTACAGCTATATTGTCATTTTTCATTTGTTGTATATATGTATCTAATTGATCTTTGTCTATTTTTTTCATATAAGTTAATGGAAATCTTACCATATAAAATATTGATATCAATAATATAAATTGTACTATTGCACTTAAACATCCACTAAATGGATTCATATTTTCTTTTTTATATAAATCCATCATTTCTCTATTTAATTTTTCTTGGTCATTTTTATATTTAAATTGCAATATTTTTATTTGTTCTTGAATTTTAGAATTTTTTTTCATTGTTCTTTGTTGTTTTATTGATAATGGTAACATTATTAATTTTATAATTAATGTAAATAATATAATAGCTAAACCATAGTTTCCTACAATATTATTTATTATATTTAATATATATCCAAAAATGTTTGCAAAAAATTGAAACATACAAAATCCTCCTACTATTTTAGCGGATCATATCCACCTTTTGAAAATGGATTACATCTTATAATTCTATGAATTCCTAAAATTGTACCTTTTAAAGCCCCATATTTTTCAATTGCTTGTCTTGTATATTCAGAACATGTAGGATAAAATTTACAATTTATATTTTTACTTTGTAACCATAAAGAAATATTTTTTTGGTAAATATCAATTATTTTTAATAAAATTTTTTTCACTTTACTATATTTCCTTATTTTTTATATTTGCTTTATCAAAAATAGTATTCATATCTTTTTTTATATTCTCAAAATTAGCATTTTTTATATCAGCTTTCTTTTTCCATAAAAATACTATACTTTTTCCACTTTGTATTTGCATCTCTAATAATCTATAATTTTCTCTTATTAGTCTTTTTATTTTATTTCTTTTTACGGCTTTAGCTGTTTTAACACTTATTGCTAATCCTAAAAAATTATTATTTTTGTAATTGTCTTTTATAAAAGCCTCTATTGTTTTTCCTGAATAGTATTTTCCTTTTGATAAAACATTTCTAAATTCATAATTTTTTTTTAACATCTTTGTTTTTTTCATTTTTTTTCTTCCTTTCTGAAATTGGTAGAATTAAATGAAAAAACTTTCTTTTTACTTTCAATTATATTAAAAGGCAAGATATAACTTGCCATTAAATAATATAATACATTAAGCACTTAATTTTTTTCTACCTTTAGATCTTCTTGCTTTTAAAACTTTTCTGCCTGCTCTAGTTTTCATTCTTTTCATAAATCCATGTTCTTTTTTTTCTTGTCTTGTTTTTGGTTGAAATGTTCTTTTCATTTATAGCACCTCCTAATAGATTTGTTTATATTAAATTCCTCTTACGGAAATTTCTTACTAAAAAATAATAAGCATATCGATTATACATTAAAAATTCCAATTTTGTCAATAGTTTTTTTTAAAGTATATAAATAAATATGTAAACTTATTTTTGTAAAATTTTTGTAATATTAAGATTTTTTTTTACATATATCTATTGACTTATAGATATTTTTTTTGTTATTATATAAATTACAAAAAAAGACATTTTTATTGATATTGAACACTCAATAAAATTCTTTCATATTTTTTGTAAATTAAAAATATTACAAACTTATCCACATAATGTGGATAACTATGTGGATAAGTTTGTGGATAAATTTTTTAGAAAGGACCAATGGCATGAATATAGATAAAGACGAACTATTGAATAAACTAAAAGATTTACTTAAAGATGAACTTTCAACAATATCATATGAAACTTGGATCTTACCATTAGAAATAGAAAATATTAAAGATAATAATATTACTTTTATTGTAAAATCTGATTTTCAAAGGGATTTTGTTGAAAATAAGTATAAAAGTTTAATTTTCAATACTTTAAGATATATAACAAATAAAGAATGGACATTTTCTGTTATTGATATATCTAAAGAACCAGATCAAAGTGAAATAATAACAGATAATAAATTTAATGTATCTGATATTGAGTTAGAAAATAATCATCAAACTTTAAATAAAAAATATACTTTTGAAACTTTTGTTGTTGGTAATAATAATAGATTTGCTCACGCCGCAGCATTAGCAGTAGGAAATGAACCTGGAAAATCTTACAATCCATTATTTTTATACGGAGGAGTAGGACTGGGAAAAACTCATTTAATGCATGCTATAGGAAATAGAATATTAGAAAATAATTCAAAATCTAATGTTTTATATGTAACATCTGAAAAATTTACTAATCAACTTATAAATGCAATAAAAGATAATAAAACTGAAATTTTTAGAAATAAATATAGAAATATTGATGTTCTTTTAATAGATGATATTCAATTTATAGCAGGAAAAGATAGAATTCAAGAAGAATTTTTTCATACTTTTAATACATTAAGAGAAGATGGAAAGCAGATTATAATTTCTAGTGATAAACCACCTAGAGATATAGAATTTTTAGAAGATAGATTAAAATCAAGATTTGAATGGGGATTATTAGCAGATATTTCATGTCCAGATTATGAAACTAGATTAGCTATTTTAACAAAAAAAGCTCAAGATGAAGGAATTATAATAGATAATATTATCTTATCAAATATAGCTACAAAAATAGATTCTAATATTAGAGAGTTAGAAGGTGTATTTAATAAAATAGTAGCAAGAGCTTTTTTAACTCATAGTCCAATAACAATAGAATTATCTGAAAATATTATAAATGAATTTAAATACGAGAGTGAAAAAGTAATATCTTGTGATTTTATTAAAGAAACTGTTAGTAAATATTTTAGCATAGATAAAGAGGATTTATCTGGAAGTAAAAGATCAAATGATATAGCATTTCCAAGACAAATTGCTATGTACTTATGTAGGGAAGTTGCTAATATGTCTTTTCCTCAGATAGGAATCGCATTTGGAAACAGAGATCATTCAACAGTAATGCATGGTTATAATAAAATATCAAAAGAAATAAAAGAAAAAAATAATACAAGATTAATTGTGGAAAGTGTTAAGAACATAATTACTAGTGAAAAAAAATAATAGATTTCAAACAAAAATGTATTATTTTAAAATTTATGTTTGTTAAAATAATTGTTTGTTAAAAAAATCTACTTTAATTCTTACGGAAGCAATACATTGGATATCCACAGCATATTGTTTATTTGCTGTTTATAAAGTGTTTAAAAAACAATTATTAACAATTTAATTTTCATTATGTGGAAAAATTTTATATTTATCCACATAGTTATTCACAATAATTTTTATCTAAATATAAACTTTCAACTTAGTTTTCCACAATATCAACAATGCCTAATACTAATACTACTAAATATATTTATTTATTTTATATATAATAAAGGGAGGAACAAAAAAATGAAAATAGTTTGTTATAAAGACAAAATCCTTAAAGCTATTAATTCCGTAGTAAAAGGTGTAGCTTCTAAAACAACAATGCCTATATTAGAAGGTATTTTAATTCAAACAAATGACAATGAAATAAAATTAACTACATATGATTTAGAAATTGGAATTGAATATATAATGGATTGTGATGTAAAGGAACAAGGTAGTATTGTTGTTAATGCTATAATGTTTAGTGAAATAATAAGAAAATTACCTGATACAGAAATTTATATACAATTAAATGATAAAAATTTATTAGAAATAGAATGTGAAGGTTCTTTATATAAATTAGCAACTATGAATCCTGAAGAATTTCCAGAACTTCCTAAAATAGAAATTGAAAATTCTATAGAATTAGAGCAAAATACATTAAAAAATATGATTAGAAAAACAATTTTTGCAGTAAGTACAGAGGAAAATAGACCTATATTTACAGGATGTCTTTTTGAAATTCAAAAAAATAAATTAAATATAGTAGCTGTTGATGGATTTAGACTTGCATTAAGAAGTGTATTTTTAAACCAAAAAACAAATGACTTTAGTGCAGTTATTCCAGGAAAAACATTAAATGAAGTAAATAAAATTTTATCAGATTCATTTGATTTTATTAAAATTGGTGTTTCTAAAAATCAGGCTTTATTTGAAATGGATAATTGTAAAATAGTAACAAGAATATTAGATGGAGAATTTTTAAATTATAAAAGTGTAATACCAGAAAATTGGGAAACTAGAATAAAAGTAAATAAAAATAATTTGCAAAATAGTTTTGAAAGAATAAGTTTAATATCTTCTTCTTCTATAGAAAAAGAAAAAAAATATCCTGTTAAAGTTAATGTAGATATAGGTAAAATATTAATTTCATGTACTAACCAAACAGGAGATGCAAAGGAAGAATTGTTTGTATCTACAGAAGGAAAAAATTTAGAAGCTGGTTTTAATCCAAAATATTTCTTGGATAGTTTAAAATCAATTGATGATGAAGAAATATATGTAGAATTTGGAACAAGTATATCTCCTTGTTTAATAAAGTCAACTGAAAATATAGATTATGTTTATATGATATTACCAATTAGATTAAAAGAAGATTAATATAAATTAAATAGAATTTCTAAATATTTATTTAGGGATTCTTAATTTATATTTTCCACATTTTATTTATTATTTGTGGAAAATTTATATGTGATTAAAGAATTTGGAGAAAAAAATGTTGGTAAAAAATTTAAAACTTGAAAATTTCAGAAATTATAAAAAAGAATATATTAATTTTGAAAAGAATATAAATATTTTTTATGGAGAAAATGCACAAGGAAAAACTAATATAATAGAATCAATTTTTTTATGTAGTTTAGGAAAATCTTTTAGAGCAAAAAAAGATTCAGAAATGATACAATTAAATGAAGATCATGCAAGTATAGAAATAGAATTTGAAAAATCAGATAGAGATGGAAAGATAAGAATAGAATTAGGAAATAAAAAAGAAGTTTTTTTAAACGGAATTAAAATAAAAAAATTAAGTGAATTGCTAGGAAATCTAAATATAGTAATTTTTACACCTAATGATATAAATATTTTAAAGGGTGGACCTCAAAATAGAAGAAGATTTTTAGATATAATGATAAGTCAGTTAAGACCTAATTATATGCATATTTTAAATTTATATATAAAAACAATTGATCAAAGAAATAAATATTTGAAACAAATTAGAGAAGAAAGAAAAGATGAGAATTTATTAGAAATTTGGGATGAAAAATTAGCAGAATATGCTGTAAAAATATGTGAATATAGGGAAGAATTTATAAATAAAATAATAGAAAAATTAAATATAATACATAATAAAATAACAAATAATAAAGAAGAAATAAAATTAATATATATTACTGAATGTAAAGATAAAAATGAATATCTGAATTTACTAAAACAAAGAAGGAAATTAGATATAATAAAAGGATTTACAACAAAAGGTATACATAGAGATGATTTTATGTTATATATTAATAATAAAGAGATTAATATATATGGATCTCAAGGGCAAAATAGAACAGCAATGCTTTCTTTAAAGTTAGCTGAACTTCAAGTTATATATGATGATATAGGAGAATATCCAATTTTATTATTAGATGATTTTATGTCTGAATTAGATAAAAATAGAAGGAAAAATTTTTTAGAAAGTATTAGGGATATACAAGTTATAATAACAGGAACTGAAAAATTAGATATTGAAAATTTAAAATATTTGGAATATAATGTGTCTAATGGAAAAGTTTTAAAATAAAAATTAGGAGGAACACAAATGGAAAAATACAATCATAAATATGGTGCTGAACAAATCCAAGTATTGGAAGGTTTAGAAGCCGTAAGGAAAAGACCAGGAATGTATATTGGAAGTACATCAGTTAGAGGATTACATCATATGGTTTATGAAATTGTTGATAATGGTGTAGATGAAGCTTTAGCTGGATATTGTACAGAAATAAATGTTGTTATAGAACCAGGAAATATAATATCAGTACAAGATAATGGTAGAGGAATACCTGTTGAAATACATCCTAAAACAAAAATATCAACAGCAGAGACTGTTTATACAGTTTTACATGCAGGTGGAAAATTTGGTGGTGATAGTGGATATAAAGTTTCTGGAGGCTTACATGGAGTTGGTGCGTCAGTTGTAAATGCTCTATCTGAATGGACAGAAGTTATAATTGAAAGAGATGGCGGAATTTACCAAATGAAATTTGAAAAAGGAAAGACTACTCAAAAATTGGAGAAAATAGGTGAATCAAAAAGAACAGGGACTTTAGTAAAATTTTTAGCTGATAATACAATATTTGAAAGTTTGGATTATGAATATGAAGTTCTAGAAAAAAGGCTTAGGGAAATAGCATTTTTAACAAAAGGATTAAAAATAACAATCGAAGATAAAAGAGATGAAGATAATATAAAAAAATCAGAGTTTTGTTACGAAGGAGGACTAATATCTTTTGTAGAATTTTTAAATAAAAATAAAGAAAAAATACATCCTACACCAATATATATTGAGAAATCAGGAGAAATACCAGTTGAAATAGCTATACAATATACTACAACATATAACGAAAATATTTATACATTTGTAAATAATATCAATACTATAGAAGGTGGTACACATTTAGAGGGCTTTAAAAGAGCATTAACAAAAGTATTTAATGATTATGCTAGAAGCCATAATATCTTAAAAGAAAAAGAACCAAACTTACAAGGTGAAGATATAAGAGAAGGTATTACAGCAGTAGTTTCTGTAAAAGTAAAAGAGCCACAATTTGAAGGACAAACTAAAACAAAGCTAGGGAATAGTGAAGTAACTGGAGTTGTTCAAAGTATGGTTAATGAAGCTTTATCTACATTCTTAGAGGAAAATCCAGCTATAGCAAAAGCAATTTTAGAAAAATGTGTAAGTGCATCAAGAGCTAGAGAAGCAGCAAGAAAAGCTAGAGAATTGGTAAGAAAGAAAAATTCAATGGAAACTTCAACTTTACCTGGAAAATTAGCAGATTGTAGTAGCAAAAATCCAGAAGAATGTGAAGTATATATAGTAGAGGGAGATTCTGCAGGTGGTAGTGCAAAGCAAGGTAGAGATAGAAAGTTTCAAGCAATATTACCTTTATGGGGTAAAATGTTAAATGTAGAAAAAGCAAGAGCTGATAAAATTTACGGAAATGATAAATTAAATCCAGTTATATTAGCAGTAGGAGCAGGAATAGGATCAGATTTTGATATTACAAAAATTAGATATGGAAAAGTTATAATAATGGCTGATGCAGATGTTGATGGAGCTCATATTAGAACATTATTATTAACATTTTTCTTTAGATATATGAGACCATTAATAGAAAATGGAAATGTATATTTAGCTCAACCACCATTATATAAATTATCTAAAAAAGGAATGGAAGATATATATTGTTATACAGATGATGATTTAGATAAAGCATATAAAGAATTAGAAGAAAAAGGAATTACAAGAGATCAATTAGGATTACAAAGATATAAAGGTCTAGGGGAAATGAACCCAGAACAATTATGGGAAACTACTATGAATCCAGAATCTAGAATCTTAGTTAAGGTAACTATGGATGATGCAATAAAAGCTGATGAAACATTTTCATTATTAATGGGAGATGAAGTAGAACCAAGAAGGAAGTTTATTCAAAATAATGCAAAATATGTAAAAAATTTAGATATATAAAATTTAATGGTAGGTTATTAAAAACAACCTACCATTAATCTATAAAGCCGATAATAATCTTAGCTAAAACTAATATATCTAATATTAAAACCTAATATATATTGCTATATAAATAAGCTCGATACCACATATATTAATCACTCGCTCGACTATTAATCCACCACAAGTAACTATATTTATCCAAAACGAGGGACTACTAATAACCACTTTTAAATATTAGATAAAAGAATAATCTTAGCTCGAATATATTACATATAATTTGACCATATATAGATAAAACAAAAATAGATAATATAGCCTACATACACCTAATATACTCTTATCGCCGACACATAATGATATAATTATTACACCATTATATATCTTTGTTCGAATAATATTAAACTCATTTTGAATCTAATATTACTCTTTGCTCAACTATTATCAACCTTATAATTTTATTATGTTCAATATAAAAAAATATATACAAAAAAATAAAAAATTTTTTAAATATAAAATTAAATGTCGAAATATGTCAAAATTTTTTTATTGACAATAAAATAAATATAATGTAAAATAAAAAAATAAATGGAGGTGAAAATTTATAAAAAATAAAAGTGTTCAACAATGGATTCCAATAGAAGAAATTTTTGAAAATGGAATTATAAAAATAAATAAAGATAAATTTATAAAAATATTAAAAATAATTCCAATAAATTATAATTTAAAATCTGATTTAGAAAAAAATACTATTTTAAATTCTTATAAAATTTTATTAAAAACTTGCAATTTTAATTTTCAAATTTTAATTCAAAGTAATAAACAAGATTTAAGTCAACATATTTTTAATATCGAAAAAAATATTCAAAAAAAAGAAAATAAATATTTAAAAGAAATTTCAGAAAAATATATTCAATTTATTCAAAAATTAAATTATTCAAAAAATTCTGCTTCAAAAGATTTTTATCTAATTTTATCAAATGAAAAAACAGAAAATATTAATTCAATAGAAATTATTGAAAATGATTTAAAAGAAAAGTATTTTAAAATAAAAGAGTGTTTATCTAGATGTAGTAATGAAACCATTGAAATAGACGATAAGAAAGAAGTTGAAAAAATTTTTTATTCTTTTTTAAATACTAGAAAATTTTTAAATGATTAAAATTTTTAATTATTAAAATCGAAAATAAGAGAATTTTATATTTTTTTAATATATTTTTACATTAAAAAATATAATTTTATTAAAATTGAAAATAAAAAGAAAAATAAAAATAATTATATAAAAAGGAGGAATAAAAATTAAAAAAAATAAAAAAGAGAAAAAAATAAATAATTTTTTTTCAGGAAGTTTTACAAAAAAAGATTTAATTTCGCCAGCATATATAAATATGCAAAATCCTAAATATTTAGAAATTGATAATTTATTTTATTCATCTTTAATAGTAGTAAATTATTATAGAGAACAAACGGATTTATTATTAAAAAATTTAATTGAAACAAATATAAATATGAATATTTCTATTTTTTATGAAAAACAAGATAGTTATAAAACTATAAAAGATTTAACTTATCATATAGGAAATGTAGGAGTAGAAATAAAAGAAGCAAATCAAAATAGACAGGATATTGACATAGCTTCTTATACATATAATGATGCAAAATATATTAGAAAAGAAATGCAAGTTAATAATGAAGATTTATATTTTTTATATATTTATATAAATTTGTATAGTGATGATATAAAAGAATTAGAATACAATTTAAATAAAATTGAAGGAATTTTACAAAGTAAAGGAATGCAAACAAGGAGAGCAAATTTTAGACAAGAAGAATGCTTCTTAGCAACACTGCCAATAATGGAAAATAGAGAGATAATTAAAGAAGTTTCAAGAAGAAATATTTTAACATCAGGGCTTATATCTACATATCCTTTTTTATCATCATCTATTTTTGATAAAAATGGAATATTTATTGGAACTAATATTTATAATAATTCTTTAGTTTTTATTGATAGATATAATACTGAAAAATATAAAAATGCAAATATTTGTATTTTTGGAACAAGTGGAGCAGGAAAATCTTTTTATACAAAATTATTAATATTAAGATATAAATTATTGGGAATAAAACAATATATTATAGATCCAGATAGAGAATATAATAAAGTTTGTAAAAATTTAAGAGGTGTACAAATAAAAATAGGACCTACATCTGAAACATATATAAATATTTTAGATATAAGAAAAGAAAGTATAGAATTTGGAGAAAATGGGTATTTAGCAACAAAAATAAGTAAGTTAATTGGATTTTTTAATTTAATTTTTGGAGAAATGGATGAAGAAGAAAAAGCTTTATTGGAAGAAAAAATAATAGAAGTTTATAAATTAAAAAATATAACATTTGATGATAAAAGTTTATATGACAAAAATAATAATTTTAAATCAGAAAAACATATGCCAATATTAGAAGATTTATTTAATATTTTATCTAAAGATCCAAGAACTAAAAAATTTAGAATAAAATTAATTCCTTTTGTAGAAGGTTCAATGAAATTTTTTAATAATTATACAAATGTAAAATTGGATAATGAATTAATAGTAGCAGATATATATGATTTAGGTGAGGAAAATTTAAAATATGGAATGTATTTATTTACTGATATTTTTTGGGATAAAATCAAAGAAAACAGAGAAGAAAAAAAGGCAATATATTTAGACGAAATTTGGAGATTGATTCGGAGTTACATCAAATAAAAATGTAGCAAGTTTTATTTACAAAATTTTTAAAACAATAAGAAAATACGGAGGAAGTGGAGTTGCAATAACACAAGACATATCAGATATATTTAGTTTAGATAATGGTACATATGGAAAAAGCATATTAAATAATTCTAGTATAAAAACTTTTTTTGCATTAGAAGAAGAAAATATAAAAATATTAGGTGAATATACTAATTTATCTGATAAAGAAAAAATAGAAATTAAATCACTAAAAAGGGGAGAATGTTTGATGTTTGTTGGTGATGATCATATATTAACAAAAATTGAATCATCTGAAATTGAAAAAAATATTTTAGAAGGAGAAAATTATATTGATAAAAATAATAACTGCAATGAATAATCCTATATTAAATGAAGAATTAAAAAATGAAAATAATATAAAAATAATTTGTAAAGATATTTTTTATAAAGAAGGAATTTTAGAAATATTAGAAAAAGATTTAGAAGTAAATTATATAATTATGGATTTTAATTTACCAGGTGAAATTGAAATAAATGAATTAATAGAAAAAATATTATATAAAAATGAAAAAATAAAAATAATTATAACAATAAAAAATGAAAATAAAAATAATATTAATTTAGATAATAATAAAATTAAAATAATATATTATCAAAATAAAATAAATTTAGAAATATTAAAAAAATATAATAATGATTTTAATAAAATAAATATAAAAAATAAAAAAGAAAAAAACAAAAATAAAAAAATAAAAATTATTTCTATATTGGGAGAAGAAAAAATAGGAAAAAGTATAACGATAATAAATATGGCACATTATTTAAAAAGTAAAAATTTTAAAACTCTAATAATTGAATTAAATTCTGAACACACTGATATTAGTACATTATTTAAGAACGAAAAAAAATCTGAAAAAAACATAACAAAAAAATTAGTACTTAAAAATAAAATTAAAATAATAAATAATAAATATATTGTTAAATATTTAAATAAAAAAATTATTGAAAATATGATTATAAAAATAAATAAAAATATTGATTTGATTTTATATAATAAAATAATAAATTATAATTTAATAAAAAAAATAGAAAATAATTATGATTATTTTTTGATAGAATTTTTTCCAAAAATAAATAAAAAAATATTATTTAATTCTGATGAAAAAATATTATTAATAAAACCAAATTTATTTGGAATAAAAAATGCAAAAAAAATTATTGATAAAAATAAAATTGAAAATTTAAAAATAATAATAAATAATTTTAATGAATATTCTATTGATGAAAAAATTATAAATGAAATTTTTAATAAAAATAAAATAATTGCGAAAATAAAATATAAAAAAGAATATGAAGAATTAATTAATAAAAAATTTAAAAGTAAAATTTTAGATAATAAAAATTATAAAAAAGATTTTGAATTATTGATGAGAAAAATTATATAATTATTTTTTATAATAAAAAGAAAGGAAGAAATATATGAACAATAATATAAATAATGAATTAAGTATAAATAATAATTTAGAAAATGAAATAGAACAAAATAAGTTTTTAGAAACAACATTAGGAAAAACAATAAATATGGGAATAGATATAGGAATTAGAGCATTATTGCCAGATTATCTTGAAAATCAAATTATAAATTTAAAAGATAATTTATTTGAATATGGATTAAAGGATGGAATAAAAAGGAGTATAGATGATGCTATAAATTTTGGAAAAAGTGCATTGGGAATAGTAACTGGCAATTTTGAAGATATTTATCAAGCACAGCAAGCAATAAAAAGTGGGGGAATAATTGATAATATTTCTGATTTATTAGATGATATTATTGATAAAGTTTACAAAAATGGATTAATTAATTCAACAATATCAAAAACTATAAAACAGGGAAAAAATACTATATTAAATAATGTAGAAAAGAATATTGAAAATACATTTAATGATCAAATAGAGACATTGAACTATACAGAAAAATATATTAATAATTGGAAAGAATATTTTAATAATAAAGATTTTGAAGGAATGCAAAAAGAATATAATAAAATAGAAAAACAAATTAATAAATTAATTCCAATAGAAAAAATTATAAAAGATGTAAGAACATTAGAAAATTTGCATAATTTAATTAAAAATAATGGTAAAGATTTTAATTTAACTAAAGAACAATTAGAATTAGCAAAAATATTATATACATATTAAAAACATTACTTAATAAGTAACGTTTTTATATTATAGGAGAGTTTTCCGAATTTTCTATAATATAAAGCATTCCACAGAAAAATAAATATATATTTAATAAAATTAAGTTGTAAAAAATATTAATTAAAATAAAAATAGTATAAAAATTAAAAATAAATACAAAATAATAAAAGAAAGAGAGGAAAAATTATGGTAGAAAATATATATGAATTGAAATATGAACAATTGGATAAAAAGGTAAAAGAAAAGATGACAGAAAATAAAGAAAAATTTAAAACTATAGATAAAGAAAGAATAGAAGAAAAAATAAAAGAAAATTCCATAAAAATGGAAATAGAAAGATTAATAAAAAATATTGAAGAAAATAATAACATTAAGACATCAATTATAATGAAAGAGATGTATAAACAAGGATTTATAGATGGAACTAATTTAATATTAGACGTAAAATAAATATTATTATAAAGTGCAAATTTCCCTAAGTTTTTTTACCATTTTTTACTAAAATTGCTTGCAAATTTTTATATGGTTTAGTATAATACAAATGTACAAAAACAATGAAAAGAGGGAAAAAATAATGGAAGAAACACCAGAAAGAAGAGACGGAAAAATAATAGAAAGAGATATAGACAAAGAAATGAGAACAGCATATATAGACTATGCAATGAGCGTTATTGTATCTCGTGCACTTCCAGATGCTAGAGATGGTTTAAAACCAGTACATAGAAGAATATTGTATTCAATGCACGAAGATGGAATTACATCTGATAAAGCATATCGTAAATGTGCTAATACAGTTGGATCTGTTTTAGGTCGTTACCATCCACATGGAGATAGTTCTGTATATGATGCAATGGTAAGGCTTGCACAAGACTTTACAATGAGATATCCATTAGTAGATGGGCATGGAAACTTTGGATCAGTAGATGGTGATAGTCCTGCGGCTATGAGGTATACTGAAGCAAGAATGTCAAAAATATCTGAATTGATGTTAACAGATATAGAAAAAAATACAGTAAATTTTATGCCAAACTATGATGACAGATTACAAGAACCAACAGTTTTACCAGCAAGAATACCTGCATTATTAGTTAATGGATCATCAGGTATTGCAGTAGGAATGGCAACAAATATTCCACCACATAATTTATCAGAAGTAATAGATGGAATTGTAAAAGTAATTGATAATCCAGAAACTACTATAGAAGAATTAATGAATATAATAAAAGGACCTGATTTTCCTACGGGAGCTACAATTTTAGGTAAAGATGGTATAAAAGAAGCATATACAACAGGTAGAGGAAAAATTACTATGAGAGCAGAAGCAGAAATAGAAGAAATGAGTGGAAATAGACAGAAAATAGTAATTAGATCTTTACCATATCAAGTAAATAAAGCAAAACTTGTTATGACAATAGCAGAGTTGTCAAAAGAAAAGAAAATAGAAGGTATTTCAGAAGTTAGAGATGAATCTGATAGAAAAGAAAAAACAAGAGTTGTAATAGAATTAAAGAGAGATGCAAGACCTCAAGTTATATTAAATCAATTATATAAACATACTCAAATGCAAGAAACATTTGGTGTAATAATGTTAGCATTAGTAGATGGGGAGCCAAAAATACTAAATTTAAGAGAAGCTTTGGATTGCTTTATAAATCACAGAAAAGAAGTAATCTTAAGAAGGTCAAAATTCGAATTGGATAAAGCCCTAGCAAGAGCTCATATTTTAGAGGGATTAAAAATAGCTTTAGATAATATAGATGAAGTAATTAATATTATTCGTTCATCTTATGATAATCCTAAAGAAAGATTGATAGAAAGATTTGGTTTATCTGATATACAAGCACAAGCTATTTTAGACATGAGATTAAAAACTTTATCAGGATTGCAAAGAGAAAAAATCGAAGAAGAATATAATGAATTGATGAAACTTATTGCTTATTTAAAAGAAGTATTATCAAGTGAGACATTAGTATATAAAATTATAAAAGATGAATTATTAGAAATAAAAGATAAATATGGAGATGAAAGACTAACTAAAATATTACCAGCTGTAGGAGAATTTGTAGAAGAAGATTTAATAAAAGAAGAACAAATAGTAGTAACTTTAACACACTTTGGATATATAAAAAGAATGCCTGTAGATACATATAAGAGTCAAAGAAGGGGAGGAAAAGGTATTACAGCTACGGCAACAAGGGAAGAAGATTTTGTAAAACAAATATTTACAGCATCAACACATGATACAATATTGTTCTTCACTAATAAAGGAAAATTATATAGATTAAAAGGATATGAAGTTCCAGAAGCAGGTAGAACTGCAAAAGGAACTGCAATAGTAAATTTATTAAATTTAGATGCTGGAGAAAAAATATCAGCTGTTATTCCAATACAAAATTTTGCAGAAGGAAAATATTTATTAATGGCAACGAAAAATGGTTTAATTAAAAAGACTGCTTTATTAGAATATAATTCTGCAAGAAAAAACGGATTACAAGGAATTACTTTAAAAGAAGATGATGAGCTTATAACAGTAAGACTTACAGATGGAGAGGATAATGTTGTTCTTGTAACTAGAGAAGGAATGTGTATAACATTTGATGAAAAAGATGTAAGACCAATAGGTAGAGTTTCACAAGGTGTTATAGGAATAAGACTAGATGATAATGATGAAGTAATTGGAATGGAATCAATTATTTCAGGAGGAAAAGCAACATTACTTGCTATAACCGAAAATGGATTTGGAAAAAGAACAGAATTAGATGAATATAGAGTACAAATAAGAGGTGGAAAAGGAGTTATAACTTATAAAATAACACCAAAAACAGGAAAATTGGTTGGAGCAAGAATAGCAACAGAGGATGATGATGTAATGTTAATTACGGATACAGGCACAATAATAAGATTAAAAGTAAAAGATATTAGCGTTCTTGGAAGATCAACACAAGGAGTTACATTGATGAGAACTACGGATGGTGGAAAAGTAGTAAGTATAGAAACATTAACACCTGAAATGCAAGAAAGCGTAGAATAAAAAGAAAAAAGGAACTAAATTTTAGTTCCTTTTCCATTTTATAATATAGGAAAAATCTTTGAATTTACTATATTATAAAGCATTCACTATTGTTCTTTTTTAAATCTCAAATCATCACCAAAGAAATAATAAATATCATAATAACCAGCTATTCTAGATCCTATTCTTTCTTCATAATTTCTAAAAATATCATTTATATTTAAATTTGTAGAAATAATAGTTTTAGTAATTTTATTATTTAGATTTAAAATTCTAGTATTTAAAATTGTAAATAATTCGCTAAGTTTCATACTATTTAAAGTTTCAGTTCCTAAGTCATCAATTATCAATAAATCACAATTAAGTATAGATTCATAAAAGTCATTATTTTTATTTTTTTGCTTATTTAATTTATAATCTATTACGCTTTCAAGTAATACAGGTGCTGTTTGATAAATAACAGTTTTTCCGCTTTTTAGTAATTCTGCAGCAATACAATTTGTCATAAATGTTTTACCGTAAACCTGTAGAACCAACAAATAATAAATTTTTATATTCGGGATTTTCAAAATTATTTATAAATTGTATAGATTTATTTTTAATATTTAATATATTTTTTCTTGGAGAAATATTAAATTTATATTTTGATAAATCCACTTCATCAGAATAAATTAATTCATTAAAATTGTCGAAATTTTCTTTTTCTAAATTTGATATATTTGATTTATTAAAAGAAATATCTAATAGTTTTTGTTTTAAGCAATTACACATTATAGTATTATGTTTGTTATCTAATATATATCCAGTATCATTACAAATTTTACAATCATAAGAAGGTTTTAGATAATCTAAATTATAATTATTTTCTAATAAAATTGATTCTTTTTCCTTTTTTAAATCTAAAATTTTTTGTTTTAAATTATCAATACTAGAAGAATTAGAAGAATTATTTAAAATATTTTTTGCTGTAGTTATTGCAAAATTATGTAATTCATTATCTATTGCCTCTAAACGAGGAAGCAATTTATATAAATTTTGCCTTCTTTTTTCTAAATCTATTTCAGCATTTATTTTTTTTTGATCATATTCTTTTAATAAAGAATTTAAAATTGCATTTGACATTATTTATCTCCTTCTAAATTATTATTAGCATATAAAAAGTCTAAATTATTATATTTTCTCTGTTCATAATTGGCTTTTGACACTTGTGATTTTATTTCTTTTATATCTTTGTTTTGTTTTTTTCGTTGTTCTAAAAATTTTTCTACTTGTTCAGGAGTTTTTAAATTTCTCTCATGCCAATCTTTAATTATATTATTTATATATTCAAATGTAGGATTTTGTTTATAAGTTGTCCTTTTTAATGCAAGTTCAATAATATTCATGTCATATCCAAAGTCTAAAACCCAATTTTCTATATAAGCTTCTTCATATTGTGTAAGACTACCATGTTTTCCAAGTTTTTTTGATATAGTATTTTTTATTTTATTTAATTTTTCTTGTTTTTGATAATATAATTCTAAATCATTATAAGTTTTAACTTTATTATTATTCCATGCTTCTGCAACTGTTTGAACATAATTCTTGTGTAAAGCTGAACGATTATAACAATAAGTAAATAGACTAATCATAACTTGTTCATCAAAATTATATTTTCTAAACCATAAATCAATATCATTATACCATGAAGGTCCCATAATTCCTTGAAAATACATATTATTTATATGTTCGATAGCTTTTGCTCTAGATTGATTTTTTGACGATTGTTCGATATTTTCTTTTGATAATGTTAAATTTGGTTTATACAAATTATTTAAAGTTGTTTCTTGTAAATCTATAATTATAAAACCAGTAGTCTTTTTTAAAATTAAATTATTATCTTCTAAAAATTTTAAACCATCACTTATAGATTTTACAGTAAGTGATAATTTTTTAGATAAATCATTTATTTTTATATCTTTTTTATATTTTGAAAGAAATACTAAATATAAATAAATTTTTAAATAGTCACCAGGAATTTGAGATAAATATTCTGAAAAAAATATATCTGGTATCATTGTTTCTGAAAATAATAATTGTTTGTCATTTTGTTCTAATTTCATATAAAAATCTCCCATCAAAATAAATGATATACAAATTATATATTATAATTTGTATTATAAATTATAACTTTTTTAGACAAAAAATTCAAGGTGATTGATAAAAGTTCTTGGTAAAAAGATATAATTTTTGTTTTAATAAAAAATTTATAATGTATTTTATTACGTAAAAAATATTATCTCCATTAAATCCAACAATACTAAATAAAAAAAGAGGGAAAGATAAAATAAAAAATAAAGAAATTTTTATATTTATATTATTAAAAATATTTATAAAAATAAAAATAAATAAATTCCAAAATAAATTTAAAAAAATAGTACTATAATCAATTATTCCAAATAGTTTACTTTTAAAATTATAATTTTGAGGAAAAATAAATTTCATAAAAACCTCCTATTTAATAAATTTTGATAAATTACCAACATTTTGTGAAATATCTGTGGAAATTCCTCCTAAAAATTCTCTAACAAAAGAATTTGATTTTATTAAAGCATAAAGACCTCCTATATAAATAAATTTAGAAAAAAGATTTGATGAAGAATAATCAATAGAAAATAAAATTAATAAAATTATTGATACAATAATTTGAATAAATAATAAAGAAAATAAATTTTTAAACCATGATTTAAAAATCCAAGATGTAGAGTTTAAACAATTTGTTAATATTGCAAAAGGACAAAGCAATATTAAAACTTTTACTAATATATATCTGAAAGAATAAGAAAAAACTAAATTTAAGAGAGAAAAAGAAATTATACCTTTAATTAAACCATCAACTGAAAAAATATCAATTGATGAATTTTGAATAAAAATATTATTGTTTATATCTAAAATAAGTTCAGAAAAACAAATATTTTTATTAAATAAATTTTCTCCTAAATTTCTAATTGCTAAAGATGTATTAGAAAAAATATCAAGGAATTGACGTAATAAAAAATAGGAAAAATTCATACATATTCCACAAATAATTAATTTTATTAAAAAATTATGAGGATTTTCTATTTGTGAATATGTTAAATGTGAAAATAAATATTTGATTGCAAAATATAAAATTATACCTAAAAGTAGAGAATTTGCTATTAATAAAATACCATTAGAAGTAGCTGTTCCAAAAATATTTTCAAAATTTTTATCATTAAGAATATCTGTGCCAATAAAAGTAATATCATCTAATAAAGAATATAAATTATTATCGATAGAACTAAAAAGATTACCTAAAATAGTATTTATAGTATCAATTATAATTTGTGAAATATTTGTTTGTTCCAAAATACCTCCTCTAACTAATTAATGATTTTATTGCAGATAGAATTAAATCAATGGCAAGTATAAATCCATAAGAAAATAAAGAACCTCTAATAATTTTTTTCCCTGTTCTAATTCTTTCTTCATCACCAAAACTAAACTTTTTCATAAATACACCTGTTCCTACGGCAACTGCAGCTGCAGGTGTTGATAATTTTAGTAGCCATTTTTCTATATCTTCAAATGCTGAATTGATTTTTGATACTATTTTTGGTTCACTAGCAGCTAAAGAAAAACAATTAAAAACAAATATTATAATAAAAAATAATAATATAGTAAATATAATGAAAAATATAAATTTATTTGATTTTACCATATAAACTCCTTTCTAATTATTTAAAATATGGTAGCATTTTTATTTTCTGAGGTTTGTAAATTGTGTTACCATCAGATAAAAAAGTAAGAGCGGTAAATGTTTCCAGACTTTGTGTAAAAAAATTAGTATCGTAAATATAATCTGTTTGAAAATAAGAATTATAGGATTCAGAAATATTTGAATTTATGGAATTTAAAGAATTAGTGATGTAACTAAAATTAGTTTCTTTTGCACTTTCTGAAATACTTTTAGAGACTTTTTCTTTTTCCTCTTTCCCTAATTGTTTTTGAGCTTCTTCAATAGTAAAAATATCATCTGTTCTAAACCAAATCTTATTTATTAAATTTTGAATTATAACTTTTACAGTAGCTTCATCTTTTAAAGTACTTTTTAGAGAAGAATAACTTTGAGTACTAACTATATTTATACATTTAGCTTCTCTACTTAAAGAGAAGAAATCAGCGTCTGTTTTAGTACAATATTTATCATATTCATCACATATAAAAGCTGTCTTATTTGTATTTCCATTAGATAAAGAAGAAAGTATCTCCGTTTGAAAATCCAACTTTAAATAGGTAGCAATTATTTTCGAAAGAAGGCTATATTCAGAAATATTCATATTAAGAACAACGATTTTTCCAGAGTTTATAACATCTTTAAAACCTAAAAAATTTAATTTTTCTTTAGGGGGACAAAAGATAGAGTGTATGTCATAATCTGATATAAATGTATTTGTGATTCGAGTAATTTCAGAAATCAATATAGCTTTTGTTCTAGAATCTAAATATTCAAATTCTTTTTGAAAAAAGTTTAAAGATTCATTTAATTCATAAATTTCTTTATTAGTAAATTTAGAATAAATAAAAAGGTCTTTTAATATTTTAATTTTTTCTTTATAATAATCAGGAATAGTTATTAATTTATGTAATTCTGCAAAAGTAACATAATTATTGTTATATAATCGGCATAATTTAATTGCTTCTGTTAAGATTTGTTCAGATTTATCGAGCCAATAAGATTCAGAGTTGTTTTCAGAAAATAATGTTAAAATTGTTTTTAATCTATTAGCTAATACAGAAGGTTTTAAATTTGGTTTATGCAAAGGATTATAAAAATTATTGGAATTTACGCCTATAACAATTAAGTCTTTTTCTAAATTAAATAATTTTGCATATTGTAAAATTTGATTATAATAATTACCTTTTACATCTAAAATAAGCATACCTATTTTATCATTTCTATTTTCACTATTATATTTTAATAATTGTTTTGTAAATGGATACATAGCAGATGACGTTTTTCCAGATCCTATAGTTCCAGTTATTAAAAAGTTTTGATATAGTCCGCTTTCTGGTATATATAAGTTTGAATTTGTTTTAAAGTCCTTTCCAATAAGTAAATTCAATCTAGTAAAATTATGTTGTTTTAAATTATTATTTTTAATATTTTTATTTTTTAGAAATTTATAAATAAATTTATTAAATAATAAATTAGAAAAAATGAAGCTAGAAAAAATATATGTAATATTAAAAAGTATTTTTATGTATTTCCAAGCTAGAGGATATTTACTACATATATCAAATGGATGTATTCCATATACAATTATAATTTCATTTGAAAAAAAAATTGGACTAAAATATATAAAAGATATAATAAAGGAAATAATTGAAAAAAGTGAACAAAAAATTATTTTTTTATATAAAATTATAAGCCCTCCTTTTTAATTTTTAATTTTGAACCTTGAAGTGTGTGTAAAATTTTTACTTCGAAAAAAACATATAATGAATATAAAGTAATAAAAAGATTAATAATAAATAATATAAAAAATAAATCAATACGTCTAAAAATAATATCACCGCCTTACTTTTAAAAATATACAACATTTTTTTTAATTTGTCTATACTTTTTTATAAAAATATGGTAAAATTTTTTGTAAACTAAATTAAGGAGGGATAAAATATGAATTTTAATAAAGATACAAAGATTGGTGAAATATTAGAAGTAGCACCAGAAAAAGCAGATATATTATTAGAAATAGGGATGCATTGCTTAGGATGCCCAGCATCACAAATGGAAACTTTACAAGAAGCATGCGATGTTCATGGTATAGATGTAAATGAAGTACTTGAAAAATTAAATTCATAATATCAAACATTTGGCAAAAATTTTCAAAATTTTTGCCAAATGTATTGACATATTATTAAAAATAGTGTATCATATAAAAGCGTTCTGAGTTACATTAGAATATTGGTGATGGGCTATTAGCTCAGGTGGTAGAGCACTTGACTTTTAATCAAGTTGTCCCGCGTTCGAGTCGCGGATAGCTCACCAAAAGAACTAGATAATTTTAATATTATTTAGTTCTTTACATATAAGGCCCCTTGGTCAAGCGGTTAAGACATCGCCCTTTCACGGCGGAGACATGGGTTCGATTCCCGTAGGGGTCACCAAA